>CAZNYN010000085.1:0-1836 GCA_964577295.1 uncultured Synergistaceae bacterium | reverse complement strand
GGTCAACATGCTTCTTGCCCAGAGACTGCATCTCTTTGGGGTTATTGGCAACTTCCGGGTCAGCCATTCTCTGTTCTATTTCTTTATAACTTTTTTCTATCTCTTTTAACTTGCTGATAAGCTCCATACACTACACCACCTGTGAATTCTGATTGTCTTTTTCCGGATGAAGAGCCAAATCCAGAGCTGCAAGTGCAACTTCTATCTGGTCGAGGCTCGGTTCTTTCGTAGTGATATACTGCAAAGACAGCGCCGGTTTTATGCAGGCTCTGCCCCACGTTTCAGAGTTCGACGCACCTCTTATAAATTCATAGGACAAACCTATGACAAAGGGCAGGAGCACAACTCTGCTTCCTATTCTCCATAGAACTGAACCTCCGCCTATCGCAGAAAAGACTATTATGCTGACAAGTATGACGACCAGCAGAAAAGATGTCCCGCAGCGGCGATGTATTCTCGAATAATTAGCCACCGTTTCGGGAGTAAGTTCGGCGTCATTCTCATAGGCGTTGATTGTCTTATGTTCCGCACCGTGATATGCAAAGACTCTTTTAATATCTTTCCAAAGACCTATGAGGGCGACATATCCGACAAATACAACTCCTCGGGTAAAACCTTCTATGATATTCTTCCAGATATGGGAAAGATTAAAGAGCGAGGTGATGTGTTCCGAAACAAAGAGGGGCAGTGCCACAAAGAGCCCGACAACGGCAGCGATGGCAACAGCTATCGAACCCGCCATTTCAAGCGGCGTTATCTTATCCTCTTCTCCGAGGCTTATTTCTGCGGACATTGAGAGAGCTCTCGTTCCTATTCTCATCATTTCCACCATTGTCGCAAAGCCACGCACAACGGGCAGCTTCCATATACCGTGCTTGAGCCATTCCGAACCAAGCCACGCTTTGAGCCATATATTCCCTGATGGTTCTCTGACTGCGAGCCCCCAGTGCTCGGGCCCTTTCATAAGAACTCCTTCGATTACAGCCTGCCCTCCAACGGGAATACGCTTCTTCGGAGGCGCGGCAAGCATTGATATTATCGCATTTGCTATATAAAAAATTCTCATTCAGAAAGCATCTCTTCCATTGACGAATACGGTCTCCCGCATGAATGAGCTTCCGTGCAGCGTCCTAAGACGACGCATGACGGGCCGCCTGTTTCAAAAAGCTCGGGGGCGGCTTCTCTTGCCAGAACAAACATCTTTACCGCAAGCTCCCGTATCTCCCATTGGGCTCTTCGGCAGAGTCTCAAAGCAAAGAAATGGTGCAGCTCGCGCGCGTTCATCGTGACGACGATGCGGCTCTCCGCTCCGTGAGGAAGTATGAATCTCGCATCTTCCTTTGGAACTCCTGCCTTAACCAGTTCGTCGTAGCATTTCCATGCAGACTCAGCCTGCTTGGCGAAAATCTCTGCTGCCTGAGGTATGCTCGTCACAGACGGAGGAACGATGCAGGACTGTCCGTCCATACCGACGTACCGCTGGCTCTGCTGTGAGTAGCTCGCCATTCTGTGGCGCACAAGCTGATGAGTGGCCACACGGCTTATTCCTTCTATCGCAAAAGTAAACGAGACATGTTCAAATGGAGAGAGGTGTCCCGACTCGCGCAGCATTTTTAAAAACGATGAAACTTTATCATCGTCGAGACCGTCTAAAATTTTCACCGCCCCGGACGGGCTGTAGCAAATTTTGGCAGCGGCTGCGACAATCTTTGCGGCATCAGGAGTACTTGCGATTAATTTAACAAAAACAGACACATCTCCACCTCCCGGTTATCATATTTAAATTCATAGCAGAAAAAAGAGGGGAGCCGGCTAGCTCCCCTCTCGTGTGTAAAA
>CAZNYN010000084.1:0-1934 GCA_964577295.1 uncultured Synergistaceae bacterium | reverse complement strand
CCTTACAATAACAAAAATAAAATGCGGATATGAAAATATATACCTGCTGACGCTAAATAATCTGGCGGAAATAAAGAATACATCGTCCGAATCATAAAAATATCAAGGCAGACTCTACTCTAAAGTCAGAAAACCTTCGCGTATGGCATATTTTGTCAGCTCCGCCATGCTCGCGCAGCCCAGCTTGTCCAAAATCCTGCGCCTGTGGGTGTCCACAGTGTTCTTGCTTATGGAAAGAGTATCGGCTATCTGCTTGCCGTTGCGCCCCTTAACCAAGAGCAACAGCACCTCCATCTCCCGTTCGGAAAGAGGATTGCTGCTGTTTTGCTTTTCGTTGTTCAAAAGCCGCAGATAGTCCTCGGTCAGAACCGTGCAGGCCTTAGCCGAAAGGTATATATCCCCTTCCGCAACAGAGCGTATGGCTTCCACAACGGTCTGAGGCGAGCTCTCTTTAAGCAGGTAGCCTCTTGCTCCGGCTTTCAGAGTCTCTGCTATAAACCTTCTGTCACTGTGCATGGAAAGGACTATGACTTTTATATCGGGAAACTTCGAGACAATCTTCTCCGTAGCGATAATACCGTTCATCCGCGGCATCGTAACATCCATTAAAACTATTTCGGGGCGCAGTTCACCTGCAAGCTCAAGAGCCTCAAGCCCGTCGGACGCAGACGCTATAAGCTCTATTCCGTCCTCGCTTTTGAGCAGACTCTTCATACCCTCTCTGAAAAGGACGTGGTCGTCGGCAATGAGAATCCTAATCATTCGACTTCTCCTCCGTCCCGTCGGTATTTAGGTGAAGAGGGGCCAGCATAGAGACAGTTGTGCCGCCCGTGTTTGAAATTATCTGCAACTCTCCGCCTATGTGGATAAGCCGTTCCCTTATGCTGAAGAGGCCAAGCCCCGGAGACTTAGAACGCTCCATGCAGAACTTTTTCGGAAGCCCCTTTCCGTTATCCTCAATAACGACCTGAATCTTCTTAGGCCCTCTGTTGACGCTTATCGAAACTTTTGTGGCACCGGAATGCTTTATTACATTCATCATCAGCTCGCGCGACATGCGATAGAGAATGACGCATATAACATCGTCGGCGCTGAAATCCTCAAGCCGCCCTCTCGTCGAAACTTCCCAAATTATCCCTCTTGGAGTAAAAAGATGGTCTGCCAAAGTTTCAAGAGCCGGAGTTATGCCGATCTCCAGCAAAATGGGAGGACTTAGCTCAAATATAAGGTGTCTGCTCTCGGCTATCATATTCTCCGTAACGCTTATGGAATTTGATATGACGGAGCTGACATCTTCCGGCAATGAGTGCTCCTCCTTCAGCTTGCGCAGATCCAGCAGCAGAGTGAGCAGTGAGTGCCCTATTGAATCATGCAGATCGGTGGCTATCTCGCGTCTGGTATTCTCTTCGCTTATTGTCAGCTTAGTGGCAAGCTCTCTGAGCATCTCCTGATAGCGAATCAGTTTTTTCTGATGCTCTTTGAGCTTTTCATCGGACTTCTTCCACTCGGTTCTGTCAAGAAACATTGTAGCTGCCATTCCATCGGCAATAGGGAAGGCTATAACTTCCAGATACTTGCCTGTATAGGCGCTCTCATTCTCGCAGTGGACAGACTTCTGCTCCTTTACGCAGCGAATGATAATTTCTCCCCAGCATGGCTCAACAGTAGGCCACACATCGTGAAAAGAACGTCCTATTATATCTTCCTTGCGAACCTTATTGACTCTCTCATAAGCGGGGTTCACATTGACAAAAAATATCCTATCGGAAGTCAAAGACGAAACTTTTCCCTCTGTACGATATATAGCTATAGGGTTAAAAGAACTCTCGAAAAAAAATTCATGTGAATAAATTTCAGACATAATCCGCGTCCCCATTTCTAAAAACAGCTGCAGATATTCTCCGCCACAAAAGGAAGTATGGCAAGCGGGAAAA
>CAZNYN010000083.1:0-2839 GCA_964577295.1 uncultured Synergistaceae bacterium | reverse complement strand
TGCTCTACAACCCGTCATGGGTCTTTAAAGAAGGAAAAATAATTAAGACACCGGCTGGAATAGTTTTTTAGCTTATGATTTTTTATTAAAAAAATTACTGTTAAATTGACTGGGAGGTATTGTTATGAATCAGGCTCTTGCAGGTCCCAAGTACGCTATTGCAATAGTAATTTATCTGTTAATTATGGTCATTGTCGGCAGTGTTGTCGGAAAAAAGGTAAAGGAAGATAAGGACGGATTCCTTCTCGCAGGCAGACAGCTTCCTTTAATAGTGCTTGTCGGAACTCTTCTTGCCACGTGGTTTGGAGGAGGCACTGTAATAGGCAGTGCGAGCTTCATATACAAGTCAGGGCCGTGGGCCGGAATACTATTCTTCAGCGGAGCGCCCCTCGGAGCTTTGGCTCTTATAAAGTTCGCCCCGAAGATAAGGAGCATGGCAAAGTACACCGTTCCCGAGATACTCGAACAGCACTATGGACGGAAAACAAGCCTTATAGCCTCGATATGCATTCTGCTTGCTTACACCGGCATAGTCTCATACAGCTTCACGGGAGCGGCTTACATCGTAAATATAATCACAGGCTTCGACCAGACCTACTCGACCATAATAGCCGCAGTAATTATGGTTCTGCTTGCAGTCACGTCCGGCATGAACTCTGTCGCATGGACAGACTTTTTAAGCACGGTAATGATATTTATCGGCATGGGCTTCGGGCTTTTCTTCGTTCTCGGAGCTTCGGACGGATATTCAAGCGCTTATGAGGCTCTCACTCCTGCACAGGCAAGTATCACGGGAGGCATGTCTCTGATTCAGATGATCGGATACATCCTTCCTGTATTCCTGCTCTATCTCGGAGACCAGAACCAGCTCCAGCGCTACGCCTGCGCCAAGAGCGAGGCAGAGGCGAAGAAGTCTGCCAAGATGCTTTTCGTTGCTATGTCCACAGTAATGTTTCTCGTAATCAGCTTCTGCCTCTGCGCCATTAAACTTATGCCGGGAATCAACGGCGAAACAGTCATTCTGCGCATGGCGGTCAATTACATGCCGTTCATCTGCGGCGCGCCCCTGCTCTGCGCCTGTGTCGCTTTTATCGTTACTACCGGAGACTCTTTTATCCTCTCAGCGGCTACAAATATTATGATAGACATAGTTCAGAAATACTTTAAGCCCGACATGACGGACAAACAGCTTATAAAGGGCACGAGGACTGCTATAGTCGGAGTCGGAATTTTCTCTTACATAATGGCTGTCTATCTTCCCGAAGTTCTTGCGATGCAGATGTATTCTTATTCAATGTACGGAGCGGCTGTAACTATTCCCCTTTTCGGAGTATTCTTTTACCGTAAGATTAGTCAGGCGGGAGGAATGGCATCTGTCTTGACTGGCGGTGCGGCGATACTTATATGGGATATCATACTTAAGAGACCCATGGGGCTTAACGGCATAATCGTTGCGGCGCCGCTTGCCATAATAGCTCTCGTTCTTTTCAGCAATATTTTCCCGCGCGAAGAGAACGCTTCCGCAAGATAAAATCGGGAGGAATTTTTATATGACAAAGACGTTTAAAAAAATTAAATGCGGCAAACTCTATGACGGAATCAAGCCTATACTGAGCGAGGAGGCAGAAATTCTAATAGAGGGAAAGCTGATAAAAGAAGTCGGCCATAATCTTGCCTGTCCAGATGACACCGAAATTATCGACCTGTCGGATTTGACTGTAACTCCCGGGATGATTGACGCTCACGTGCATCCTCAATACTTTTACTGGAAAGATGTATATGCGTCAGACACAGTCTTTAATTCCGACGGCTACAGAGCCATAGCGACTGCGGAATGCGCTCGCAGAACCCTTCTCGGCGGATTTACGACAATACGCACCTTAGGCTGGGCTAGAGAGGCTTATGAGCTTGATGTGAAACGCGCCATTGAAGAGGGACACATACAAGGCTCAAGGATGGTCGTATCTTCTCATGTAATATGCACACCTGGAAGCCACGGAGACATGACTCAGGTGCTGAGGAAAAATCCCTATCTCTCGGATTACATGGCAGGTATCTACCCCGCAATGGGAAACGGAGCAGACTTTTTTACCGGAGTCGTGCGCAGAGAGAAGAAGATGGGGTACGACTTCTTAAAAATAATGGCGACAGGCGGCTTTGCCTCCCCCAATGACAGCCCGGAGGATATCCAGCTCAACGACGCCGAACTCAAGGCAATATTTGACACGGCAAGAGAGGTGAAAATATCCTCCACAGCTCACGTATACGCTCCCGAGCTGATGCAGAAGCTCATAGGATTCGGCATAACAGGCATGGAACACGGCTCTCTGATGGATAAAGAGACTGCAAAGATGTTTGAGGATACTGGCACTTATCTCGTTCCGACATTCTGTCCTTATGAGGATGTAATAAATCCGGACCCGGAAAGTATCGCAAAAAAGGACGCCTTCTTCAGAAGAAAGCTTGAACTTTACCGAGCTCGTCTGCAGGAGGGAAGAGAGACTATCATCAACAGCAAGATAAAACTCGGCTACGGAACGGACTTAGTCACTGTTCACAACAACCATGAATCCGGCTGGGAGTACAACGCATGGCTCTCAAACGGCATGGACCCGTTCAGAATCCTTCATGCCGCTACAAAAGTCAATGCCGAGATATGTGAGATAGACGACATCACAGGCAGTATCGAACCGGGCAAACACGCAGATATCGCAGGCTGGCGACGCAACCTGCTGAAAGACCCCGATGCGCTGAGGGACTGTTCTTTTGTTATGAAGGAAGGGCGCTTTTATCACGCTGAAAGCAGGATGAACGAAAAATAGCCCGTAAGAAAAATTTG
>CAZNYN010000082.1:0-3419 GCA_964577295.1 uncultured Synergistaceae bacterium | reverse complement strand
GAGCGCCATTCAATACAGTCAGACGCAGAGGCGGTAAAAGTCTGCCGCGTTATTTTGCTTTTGGACTGACGGAGCGGCATGAAGCATTACGCCACTCCGAGTTTGTTCGTCTTTTTCAGATATTTGGCAGGTATCTCGTTTTCCAGCTTCCATGTGACATTCATCGGTTTGCTTCCCTCGTGTTTCAGGTATTGTACCGGCCCCATGTAAGTGTAAGGTGCTGTCCCCGCTGCGTCTTTTTTGTACTCTCTCACGAAGAGCAGGATTTTGTTTCCCGTATTCGCATGGCTGATGTACCTTTGCCCCATAACGGAAGTTTCGGCTGTTGTGCTCTGGCTCTGCCAATGGAAAAGTTCCGCGTTGATTGAGTAGTCGTCATACATGGTTGACGGGGAGTAATCCTTTGCCGATTTATTGAGTGTCACCCAGAGCAGATCGGTCTTTTTATCGGGCAGGTATTTGACGCCTTCTCGGACACTTGCTGGATTTCTGTGGTCAAAAGCCAAGAGTATCTGGTCTTTAGTGTAGGAGCAGTAAAGTTCCAGAGGGCAGTCATAGCCGAGGTCTATCTGCCTGCCGACAAAGTCTATTTTGTCTGCCAGATATGCCAAAAGTTCCGTCAGCTCATGGAGCATCACGGGACAGCGCTTCAAAGTTTCCAAGCTCACTGCCGCATTTGCAAAGCCGCACTCTTCGGGAAGTTTCTGCCATATTGTGTAGTGAAACATGAGGAGCATTCTTTTTTCGTTCTGCGTCATAGCATTGATATCTATTGGGGCGGGGTTATTAAAAATTTTTTGCAGAAAGTTTATCCACGCAAGGGAATTTATGGAACATATTCTTCCGAAAGCTCTTTTCAGAGTCACTTCCGCATCCTCGGCAAAATCCTCCCTCTTGCCGGCTTTTACACAGAGGCGTGCGAAGTTACTCTCTCTTAAATATATGCGCCTGACGTCTATTTTGAGAGCATTGATAAATTTTGCCAGATTGAGAGGAACATCGAAATCCTCTTCAAATGAGGCGATTCTGCGCACAAGTTCGGGTGTATTGGAGAGAGAGCTTCTTATATTTTCCAGAACAAATTCCGATGCTCTCTTTTCAAGCTGTATGAAGCACCCTTTCGGAAGAGAGGCAAAGCCTTCTTTAATCTCTTTTTCGACATTCTTATCGGTGTTTGAGAGCAGAGCCGCAAATTTATCTTCAAAGTTATACCTTTTATTTGCATGCCCGATGAAGTCGAGCACGGTTAGGCACTCTTTGTCGTCAGCAAGGCGCAGTCCTCGCCCGAGCTGCTGCAAAAAGACGGTGAGGCTTTCCGTAGGGCGCAGGAATAGGACAGTGTTTATCTCCGGTATGTCAACGCCTTCGTTGTAGAGGTCAACGACGAATATAAACTTTATCTCGCCTGTGACGAGTTTTTTCTTTGCTTCGTCCCTTTCTGTCTCGGAAGAGCCGCCGTGGAGCGATATTGACGGAACGGAGCAGGAATTGAAAAATTCCGACATAAATTTGGCATGTTCGACGGAGACGCAGAAGCCCAGCCCCTTCACCGCTCCTATATCCGTCACATATTTTTCCACGGAGAGAGCTATGTGAACAGCGCGATTTTCCGCCACAGCCCTCGACATTGTATAGAGATTTGAAAGCTCCGACCTGTCATAGCCGCCGCGCGTCCAGCGCAGAGAGGTTAAATCCACGTCATCGGTGACGCCGAAATATTGAAAAGGCGACAGAAGTTTTCTCTCTATAGCCTCGGGCAGGCGTATCTCCGCTGCGATTCTGCCTCCGAAATAGTCCAAAACGTTCTGTCCGTCCATGCGTTCGGGAGTTGCGGTCAGCCCCAGCAGAATTTTGGGCTTGTAGTAGTCAAGCAGCTTTTTATATGTAGGGGCGGCGGCATGGTGAAATTCGTCCACCACGATAAAGTCATAAAAATCAGCGGATGTCTTTGATGTCATATCAGCCGAATTGAAGCTCTGGACGGAGATAAAGAGGTGTTCCAAGCTGTCGGGCCTGTAAGAGCCGACAAAGAGCTCTCCGAAATTTTGGTCTTTCAGAACTCCGCGGAAGCAGGAAATACTCTGTTCCAAAATCTCCTCTCTGTGAGCGACAAATAGGAGGCGGCAGGGGCTTAAAGGATTCTCTCTGACATATCGCTTGTAGTCAAATGCCGATATGACAGTCTTTCCCGTCCCCGTAGCGGCAACTATGAGATTGCGGTACCGTCCGTGAATCGCGCGCTCCGCTTCCACCTTGTCCAATATTTCTTTTTGATATGAATAGGGAATGATGTCAAAATTACAGCCCTGCAAAGAAGAGGGAATCCCGCGCGTTCTCTCGTAAGCAAGAGCCTCTTCCAGCTTACCTTTATCAGACGCACTATACCTTGTGAAATCGGGAGAGTTCCAATAGCTCTCAAAAGTCGCGGCAACCTTTTTTATCGTCTGAGGCATATCCTTCTGAGTAACCTTCAAATTCCACTCCAACCCGCTTGAAAGAGCAGCTTTTGAAATGTTCGATGAGCCTATGTAAGACGTCGTAAAGCCCGTATCGCGCACAAAAAGGTAAGCCTTTGCATGAAGCCTTGTCGATGCCGTGTTGTAGGAAATCATAATCTCCGTATTTTGCAGAGACGCCAGCTTCTCCACAGCTTTCGCGTCAGTGGCTCCCATGTAAGAAGTCGTAATAACTCTGAGACGTCCGCCGTTCTGAGTAAACTTTTCCAGCTCGTCTATAATGAGCCTAAGCCCGCTCCACTTTATAAAAGAGACAAGCATGTCTATTCTGTCGCAGGACTTAATCTCCGCTTTCAGCTCGCTGAAAAGAGGCGGCTCCTTCTCCGAGCCCGTAAAGAGAGAGCTCTCGGCAAGCGAAGTCTTCGGGCGAGGTATCTCATTATTAGGGTACAGAGCATAGATGCTGTTCTCGCTCTTTATACAGGCTGTCAGCTCTTCCGCGGGTACATCAAGCTCAAGGGAAGAAAAATCCTCCCTGCCGCTCTCCTCGGCAATCGCAGAAATAATCCTATTGGCAAAGTCTATCCTTGCCTTAGTATCATCATCGGAGCAGTCAATATCGGCAAGAGCTCCGCGCAAAACTTCGCACAGATACTTGGCCAAGATAACAGGAGACTCCGCACCGTCAAGCTTTTCGGTTCGCACAATTGCATCGGGAAGAGATTTTAACTCCCGACGCAAAGATTTATTGATAAGCTGCTCATAAACACCGGACTTCAAATCCATGCCGATTCCCCCGCGCAATGATATCTGTAAGACAAAACCGGAGCATCTTTGGCAGCATTATAGCATCTAAAAGCAAGCCGAGGGGAGGTTCGCGGAAGCCGCATTGCGTGAAATGTTTTAGAATGCTAAATCTCTGTTTAGCTTTTTCTCGTCTCCCCGCAATGGGTCTGTGCGGGG
>CAZNYN010000081.1:0-3791 GCA_964577295.1 uncultured Synergistaceae bacterium | reverse complement strand
CGCAATGCGAAGCGAGCACTTCACCATGTTTCACGCGAAGCAACTTCCGCGAAGCTAACTTCCCTCCCACATCCTCCCTACTTTGTAGTAAAATACACACCATACATAAGGAAACACGGGAGGAATAACAAACACAATGAGACAGGAAACCATGGCTATAATTCGCCGCATGCAGAAAAATGAGGCAACCGAGCACGTAATATACGGAGACTTGGCAAAACGCGTCAAAGGGCGCAACGGTGAGATACTTGCGCGCATCGCTGCGGAAGAGGGAATCCATGCCGGAATATGGGCGAAGTACACGGGAGATAATCCAAAGCCCGGTACTGTTAAAATAATATACTACAGACTTCTCGCATTAATCTTCGGCATAACATTCGTAATAAACATGATGGAATCAGGCGAAGAAGGAGCACAGGGCACATACGGCTCCATAGCTGACGAAGTCCCCGAAGCCCTTGCAATGTACAAAAGTGAACAGGAACACGAAGCAGCCCTCATAGAACTCATAGACGAAGAACGCCTCCGCTACATCAGCTCAATGGTATTGGGACTCAACGATGCTCTTGTCGAACTCACGGGAGCACTTGCCGGCTTCACCTTCGCACTCGGCAACACGACAACAATAGCAATGGCAGGCTTTATAACGGGAAGCGCAGCCACATTCTCCATGGCAGCATCAGAATACCTTTCAAAGAAAAACGACCCTACGGAGGAACATCCCATAAAAGCCGCAGTATACACAGGCATAGCATACATGATAGTAGTAACAATGCTCCTAATACCCTACTGCTGCTTCGCAAACCCTCTGACATCGCTCTTCTTCTGCCTCTTCAACGCAGGCCTTGTAATATTGGTATTTACCTTCTACGTCTCCGTTGTCCGCAAAGAACCCTTCAAACCCGCATTCCTTGAAATGATAGGAATAAGCTTCGGAGTAGCCGCCTTATCCTTCTGCATAGGCTGGGGAGCCAGAACACTCCTTGGAATAGAAATGTAGCCTTTTAACACTAAAGCGGAAGGAATACATCCCTTCCGCTTCTTATTTTGTACTTTGCTAGTTGATACCTATATCTAAATATTAATTGTCTTTTGTTAATTCAAATATAGCTTTTTTAATGTTTTCATCTTCATTGTACGGCCTTTTCAACAGTTCCTCTACCTTTGCCAGTATCGGTGTGTCTTCTGTCAGCTTGCTTAGGAAAATTTTGTTGTGGGCTGTCTTGTCCACATGCGCTGTGTCGTAGAACAGCTCTTCATATAATTTTTCTCCGGGGCGAATGCCGGTAAATTGAATGTCTATCTCTTTGTACGGTTCATAGCCGTGGAGTTTTATCAAGGTCTCCGCCATTTCGGTTATATTGACGGGCTCTCCCATATCCAAAACAAAAAGCTCACCGCCGTTCCCCATTGTTCCCGCCTGCAGAACAAGGCTGACAGCTTCCGGTATAAGCATGAAGTAGCGTTTCATCTCCGGGTGTGTTACTGTCACAGGGCCGCCATCTTCTATCTGTTTTTCAAACTTGGGAACAACGCTCCCTCTGCTTCCCAGTACGTTTCCAAAGCGCACAGCCATGTATCTTGTGTCGGGATAATCCTGCTGCACAGAGAGAAGCAGTTTTTCTGCTATGCGTTTTGTGGCTCCCATTACGCTTGTCGGGTGTACCGCTTTATCGGTGGATATCATGACCATACGCCGAACACCGTATCTGCCGCAGAGATCAGCCAAGTTCCATGTTCCGTATGAGTTAACTCTCAAAGATTCTGCCGGGTTATCCTCCATCAGAGGCACATGCTTGTGAGCCCCGGCATGAAACACTGTCTCGGGGGTGTACTTTTGAAAGACTTTTTCCATTGTCTCTCTGTCCGCCACGTCCGCTATTATTTTGCGCACCGGGATTGTGTTGCCGGATTCTGCTAAACTTTCAGTCAAGAGATATATCGACTGCTCCCCGTGCCCTAAAGCCAAAAGCTCCTTAGGCTGCTGCATCAGCACCTGCCTGCATATTTCCGAACCGATAGACCCGCCCGCTCCCGTAACAAGGACTGTCTTACCCCTTATGATGGATTCTATTGCGCTGTTGTCGAGAGTAATAGGCTCGCGGCGCAGCAAGTCTTCCAATTTAAGGGGGCGCAGTCTTGTAACCGAAACATCTCCGTTTGCAAGCTCCACAAGGCTCGGCAGCACACGTACTTTCAAATGAGCGAACTCTCTGAGAATATTAAGATATGATGCAATCTCTTCGCCCGTTGCGGATGGCATGGCGATAAGAACGGACGAGATAAGTTCTTTCTGAATTACGGTTGTAAGTACATCTTTACCGCCCAAAACTTTCAGTGAGGCAATTATTCTGCCGTGCAGCTTCGGATCGTCATCTATAAAGCCGATCGGCTTCATCTTAGTGTTGTTATGCATAAGGTCGCGCGCCAAAAGAGTACCGGACTCCCCCGCTCCGACGATTAAAACCTTTTCGGCTCCCTCCGCACGCGAGTATGTAAGGAGCACCATCATCCTCCACACCACTCTTGTCGTGATTACAAATGTAATACCGGCAAAGAGCATTATCGCAAGGGAAGAACGCGGAACAAATACAGACTTGGTAAAATACGCCAAAAATATGAAAAGAACCGCGGCACTCCAATAGGACTTGATAAGACGGCTGAACTCCTCAACACTGGATTTTGACCAAGAGACCTTATATATCTTACAGATGTAAAAAGTCAGCACCGTAACAGAGCTGTATACCGCCATTACGTTCAGCATTTCAGGTATATACCTTTTCGGAATAAGCAGGGAGAGTCTTAGGGCAAATCCCACATAGACTGCAAGGGAGAGAAGGATGAAATCAATCAGCATGACTATAAATCTGCTGTGTTCCAGCCTCCTATAATGTTTAACAATAGAGTACGTCATCCTCAGCAAAAATGGCATGGTAAAATTCTCCGTATATTATATTTAGCAGTGTCAATACTATGTAAGTGAACAGGTATAAACATAGCAAAGCTACTTCTCTATTCTGATTATATCCTTGAACTTTATCCGTGTAAACCTGAAGAATGCATATATTTCAAATTATGCACATAATAATTAGTAATATAGATATGGAAATTGTGCAATATCAATGCCGCAGTAAAACCTTAACTCATGATTTTATACTTTCTCGAAAACAGAGGGAGGACAATACTCTTATTCTATCTTCACCCGCGAAAAGCCTCTTTACATGCTACAATATGGCTATGATTGAACGCATAAGAAAATTTTTCCACTTCCTGCTCGGGAAGCACAATGCCCGCAACGCCACGGTAATAACGACTTCCCTCACTGCCGCAAGCAGAATTTTTGCGTACGGAAGGGTGTGGCTTGTTGCGTACCTATTCGGCGCCTCGGCATTTGTCGACTCCTTCTATGTGGCATTCGGAGCCATAGGCTTTATAACAGGAACCATACAGGGCACGCTTGAATCCGCAATCCTCCCCAAACTGGTTCAAAACGACAAAAAGACATCGGAAAACTTAATAGGCTGGATTATAAGAAACGTTGCCATCCTCTGCCTTGTAATATCCGTTGTTACACTTATCTTCCCCGAAGAATTTATAAAACTCTTTGCACGAACATTTGACAAAGAAAGAATCGCATATGCGGGGCAGATGGTCAAATACATACTTCCCGGCTCAATGTCCATACTTTTTATCGGCATTCTTTCCATGTGGGCAAATTACAAAGAGAGATTCGCCGTACCAAACACGATAACTTCCTTTGCAAACATAATTGCAATACCGGCTCTTCTGCT
>CAZNYN010000080.1:0-4583 GCA_964577295.1 uncultured Synergistaceae bacterium | reverse complement strand
TTTTGGCGCTGTAGCTCAGTTGGCTAGAGCATTCGGTTCATACCCGACAGGTCACCGGTTCGAATCCAGTCAGCGCCACCATTAACAATTATCCCGCCTTTTCAGGCGGGTATTTTTTTGCCTTTTTACTAAAAATCCACTCTGAAACAGGGTTTTGCCATATGAGCGTAATGTCGGCTGTGACACGCTTTAGTGATACTGCCCTGCACAGAGCATAATTAAAAAGGGACGGTGGCTGCGATGAAAATTATAGTAAGTGCATGTTTGCTGGGAGTCTATAGCAGATACAACGGGCAGTGTGTTCCCAACGAGAGAATCCTATCTCTCCTTGCCGAGCATGATATTATCCCTGTCTGCCCCGAACAGCTCGGAGGGCTTCCTACACCGAGGGATCCGGATGAGATAAAAGACGGAAAAGTGGTTGACTTACGCGGAACAGACAACAGCGAATACTTCCAAAGAGGCGCGGAAGAGGTCTTGAAAATAGCGCGGCTCTTTAACGCAGAATACGCCATTCTTAAAGAACGAAGCCCCTCCTGCGGCTCATCTCTCATCTATGACGGCACCTTCAGCGGGAACATAATCTCCGGTGAAGGGGTAACTTCCGCATTGCTAAGAAAAAACGGCATCATAGTATTCAGTGAAGAGAACATTGATGCCGAAAAACTGCGTAAAATGCGGAAGATTAACTAAAGTCAAAGTATATTCAAAAACTGCTATAGAACGAAGCATAAACGATATAATGGCAGCTAATCACAAATAAATGGCTCTAATCGAAGTTGAGAAATTTCACATCTCTCATTAAACTTTCAATCGAAAATGATTAGCACTCGTTGAGAGTGAGTGCTAACATAAAACAGTAAAAATTTATCAGGAGGGATACTTATGAAACTTAAACCACTTGGAGACAGAATAGTCGTCAAAGCAGCGCCCCATGAAGATATGACAAAGGGCGGACTCGTACTTCCCGAAACAGTAAAAGAAAAGCCCGTAGAGGGAATAGTCGTCGCAGTAGGCGCAGGCAAAATTCTCGAAAACGGCACACGCCAGCCCATGGATGTACAGGTTGACGACAAAGTCATCTACAGCAAATACTCGGGCACCGAAGTAAAGCTCGATGGCGAAGATTTCCTTGTGCTGAGCGAGAGAGACGTTCTCGCAGTAGTAACGAAGTAGTTTTTGACTCTTTTCACGCATAAAAATTAAGGAGGAATTGTTTATGTCAAAAGTATTGCTTTTTAAAGAAGAAGCTCGCCGTGCAATGGAGCGCGGAATCAATAAAGTCGCAGACACAGTAGGCATCACACTCGGCCCCAAGGGACGCAACGTAGTTCTCGAGAAGAAATTCGGTTCACCCATGATCACAAACGACGGCGTCACAATCGCCAAGGAATTCGACCTCGAAGATCCGTTTGAAAACATGGGCGCACAGCTCATCAAAGAAGTAGCATCCAAGACAAACGATGTGGCAGGCGACGGAACGACAACAGCGACAGTCCTTGCCCGCGCAATGATCCATGAGGGCATCAAAAACGTAGCCGCAGGCGCCAACGGCATGCTCATCCGCAAGGGTATCGAAGCAGCCACAGACGTAGTAGTCGAAGGTCTCCGCAAGCAGGCTCTCAAAGTCAAGGACCATGAGAAAATTTCTCAGGTTGCAGCTATCTCCGCCAACGACAAAGCGATAGGCGAACTCATTGCCGAAGCAATGGAAAAGGTCGGAGAAGAGGGCGTAATCACAGTAGAAGACAGCAAGAGCTTCGGCACATCACTCGAGACAGTCGAAGGACTCCAGTTTGACAAGGGCTATATCAGCCCCTACATGATCACAAACCCCGACAGAATGGAAGCCGTTCTTGACGATGCCAATATCCTTATAGTAGACGGAAAAATCAGCAACGTGAAAGACATGCTCCCCGTTCTCGAGAAGATAGTCCAGCTTGCAAAGCCGCTCCTCATAATAGCTGAGGACATCGAAGGCGAAGCTCTCGCGACACTCGTAGTCAACAAGCTCCGCGGCATTCTCTCCGTCGTCGCAGTAAAGGCCCCCGGATTCGGCGACCGCAGAAAGGCTATGCTTCAGGATATTGCCATCGTAACAGGCGCTACGGTAATCAGCGAAGAAGTAGGACTCAAGCTTGAGAGCGCCGACACAACAGCTCTTGGCCACGCGAAGAAAATAAAGGTAACAAAGGAAGATACAACAATCGTAGAGGGCAAGGGCGAAGCAGAGAAAATTGCAGACCGCGCAGCTCAGATTAAGAGAGAAATTGCCGATTCAACATCAGATTATGACAAAGAAAAGCTCCAGGAACGCCTTGCCAAAATCGCAGGCGGCGTAGCAGTAATCCAGGTCGGAGCAGCAACAGAGACAGAGCAGAAGGAACTCAAGCTTCGCATAGAAGACGCTCTTAACTCAACACGCGCAGCAGTACAGGAAGGTATCGTAGCAGGCGGCGGCGTCGCACTCGTAGGATGCATCAAAGCACTTGACGAAGAAATCGAGAAACTCGAAGGCGATGTCAAGACGGGAGCTATGATTGTACGCAAGGCTATGACAGAGCCTCTCCACCTTATCGCCACAAACGCAGGCATGCAGGGCGATGTCATCATCGACAAAGTCAAGGGACTCAAAGCAGGCGAAGGCCTTGATGCCACAACAGGCGAATATGTTGACATGGTACAGGCAGGCATCATCGACCCTGTAAAGGTCACACGTTCCGCACTTCAGAACGCGGCATCAATCTCCGCAATGATCCTCACCACAGACGTACTCATCGCCGACAAGCCCGAGAAGAAAGAAACCCTCGGCGACATGGCAGGCGGAATGGGCGGCATGGGTGGAATGGACGGCATGTACTAGAGCCGGAATAAAATTTAAACAGCGGGCGGGAAGGGAGAAATCTCTTCCCGCTTTTTTTGTGCCTATATTTTGAAGTAATTGAATGGAAATTATACAAAATTTACTATTGCCTGCATTGATTATATGTGTAATACTTATGGACGCACGAAATGCTTGCCGGAGGTGAGGGGATTTTCCCCGTTATAATGAAAGAAAATAAAATATTAATAATTGACTGCGGCTCTCAATATACGCAGCTCATAGCCAGAAGAGTGCGCGAGCTTGGAGTATTCAGCGAAATACTGTTCTGGGACAGCCCCGAAGAAAAAATCAAAGAATCAGCGCCATCGGGAATAATCATATCGGGCGGTCCACGCAGCGTACTGGAAGCCGATGCCCCCGCACTTCCCATGTCGATAATAAAATCAGGCGTTCCCATACTTGGAATATGCTACGGAATGCAGCTCTTGGCTCACGTATTCGGTGGCAAAGTCGAAAAAGGTGCGGCTGCGGAATACGGACGCGCAAAGGTCAATGTCGATTGCGGAAAGCTCTTCTGCCGCATATCCGATGAAAAGACCATAGACGTGTGGATGAGCCACTGGGATCACGTAAAAGAACTTCCGAACGGCTTCAAAGCCACTGCCTACAGCGAAGGCGGAACACTTGCGGGCTTTGAGTCCGAAGACGGAAATATATGCGCGCTTCAATTCCACCCCGAAGTAGTCCATACACCCAAAGGTTCGGAAATACTCTCAGCCTTCCTCTTTGACGTATGCGGCTGCAAATCCGACTGGACTTTAGGCACAGAGTGGATTGACCATGAGATAGAAAAAATACGCGCAAAAGTCGGCAATGGCAAAGTAATCTGCGGACTTTCAGGCGGGGTTGACTCAACAGTATCGGCCGTCATCACCTCAAAGGCGGTGGGAGATCAGCTTCACTGCATATTTGTAGACCATGGAATGATGCGCAAGGACGAAGGACGTCAGGTCATGGAGACCTACCGTTCACTCAACCTCAACGTACACCATGTCGATGCCGAAGAAAGATTCCTCACAGCCCTTGAAGGCGTGACAGAACCCGAGAAAAAACGCAAAATCATAGGAGCTCTCTTCATCAGAGTATTTGAAGAAGAAGCTCGCAAGCTCGGTGGTTCCGAATGGCTGCTTCAGGGCACAATATACCCCGACGTCGTGGAAAGCGGTCACGGCGGCGGCGGAGTCATCAAAAGCCACCACAACGTCGGCGGCCTCCCGGACGACATGAAAATGCAGCTCCTCGAACCGCTGCGCGACCTCTTCAAAGACGAAGTCCGCGCGGTAGGCAAAGTCCTTGGCATAGAGCCCCACTTCCTAGAAAGACACCCCTTCCCAGGCCCAGGTCTCGCAGTCCGCTGCCTTGGAGAGCTCAAAAAGGAACGCCTTGACGTACTCCGCGAAGCTGACGCTATCTTCATAGAAGAGATACGCAAGGCAGGCCTCTACAACGATATATGGCAGGCATTCTGCGCTCTTCTCCCCGTCCGCAGCGTAGGGGTAGTAGGCGATGTCCGTACATACGGCGAAACAATAGCACTGCGCGCAGTCGCATCCCTCGATGCAATGACAGCCGAATGGGTTCACCTGCCTTATGAACTTCTCGACATAGTATCAAGAAGAATCTGCAACGAAGTCCCGCAGGTAAACAGAGTAGTGCTGGACGTAACGAGCAAGCCCCCTGCAACGATAGAGTGGGAATA
>CAZNYN010000079.1:0-4617 GCA_964577295.1 uncultured Synergistaceae bacterium | reverse complement strand
ACAATCGACGCCAAAAACGGCAAAATAACAGAGTGGAAAGAAAAGACACTGTAAAAAACAAAAAAACCGAGATGCGGCAATTTACCAGGTGTGTGAACATTACACATTCAATCGGAGACAGACGAGATAAAACACCTCATCTGCCTCCGATTTTCTTAGCTTAATTTCAGAGCGGGAAGCAAACTGTCTCTTGAGAACATCCCTGTTAATATTTTGCTGCAAGCCCGCTTTGTCTTAGTGCGCCGCCATAGGAGAAATTTACAGCGATGGTATATCCCAGCGGAAATAAGTGCAGAAATATCCAATAATATACAAATAAATACCAATAAAATACAATATATCACTTGTGTGTTGGAGGTATTATGCTATAATTCAGCCGGAGACCCATTTGTGTTTTAAGCTTTAGATACTTGAATATTGTGTTCGGTTCTATGTTTTCAAGGGGGTATAAAGATGGCGGTAATAAGAGGTTTTGACAGCACAGGCTTTTGGTTTAAGGGTAATCTGCACAGCCACACCAATGTATCGGATGGAACCTTAGATCCGGTGGCGATGTCGGATATATACCGCAGCAGCGGATATTCTTTTCTCTGTATAAGTGACCACGACATATACACAGACTTCAGGCAGGAGCTTAACAGCGACAGCTTTATCATCCTGCCGGGAGTCGAATATTCCGTCGCACTTTTCAGCGCAGACGGAAGCCTCCGCCTGAAACTGCACCATATACACGGAATATTGGGCACGGAAGAAATGCAGAAATCCGCTCCTCTGCCTCAGTTCCGCCATTTGGAGGCAATTCCCGTCTCTAAATTTTTCGGAGAATGGGACGGAGCAAAGGCGGCTCAGGACGCAGCAGACATGCTTGCCTCTCACGGCTGCATAACGACTTACAACCACCCTGTATGGTCGCGCGTCGACAGGGACGAATTTGTGAACCTAAAAAACATAGCGGCTCTTGAGATATACAATTTCGGCACTGTTGAGGACAGCAACACAGGCTATGACACAACATACTGGGACTACATGCTGCGCCGCGGAGACAGAGTAAACGCTTTCGCCTCCGACGACAACCACAACGGAACTTACGACGACTCACTCGGAGGGTGGATAATGGTCAACGCCCCCTCTCTCACACACGACAACATCATAGAAGCCATAATAAAAGGAAATTACTACTCAAGCTCAGGCCCGGAAATTTTTGATTTCTATGTGGATGGGGATACAGTCTCTGTTTCATGCTCAAAGGTTCAGAGAGTAAACTTTATCGTCGGCAATGTGATATGCGACGGAATGGCAGTACACGGCAAAAAAGGAGAAAACTCCCTAAGTCACGCCCAATATAAGCTCAAAGGACACGAAAGCTATGTGAGGGTCGAGTGTGTTGACTGCTCAGGCCGTATGGCATGGAGCAACCCTATATATTTAAAATAATACAACTTTATCAGCTAAAACCATACTATCGGGCAGAGACATTCTGTTCAGGCGGAAACTCTCTGTCCGATATTTGCCCTATCAAGTTCTTCCCCAATTTTTACCGCCTCGTCAGCGTTTACAGATATGTTTTCTCCTCTTCCGCTCCAAATAGAGCGCCCAAGCTTCTGCGATGTGGCCTTAACTATAATCTTGATCACAGAGTTTGAGTTAAACTTTATCGGCTCCAGCAACTCATCCCGAACTGTGACACAGAACAATATTCTGACTTGATTTTCCTCGATTGTAAACTTACTTACCGATACCTTGCCAGAAACCTCATTCAGCCTCTTTATAACTGATTCCACGGCAAACCCTTCATCTGTAAGGACACATGATACCCCATCTCTCACCGTAAGAGGCTTTTCTCCCTCTTTTAGCAAGAGTGTCACATAATAGATTTTTGAGTCAGAGCTGCCTCTTCTGCGCAGAAAAAGCCTTATGTTGTAAGCTGCTACTAAAAATACGACGGCCAGAGCTATTGCTGTCTTGAGATTCTCCATGATATCCTCCTTAAAATCAGTTTACGGCCTATTTTGAGAGTGATTGTGACTTTAGATCTTTGCATGGTCAGTATAGATTAGCTTGTGAAAGTTTGCAACACAAATCTGCTAATACTTGCGATTTTGTTAAATATAGGGCTCATTAACGCAGAAAATAACAAAAAAAGCAAAAAAATATATTGACAAAGAAAAATATCTATGTAAGATTATAAACACAATATTAACAACAAGTTAGATTTAAAGGAAAAGTTTTACCATTTTCTGTAAGTTAAAAATTCTTTACTGCGAGGGGGGCTAGAAAATTAAGAGACTCGGAGGGGTACATTTGCATTCGGTGTGCGCTCTCTGTGCGTAGCATATACTCTTTGCATCCGTACATTTGAAGTAAAATATACTGCAAAATGGAGATGAATGTAATGTCCGATGAAAACGCCGTCAATAAGAATGAAGTCCCAATGAAAGACAAAAACAGCCCCCACGAAAATAACAGCAAAATTCGCGAGCCCAAACTGTGGGAAGCAATTGTACCGATTGTATCTCTTCTCGGTCTTTTTGCGGTAGCTATTTTGGGCAAAATGACCTCGACGCCGTTTTTGATTGTGGCGGCGATAATTGCAGGAGGAATAGCCTGGAGGTGCGGCATTACCTGGGCTCAGATGGAAAAAGCTATTGCGGTTAAGATTGAAAAGGTCATGCCCGCCGAACTGATTCTTATCTGCGTAGGCCTTCTTATAGCTTCATGGATGTACTCAGGGACAATCCCAATGATAATTTATTGGGGCGTACAGCTAATAAGCCAGAAATTCATCATCGTTTCAACATTCCTAAGCTGCGCCATGTTCTCTATCGTAACCGGAACCTCATGGGGGTCTGCGGGAACGGCGGGACTTGCCATGATGAGCATCGCGACAGGCATGAACGCTAATTTGGCAGCCGTTGCCGGTGCCGCTTATGCCGGTGCGATTTTCGGAGACAAACTCTCTCCCCTCTCAGACACAACAATCCTTGCCTCTCTTGTAGCAGAACAGGATATCTTTAAACACATCCACAACATGCTTTTCACAACGGTTCCTGCTGCGGTAATAGGCATAGTGATATATCTTATAATCGGTACCCAGTCCGCTGCAAGTGAAATAGCCATGCCTGAAAACACAAGAGCTATGATGGAAACTCTCGATGCTCTCTTCAATTTCAACCCTATTGTGCTTCTCCCCATGGTCATAGTTTTAGCAGGTTCTATTACAAAAAAACCATCTGTGCTTGTCATGCTTGCTTCTGTCGTCACAGCCTTCCTTATCGGAGTTTTTATCCAGAAGCTCAGTTTTGCCGATGGTATTAACTGCCTTATGAACGGTTTTACCTGCGATTACCTTGCAAAAGCCCATCCTGAGTTTGATATGAGCACAATAAGCAAAGACGCAGTTCGCCTGCTGCAGCGTGGAGGTCTCATGTCAATGATGGAAGCAATGCTTGTCACAATATGTGCATACAGCTTCGCCGCCATCGTGGAACTTGCCGGATGCCTCAGAGTAGCTCTTAAGTCCATTCTCCAGAAAGTCCGCACAGTCGGAGGACTTATCGCTTCCACAGTATTCTCGGGTCTTCTCCTTGCCGGAGTCGGCGGAGACACATGGGTCTCAATACTTATGACTGGAGAGCTCTTCCGAGACAAATATGTAGATATGAAACTTTCAACTCTTGCTATGAGCCGCACTCTGGAAGACACATGCACAATGAGCATAGGACTCTTCCCCTGGACAGCATCGGGAGTTTACTACGCGGGAGTTTTTGGAGTCTCAAACCTTACGTTCGGTCCTTACGCCATTATGTGCTGGCTCTGCATGCCGCTTGCAATTCTATACGGCTATACAAACCTCTTTATTGCCAAACTTGAACCTGAATGGCTTGAGAAGAAAAAAGCAGAACTCGCAAAGATGGCTGAGATCAAAGCAGGCAACATAAACGTGGAGTAACGGAATAAACCTCAATCCTCTTATACGCAGAGACGGCACCCATTTAGCGGGTGCCGTCTCTGTTATCTCATTGTCTTCTTTTTTCAAGAGACAGAGTTTGCCCGATGAAGTACTTGAAAACACTGCCGATATATCCCAAATATATAATATGAGGCACCCGCATAACGCAAATGCCTCAAAAATCTTATATGAAATTTTTGTTTTACGATATTCCGCAGGCTCTTATATCCCCAAAATGTCGTGCAGTGCCGCCTGTGCGCTGGGGTAGCTTTTTTCCTCCGGCAGAAGATCTCCTATAGCCGTAAAGAGGCCGTTTGAATTGTAGGCACGCAAAGCTTTCGCGTCGCTTGCCGTGTCTCCGAAGAACATAGGGCGCTTAAAGCCCATTCTCTCCGATAATATCTCTATGCCAAGCGGAGAGGGCTTTCTGACTCCGGTATCATAAAGTATTGTCTGGGAGATGGGGAAGTCCTGCCAGCCAAGGGTTTCTTTGGCAAAGGCCCACTCTTCAGTGTTTCTTCCCGTGTATATTCCTACCGGAATCGGTATATCCTTCCAATTTGTAGCTATCATAGGGACTTCTAGGGTGTATAGGCCCGGTGTATGTTCGTCCCCGGCATAGAGTCCCCATCCTGTCTCCTGTACAGTTGAAAGTTTTATCTCGTCTC
>CAZNYN010000078.1:0-4790 GCA_964577295.1 uncultured Synergistaceae bacterium | reverse complement strand
AGCCATGTAGAAACCTTCGGCGAACAATGGGCAAACCGTTGAAGGAAAAACCTAGATTTAGCACTGTGTGTTTACCTTTGCTTTCAAAGACTCCCTCAATGAGGGGGCTGGCTTGGCGTGATTTTCGCCAAGACTGGATGGGTATTGACTTTTGCCTTGACTTTGACTTCCACTGTGACTGTCACAAAACAAAAAACAAAGTCAACACTCCTTCCGTCACGGCGCAAGACAGCGCCGCGCCACCTCTGGGTGAAACAACCAGCAGATTCGCACAAATCGCAAAAACGGCGATTTGGCTCTCTGCCCGCCTCAGAGAGGAAGGCTTTTAGAACAAGGCACAATCGGGGCTATCCTAAGTTTTGTGTAAACCGGTCAAAGATGCAAAATGAGGCGGTTGAATTTGAGCCGGACGGTGATTTGCCACCTGGCTTTGTTATTATATACGATACCGGGCACCTATTACAGTGATAATGGCGCCTGCAAGATCAAAGCGTTCTAAGGCATCTCTTATTTGTTTTTTCGTATGCATGAACCATCAACTCTTATTCGAAGTCCAACTTTTTGCCCGCAGGCTCCAACCAAGATCTGACTCATGCCTTACAGTTTTATGCAGTTGCGCTCCGATATTGTTATATGTACCTCCGAACCGTTTTCAAAAAGAGCCTTTGAACGGAACAAGGCATCGGCGTATATATCCTCCTTGCCGGATAATATTTTATAGCGCAGAACATTTCCTCTGACCGTACTTTCGACAATTCTGCCGGTAAACTGATAAGAGTGCTCCGCCTTTTTAAACTCCTTGGAGAGCTCGACAGTCTCAGGACGCACAGCCACTTCCGAAGCGAAAAAACGCTGACACCCTGTCATCCCGCAGAAATTCTCAAGAGGAAAGATATTATAGTTTCCCATAAAACCTGCCGCAAAAGGAGTGTTGGGCATTGTGTACATCTGTATCGGAGTGCCTGACTGCTCCACATTCCCAGCATTCAGAAGGTGTATCACGTCAGACATTATCATAGCCTCGTCCTGGTCATGAGTTACAAATATCGTTGTAATGCCCATCTCTTTCTGTATTTTTCTGATTTCCTTCTGCAGCGTTTTCCTAAGTTTGGCGTCTATGGCGCTCAGAGGTTCATCAAGCAGAAGAACTTTAGGCTCTGTGACAATAGAGCGAGCCAAGGCCACTCTCTGCTGCTGCCCGCCTGAAAGCTGCTGAGGCATACTCTTCTCTTTGCCCTTAAGGTCGACCATATTTATAACTTTGGCAACTCTCTCTTCCGCCTCAGCTCTCGGCATGTGCTTCATTTTGAGGCCAAAACTAATATTTTCAAACACATTCATGTTGGGAAAGAGGCTGTAATGCTGAAAAACCATTCCTATTTCCCTCTCCTTTGCCTCAAAATCCGTGATATCTTTTCCGTCCAAATATATCCTGCCTGCCGTGACTTGCTCCAAACCTGCTAGGCATCGCAACAGAGTGCTTTTGCCGCAGCCGGAGGGGCCGAGAAGAGTTACAAAGTCTCCTCTCTCCACTTCGAGGCTTATTCCCTTAAGAACTCTATTGCCGTTAAATTCCTTAACTATATTTTCAAATTTTATATAGCTCATATTTTAATTCTCCTTGCAGGAAGCAGTTAGGCTCTTCGATTTTAAGAAGAAAGCCAGAGCGGATATTATAAGAGTGACTGTAAAAAGGACTATTATCACAGCGCTTGTGAGCTGACCAGATATAAACATCTTCTTAAACAGGTACATCTGAGCAGTGTAGAAGTAGCTTCCTCCTATAGTGTTTACAATGACGAAATCCCCGAAAATTATAGATACAGAGAGCATTGATGAGATAACAACACCGGAGAGCATACAAGGGACTATTATATGGAAAAAAGCGTAGAACTTATCTGCCCCAAGCATCTGAGCCGCCTCCATAAGCTTTGCCGCATCCACAGTGACAAGGCTGTTTTTTATGCCGCTGTACATGTAAGGCAATATTATGATGCAGTAAGTGAGAGTGAGCATCACTATTCTGTTAGACAGAGGAGCCGGAGCTCCAGCATAGAGAGAAAGAACGCTTACGGGAAGAATTACCCCCTGCACGGCATAAGGCACAGTGCATATTATCTGAAGATATTTATCCAGGGACGGAGCATATACGACAATAACGTACATGGCAAGCAGCAGAAGAGCCGCCGTTAAAACGACAGGGACAAAGGAAATTATAATGCTTCTTGTTATAGCCTGCCAGAAAAGCGAGTCTGTCATAAGCTCGGCATAGTACCTGCCAGTCAGCCCCTTAGGCATTACATCCATCCACTCCGTTGAAATAGAGTATACAAGCGTGGCGCAGAGAGGCAGCAGAAGATAGATGCTAATCAATATAAGCACAACGTAATCACTTTTGTTTTTTTTCATCACGCGCCCCACCTTTTACGTCCTGCTATTCTGTTGTTGATAAGAACGGCGGCGACCATCAGAAGCATCAGAACAACAGCCATAGCCGAGCCGAACTCCCTGCGCTGGGACATATCTCCGACAAATTGCTCTGATATTCTTATCGGAAGAAGAGGAAAGTTATTCTGCATCAAAGCGTAAGCTGTGGCATAGGCAGCCAGAGCATTGGCAAAAAGCACACTGAAAGTTCCTGCCATTCCCGGCATCAGGTTCGGCAGCCCGACTCTGAGCCAATATGTCCATGAACCCCCTCCGAGCAGACTGACAGATTCACGCCACTCCTTTTTAAGCCCCTCAAATGAAGGAACGAGAAGAAGCACCGCAAGAGGTATCTGAAAATACACATAGCAGAGCATAAGACCATATTTACTGTATATACTGAAGCCTGACACAAAGTCAAATCCGTACTTACCAGCAAGAGCCGCCATAATTCCAACATTTCCGAAAAGAATTATGTAAGAGAAGGCTAGAGGAATGCCGGAAAAATTCGAGGTCATATTTAATATGCTTAAGAAAATTTCCCCGGAAACTCCCGAGGATGAGCTGTAAGCTTTTGCACCCCAGAAAGCTGCGAAGATTCCCGCCGCTGATGAGGCTGCAGCTATAAACAGGCTGTTAATCAGGGCATCTCTGTACAGTTTTTTTTCAAATACGGATATGTAGTTTGCCATTGTAAAAAATCCGTCCGACTCAGAGATAAAACTGCGGAAAATTACGGCCGCAACAGGCATCACTTCAAAGAGCAGAACCACTGCCGCAAAAGGAAAGAGCGCCGCCATATAAAGACTTTTGCTGTCATTCAAGGTTAAAAGCACACCTCCGATTTTCGTTCAAAATCTGCGAAAGCCGACACTCGGCCGGCTTTCGCATCACTGTCTTGCTGCTCTCTCTACTTGGCGAATGCCATGACCTCTTCCTGCCACTTGCTTCCCAGAGTCTTTACACTCTCTTCCCAAACCTTTGTGTCACCGACAGGCCTTGCCTTTGCGTACTGCTCCGACGGCAGCATCTTCAGTTTTACCTCTTCGGGCAGATTCACGTTCTTCCTTATCGGGGTCGCATAGCCTTTTGCGAGGTTTATCTGCCCCTCATCGCTTAGGATAAATTCTCTTGCAAGAGCAGCGGCATTAGGGCGCTTGCTGTGGCGATTTATTACAGTCGCATATCCGCTCTGCACCGAGCCGTCCGAAGGGATACAAATGTCATACTCGGCATTGGGATTACTCTTTTTGAACTGATCCCTGTACCCGAGGGCATTGTAATCCCAGACAAAGTAACATGCGATCTCACCCTTTTCAAGGCGCGCGACATTGGGCTCTCCCTTGTCTATTCTTCCCGCTTCTGCAAGTTTCTTAAAAAAGTCCAGCCCCGGCTTTATATCGGATTCGGAACCGCCGTTGGCTATGGAAGCGGCAAGCAGTGCGCACTGAGCCTGATTGGCCTGAGCCATATTACCGGGCGTTACCATATAGTCTCCTTTAAGCACATCGGCAAAAGATTTCGGCGGATTCGGGACAAGCTTCCTGTTTGTTATAATGGCAATTGTGCCGTAATATCCCACTATCCAATCCCCGTTATCATCCTTAGCCCAGCTCGGTATCTCATCCCAATAGCTCGTCTTATAAGGCATTGTAAGCCCCTTCTGCTCTGCAATCGGGCCGAAAGACTGTCCCACATCTCCTATATCCTTTGTCGCATTATCTTTCTCTGCTTCAAAAATCGCGAGCTCCTCTGCGGAGGACATATCTACGTCTGTATGGTCAAGACCGTATTTCGCCTTGATGTCGCTCCATGTTTCAACCCAGTTAGCCCAAGAATCAGGCATTCCCACAGAATCAACTCTGCCCTCTTTTTTTGCCGCTTCCTCAATCTGTCCCAGAGTAAGAGTGTTCAGGTCTGTTGATGATGTCTCTCTGCCTCCGCTCCTCATATTAAAAACAAAGGCAAACACCGCAACCAAAATAACCGCTCCGATAACTATCTTCTTATTCATCTCTTTTTCTCCTTTTTTCTTGATGTCATCCTTCCGTGCCATAATAGTATCGGTTTTACGTAAACGATGTGTTGCGTTAAAGGAAAGACTGAGTAACAAATAAATAATAAAAAAACCGCCTTGCGCGGAACAACCCACGCAAGGCGAAATGATTTTAATATACAAAACAGATAATTAAGGATGGTCGGCAGGCAGATTCTCTATGAATCTACAAAGATTCTCCGCGGTACCTTTTATTCATAATTCAAACAAGTTCCCGCTCCGCACTCTTTTATCGCGAATTCTTGCGACAGTGCGGCTTTTGCTGCGAAATCGGTGCAGTGGCATGGGTGCATTTCTCTTATTCCTA
>CAZNYN010000077.1:0-4934 GCA_964577295.1 uncultured Synergistaceae bacterium | reverse complement strand
GAGAATCCGCTCAAGGCAGAGAGCCCTGGGCGGATTCTTCAATATTTATGCAGAAAACAGACCTGTAAAATTTATAAAACAGGTCTGTTTTTTGTATTAAAATAGGTCTATTGTGGTAGAATAATATAGCTGATATGTAACGTATAAGGAGGTGCCGTAATGAATCAGATATCTGTTTCGGAATTAAAGACGAATCCGAGCAAATATATAGCGATGCTAAGCGAAGGGGATATATATATAACAAAAAATAATAAAAGGGTGGCAAAATTGACATCCCCGGTTCGGGACAAAGTTTCGGCTGCAATGTCGCTCTTTGATATACTGCCGAACAGTGCCGCCCTTGATGATTCCAGAACGGAACGTCTGGGATGAAAATAACTTTTGATACGAATATTATTCTGGATGCGATGATCGAAGGCAGAGAGGGCTGTGCTGCTGCAAAACAGCTTATATTGGCGGCTGCCGAGGACGAAATCGAGGGAATAATTTCGGCGAACAGCGTCACAGACATATATTATATTGCTAAAAAATACTTGGGCGATGCTAAGACAAGAGAAGCGATTTACAGTTTGCTGACTGTATTCAGAGCATCATCCATAGAGTCCGACGACTGTTTAAGAGCATTGGAGCTTCCAATGGCGGATTTTGAAGATGCCTTGCTTGCCGTTTGTTCCGAAAGAGAGTGCGCGGACTATATTGTAACGAGAGACAAAGACTTTATCGCGGCAAAAAGCCCGGTGCCAGCAAAGAGCCCGGATGAACTGCTTTCCTTGCTTCGAAAAACGCACTCTCCCGATTAAAATGTCTGATTTTAATATACAAAATGCCAAAATACGAATAGCCGTTACGGGTAGCAGGGGCAAAAGCACTGTTGTGCGTATGCTGCACCGAGCTCTGGTTTCGTGCGGCCTTGAGTGCAGGACAAGGCTCACGGGTGTTGTGCCGCGCGAGCTTTCAAATACCGGTTCGCACATAATAGCAAGACATGCCGGAGCTCATGTGGAGGAGCTGAATTGGTGGCTTTCACAGCTTCCGCAAAACACGGAGGCTGTTGTCTCAGAAAACAGCGCCGTATCGCCGCACCTTCAGCACGTCTGCCCCATGTACCTCATGCCGCATGTCACAATTTTGACAAACACGCGCCTTGACCATGAAGAGCTTTGGGGGCACAGCGAAGAGTCAGTATTTAACTCCCTCTTTGGAGCACTGCCGGAAAACGGCAAGGTGGTTCTTCCTGATGATATAGCGCAAAGATACTATGTCAAAGCTCTTGCGGAAGAAAAGAATCTCACCCTCATTCCTGTTCTCCCACTTGAAAACCTGACCATGCCAAGTGCAATAAACGCCTCTCTTGCAATAAAGGCTCTCTCTTTATTTGGGCTTGATGCGGAGAAATGTCTTGATGCCGTTTTATCCCTTCCGCCCGACATGGCGGACTCTCAGGTGATAAAAGTCGGAAATGGCAGCCTTGCCTTCGCCTTCTCCGTCAATGACGTCCAAAGTACGGAAGAATATTTTGCCTCGCTCGGAGTAAGCGAAAGCGAGACATGTGTAATATATAACCACAGGAGCGACAGAAGCGACAGACTAGGCGCGTTTAAGCCCTTTCTGCTCAGAAATTGGCGCTCCCTTGCGATAATAGGAGACAAGCCGCCATTCGGAGGAATGAGGCAATATTATAAAAATTTCAAAGAACCGGAGGAACTTGCGCTCTTCATATCGCAGGAGGGCTTCTGCTTCGGCTGCGGCAACACAGTGAGCGGACTTCCGCTGATACTCAAACTCTCTCTTGAAGAAGGATTAATATTTTAATGACTGACAACATTACACTTACATTGGCTTTGGGAATATTATTCTCAATGATATGGGAAAACAGAACTGGCTTTGCCTCTGGCGGTCTCATAGCTCCAGGAGTCATGGCTCTCATACTCTATGACCCGATAAGGATAGCCGTAGGCATAGCACTCTCATTCGCAGTATGGGCGATACTGACTCAGGCGGTAAAATACTTCGGGTGGTACGGACGAAACCGCATAGGCTCAGCAATGCTCATAGCCTTGGCACTTCGCGCTGCTACAGGACACTTCTCTCCCGATCCCATGTGGCTCGGATGGGTTATCCCCGGCCTCATAGCATGTGACATGCAGAGACAGGGAGCTGTCGAGACATTATCTTCGCTTTTTATAACGGCCGTGACAGCAGCCTTTGCTTCGGAACTTATAATGACTCTCTATGCGGGGATTATCTAAATGTCTGACTTAAAACAATTTGAAGAATACCGCAGAACTATGAAATTTATAAAAATACGGAACAGAGTGATATTGTCCGTGCTTGCCGCTGCAATGGCAGCTCTTTGGATTTTCGGAGGGCTCGGAATGAGCGGAGAGGAACGCGCACTTTGGAAGTCCGTCAGAACGGCGCAGAATCTTCTTTGGGAGAATGAGCTTCGCAGCGGACGGGGAGACACTCTCACAGACCCCAACAAAACAGGGCTCATCGGAGTAGAGTGGAGTGTTTTAAGCACCACCTTGGGCTCTCTTCCCGCAAAGAGAAGCGCCTCCGACCCAAGATTTGCGATACTCACATACAGATGGCTCGGAAAGCTCGATATAAAAAGGGGCGACAAAGTGCTCCTTCTCTCCTCCTCCTCATTTCCCGGGATGATTCTTAATGTCGTAAAGGCTCTGGAAGCAAGAGGCGCAGATGTGACAATGGTGCTCTCATTGGGCTCATCTACCTACGGGGCGAATGTTCCCGGATCAATGTGGCCCGACAAAGCGCGTATCTTAAGAGAAAAAGGACTGCTTCACACAAAGCCGTCATACTTCACATACGGAGGAGACTGGGAGACAGGCGGAGGCATAAGCGAAGAGGGAATAAAAATAATGAAAGAGACGGCCGAAAGGGAGAATGTCCCTATAATCGTCGGAAAATCACTTGAAGATATGATAAACTGGAAAATGTCTCTTATTAAAAAGGGAGAGCCGAAAGTTGTAATAAATATCGGAGGTTCCCACGCGAACATGGGCAACGGCGAAGATATTCTCCGCCTTCCGCCCGGACTTATCAGAAGCGGAAAAGGAGGAGACGGAGTGATCGGACGTACTCTCGACCTGGGAATACCGGTAATTCACATGCTCAACATAAAGTCTCTTGCGGCTGCGGAAGGCATACCTTTTGACGGAAGCCAGAACATGCTGTTTAAGGGCGGCAGAAGCGTTGTGCTGGCTCTCTGCGCTGCGGCTCTATTTATATGCTCCGCGCTTCTTTTCAGAAGGTGGCACATGATATAAAAAATGCTCGGAATCGAAAGGAGAGGTATTCTTGACAGACAGAAAAAAAACACTGCTCTTCGGAGGCTACGCTCAATTCCCAAGCGGCACGGCAGGCTACGAAATGTACAGGCACTTCGGAGTAGGCCTTGAAGTTGACCCTGATACGTGGGAGATAATCGATGTGTCGTCGACCTTTCTTACAGACGTGACATCAAAGTTTCTGGTATCGGTATTCGCAGGCAAAAATATAAAAAACAACGGCATAGGCGAAGGCATAAGAGAGTTTGAAGCAAGATATTTTTCAAAAGGAAAGAAAACCATAATAGCCGCCATCATAGAAGCTGAAAAAAGCTACTTGAATTATATTGGCAAATAAGATATTATCCAAACTATAGAATACATTTCGTATCAAATCTGCTGATTTGTCCTTTAGAGGAGACGGCCTCTTCTCATATGCAAGGGCAAGAACCCAACAGAACCATTGGGCTCTTGCCCTTTTTGTATTGAGGAGGAATGGTCTATGAAAGTGCGATGCGGTCATCTTTTCGACACATCTCTCGGAAAATTTCTGGAGAATGTTGATATCACCGTCGAAAAGGGAAAAATCGTCTCAGTATCCGAAGCGGACAACTCTCCCGTGGATGAGGATATGTCAAATTGCTTTGTCCTTCCGGGGTTTGCCGATTCACACACACACCTCTGCTTTGACGTGGGCGACGAGGTGAAGCAGATAGGCGAAGCGGCCGGATATCAGGCTCTTGTGGCGGCTAAAAACGCAAGAAAAGCCATACTGTCGGGTGTCACGACATTGAGAGACGCCGGGGAGAAAGATTACGTGGATTTCTCCGTTAAAAGAGGCATCGAAGAAGGTCTTATACCCGGTCCCCGCATGATAGCGGCAGGCCCCGGCATTATGAGAACCGGCGGACACATGTGGTTTATGGGAGAGGAAGCGGACGGAGAAGCCGAAGTTATGAAGGGAGTCAGACGCCAGCTGCGTTCAGGTGTAGACTACATCAAGATATTCGTAAGCGGCGGCGCAACCTCCCATTTTACCGGCACGGTCACTCCCGAAATGACAAAAAAAGAGATAGAAACGATAATTTATGAGGCTCACACGGCGGGCAAAAAGGTAGGAGCCCACACACACGGAGGCGACGCCGCCACATGGGCGATAGAGGCCGGAGTGGACGCGATAGAGCACGGCTGTTTCCTCACGGAAGAACAGCTTCTGCTCATGAAAGAGCATAAAACCGTGCTCGTACTGACGAGCGGTATTCAAAGAGCGATAAGAGACTGCGAAACAAACTCCGACTTTATGAGAGAAAAGGCGGGAGGAGCTTACGACAACTACCTCTCTGTGATAAAGCGCGCCGCGGAGCTCGGAATAGAGATGGCGGCCGGCACAGACACAAACCACGGGAACATTGCGGAAGAGGCTCTGTTTCTGTCAAATGCGGGAGTCTCCTTTGCGGAGGCGGTTAAAGTCCTCACAATAAACGGAGCGCGCCTCTGCTCGCTGGACACTCTCACGGGAAGCATAGAAGCGGGAAAATACGCGGACATGACAGTATTTGAAGAAAATCCGACGAACAACATATCAGTGCTCTACAACCCGTCATGGGTCTTTAAAGAAGGAAAAATAATTAAGACACCGGC
>CAZNYN010000076.1:0-5341 GCA_964577295.1 uncultured Synergistaceae bacterium | reverse complement strand
ATAAGGATGGTTCGAATCTCCTGTCCAGATACTGCCGTTCCTTAGGTATAGAAATTTTCCTTTCTCCATACAAAACACTCCCAATCAGTAAGTATATTAATGTACAGAGCCGATATTTTATCGGCTCCGTACATATTGAAACTATTTATCTTCTTTAAGAAGCGTTCTTCTCTCTAATTTGTCAATACCGTCCTCACCACGCCAGAAGATGCCTATTGCGAAGTATGTCATGGTAATAGCGACGATAGGGGTAAGCCAATTAAGCACTGCATAAGGAGCATAGGCCAAAGTAGGGACGCCCAAAACCGCTGCTGCATAGCCGCCGCAGACGTTCCAAGGAATCAGAACGGAAGTTAGAGTACCGCAATCTTCCAATGAACGAGAAAGCATTCTTGGAGCAAGCCCGCTTTTTTCATATTTTGTTTTAAACATTCTTCCGGGGATAATAATAGAAAGATACTGACTGCCTGTAAGGAGGTTTGCAACAAAACACGCTCCTATTGTGGAACCAACAAGTCCACCCGCACGCCTTACTCCCTTTGTCATGGCATCAAGGAGCGTATTAAGAATCCCGGTTATTTCGAGGAATCCGCCCATTGCCATGGCTATAATCGCAAGCGATACAGACCACATCATATTCTGCATACCACCGCGTCCTACAAGCCTTGCGATCATTGCGGAGACATCTTTGGCGACGGCCGGGTCTATCTGAAGAGAATTCTCCTGCAAAATTTTCGCTATGGCCGATATGTCATCAAGACCTGCAATTTGAGCGGAAAGCTGAGCTTTGTATCCCCACTGCCCGAGATTCCACATTTCTCCAATGGAGACACCGTCAATAGCGCACATTATAAGGCTGGCAAATATACCTATGCAAATACCAGGCATTGCGGGAATTTTGAGTATTGAGGCAATAATAACGAGTGCTGGAGGAATAATACACCACAATGTAACCGGGAATTCAGCGTTTATTATCATACGAATTGCGTCAATTCTTGTTGAATCAATTTCGCTGCCCGAGAATTTCATTCCCCAGAAAAGAAGAATAACAGCAAAAATTGCAAGTGCGGGGCCTGTTGTCCAGCACATTGCTCTGATATGGTCAAAGAGCGAAGCACCGGAGACGGCTGGAGCAAGGTTTGTTGTGTCAGAGAGAGGGGACATTTTATCCCCGAAATATGCTCCTGATACAACGATACCTGCAGTAAGAGCGGGAGAAATTCCAAGACCGTTGCCTATCCCCATCATTGCAACTCCTACAGTGGCCATTGTTGACCATGATGAACCAGTGGAAAGCGAGATGACAGCACAGACTATTACTGTCGCAAGAGGGAAAATCTTGGGGCTTAGTACTCCGAGACCGTAGTAGATAAGTCCGGGAATGATTCCGCCGCGCATCCAAAGCCCTACCAACATACCGACAAGTATAAGTATCATACAGGATGGTATTGATGCCATAATGCTATCTATAGCTGCATTTTCAAGGTCTTTATAGTCATATTTGAGGTAAAAATAACCTATTAAACCTATCACTACCGCTAACATCGCTATAGGTGCGTGGACGTCAACTTTATATTTTAACGTTGCGGCCGAAACAACTAATGTTATAAGTGCAATTATAAGTACGGATAAAGTTAAGCTGGCCTTTTTTGGTGTGTGTGAGCCGGATGTCATCATCAATTACCCTCTTTCATACAAACAGTCAATGTTTGGTTCTACAGATTCCATACGAGTTTTCCGTTAAGACTCGTAGCTAAGTGTTTGACATTCCTAAGTTCCTGGACGTCCATTTCAAACGGATTGCCATCAACGACAGTAAAATCAGCGTGTTTTCCTAACGACAATGAACCGGCAAATTCCTCCCTTCCTAGTGCTTTCCACGGATTAACTGTGTACATCGACAACGCCTCCTCAAGCGTAAGACGCTGTCTTCTGTCAAACCCTGCAAGCGGTGTACCGTCAAATTCTGAAAGTGTTACGGCAGCCCATATGCCTAGCCAAGGATTGGGGTCCTCGATGGGAGCATCGCTTGATCCTGTAACAGTAAGCCCGGCATCAAACATGTCTCGGAATGCGTAACAATACTTAAGGCGTTCTTCACCGACACGCAGAGGCGCCATTTTTCTGTCTGTGTGGGCTTGAATCGGCTGCATGTCAACAATTGCATCTATTTTTTTCATTTCCTCAATAAGTTTTGGAGAAGCTACTATGGCGTGGTTAATTCTGAAGGGAAGCTCTGGCTTGCCATAAGTTTCTATTACGCGTGACATGCAGTTAATAGTTTCCTGAAGGGCCTTGTCGCCTATTGCGTGTATCTGCACTTGGATGCCGCGTTTTGTGGCTTCGCCTATCTGGGCAAAAAGCTCATCTGCTGTATGATTCAGAAGTCCGCAATTCTCAGGATCATCGTTAAATCCCTCAAGCATGCCACATGTTCTGCCTCCCAGTGTCCCATCGGCAAACATCTTAAATCCGGCAAAGAAAACCATATCATTGCCAAAGCCGCTCTTGATACAGTAGCTCGGCAGTTTATCGTGATAACATGCCCAGCGTACAGAGAGACGTCCCTCTTCATCAAGAGTCTGGCATGACGCAAGGTCTTCTCCCAAGGCGTAACTTGGAGCGTCACACGCATGAACGGCAGTGATTCCGAGTGATGACAGTTTTAAGCAACTTTTTTCTATGAGCTCTTTTATAGATTCGGGCTTTTCATAAATTGATGCAACTGTTTCAATAATTTTTCCAGCCGCACCTTCTGTAAGCTGTCCCCTGTGTTCTCCTTCTTTGTTTCTCACAACATTTACATCGTAGACATCAAAGAGTCCGCTTTCTTTCAGCGCTTTTGTATTAACAGCATGGAAATGCCCGCAGTAGCGGCTCATAATTACAGGGTTATCAAGTCCAAGTGAATCCATAAATTCGATGTCGGGTTTTATTGCGTTGTCCCATGCTGCCTCATTAAAATTAATAGCTCTTATCCATTGACCTGCAGGCGTGTTTTTAGCTCTTGCAAGAATAAGGGTCCTTGCCTCGTCGAGCGATGTCACTGCGGACAAATTGACATAAAGATCTTGCTTAGCATAGGCAGTGGCATGGATATGGGCATCTGTCATGCCAGGGATTATAAGATTGTCTTGATAATCCAATGTATCGTATTCATGCCCATTTGCAAAGGCTTTTACTTCACTGTAGCTTCCGACAGATTTTATTACTCCGCCTTCCGTAAAAAAGGCCTCTGCCCATTTCATAGAGGGGTTTCCTGTCCAAATCTTACCTTTAACTAATTTCCTTTCGCTCATGCCAAATCACCTTGATTATAATAGGGTTAACAAGTAATATTTTACTTGCATAAAGTAATGCAAAAAAAAGGTTTGACTGAAAGAAACGTATAAAGAATTAAAGCTAATAGAGTCCCGCTGTCTCTCCGCCGTCTATTCTAATGTCGGCTCCTGTGATGTATTTTGCGTCATCAGAGGCTAAGAAAGCGTAGAGAGCCCCTACTTCTGAAGGTTCCGCATGACGCTTCATAGGAATGCCTTCGTTTACTTTTGCAAGCATTTCATCGGTGTATTCGGCACGCTGCATAGGAGTCAGAACATATCCGGGGCAGACGCAGTTTACTCTTACAAACGGAGCCAACTCTAGAGCCATGCTCTTTGTGAGAAGGATAACTCCCGCCTTTGATGCGTTGTAGTCCGTATACCAGCGATGTCCTTCCGTGCCGTTGGTCGAGGCTGTCATAAGAATGGTGCCGCTTTTCTTCTCCATCATCCTCTTTGCCGCTTCGCGTGCACAGAGGAACATTCCGTTAAGGTTTATGTCTATGACTTTTTTCCACTGTTCGTATGTCGTATCAATAAAGTTATTCCTGATGCTGATGCCGGCATTTGAAATAAGGACATCTATTCCGCCAAGTTCCTTGTCCATTTTTTCAAATGCTTTGACGACATCTTCTTCTTTGCTGACATCTCCGCAGCAGTAGCCGGCAAATTTTGGATTCTCTGCCATAACCTGCTGTGCGGCTTTTTCGTTGTAATCCACGACAAACACTTTAGCCCCTTCATCAGCGAAGCGCTGAGCGGTAGCAAGTCCTATTCCGCTTGCGGAACCTGTTATCATTACTCGTTTTCCGTTAAGTTCTTCATATCTTCCCATAACAATCACACTCCGTTATTCAACTTTCGTCATAATACTTCTGCCTATTCCGGTCGTAACCGGAATATAGCCTTTAAGATCTTCGTCTAAAGATGCATCACCTGTATCGGCAAGAAGCGGTTTTGCAAAGAGCTGAGACATTTTTATTGGGGTAGCAATTACCATAATATTTGTTTTGGGTATCATGCGGATAACATCCGGGCTAAGCTGTTGGTTGCCGCGTCCGAATATATGCCCCTGCCCGCCAATTACGGTAATTATGAGATGGCGCTTTGATTCATCATACGAGAGAAGAAGTTTTTTTATATCGCTCTCTGTCATATCTTTTGCAATAAGCTTTCCGTTACTGACGGCATCTACGCCCAGCAGTGTTCCGTCAATGCCGAGACGCTCCGTGACAGCGGCCGTTGTAGTGCCGGAACCGATAAGATACAGATGATCCTGCTTCATCTGAGATATTGTATAAGCGGCAAGGTCAAGTGTGTCTGATTTATTTCCCGCACCCCCGCCCGATTTGCGTTCCTGCATAAAGCGGGTATCGTCGGGGACAATCATGTAGCCATAAAGTCTTGCCGTCACAATGTTATTTCTGAATGCCTCTTCGTCGATATCCACAACTTCCGTTTCTATATAACGCGTAACATTGCCGCTCAGAACGCTGAATATAAGTTTTCCCGCATCCTTAGGTCTTTTTGCGTATACGCCTGAATGTATTTTGACCCCTGCGGGAATGCCTACGGCAGGTACTTTTGTTCCGGCTACGGAACATACGTCTCTTGCGGTACCGTCTCCCCCTGCAAATATTATTAAGTCAACATCATGAGAAATTATTGCAGAGACGGCATTTTTTGTATCATCGGACGTTGTATGGGAAGGAGCAGTGTAGACAGACTCCACATCAAAACCGTAGGAACGGAGCAAGTCAGCTCCCATTTTTCCCGAAGGGGCAAAAAATTTATGTCCGGAACAAGAGAGCGACGCAAATTCCTTAACGGCGGAAGATGCACGCTCGGAAGCCATTGGTACGGCGCCGAGTTCAAGAGCACGGCGGAGAGTGTCCTCTCCGTCCGTACCCTTAAGAGCAACTTTGCCTCCCATTCCCGCAACGGGATTGATCAGAAAGCCTATCTTCATCTTATTTGGGTTCAAAGTAACCCTTATACTTTTTGTTATATGCGCGCCATGT
>CAZNYN010000075.1:0-5588 GCA_964577295.1 uncultured Synergistaceae bacterium | reverse complement strand
GCGAGAGGGCGTAAAGATATACAAAGTAAGGCTTGCGCAGATTGGCAGAGCGGTTCGGGGGAATTATAGCGGCGTCGGACGTGAAAGTTACAAAAAACTGTTTTAAAGAAAATAAAAAATGCACGGCACCAAGACCCAAAGACCCGTCCGCCCCTCCACCTTCAAAAAATTTATGTGCCCTCTCGTCTGTTTATGGAGAAATTTGATCTACGGGGTAATGAGTTTTGGGCTTTTCCTCGATATTGTTATTTTCGGGGCATAGAGTAAAAAATAATCTGTCGAGAGCATCTTCCTGAAAATGGTAATCTTCGAGTGTGTTCCAAAGTTCGAGGTAATACTCCACTTCTGTCGGTGTCGGCGTGGAAAGTCCACGTTTACTCTTTTTTCTGTAGATGTTGCTTTCTGTGTTGTCTGTCTTCACATTCAGGTTAGGATGAGAATATTCCTCCGTTGGTTTTGCGGAGGTGAAAGAAGCAGCCGTTTTTTCTTTGTTTTGAATGAATTGTCTAAATTTTCACAGGTGTGACATATAGCCTTTGACGTTTGCATAGATATTTCCTGTTGAATTTAATTTTAAAAGTTCAGTAAGTATCTTTTACCGTGTACCTCAAAATCCTCCGCAAAAACGATATTCCAAAATAACTCCGGACCACGATTTCTCCAAAGATAAAACGCTGTATTATATGATGTTGTTACGGTTCTTTGTGATAAACCTTGTGCATTCAGGTAGTCCTTGTACATAGCCCGTACATCTTCAAGTGTGTGGTTCCTGATATCTTCGGTCATTTATGTTACTTCCAATATATTAGAATGGTGAGTGTGTGCATGTTTTCTGTTTATTTTTGAGCAATCTGAACTTATCATTTTTATGATAAAGTGTAAAGACTGTTATTTCATTGTGTGCTGTTAAAATGTTGCAAGTTTAAATATGTTATACTAAAATCAATGGGAACGCATCATTATTATATATATGGATGTCTGATGATAAGTATAAAACTCTCAATAGTAGCATATTTATTTGTGTTAAATATGGATATTTTGAAAAGGAGGGCTTGCAAGTGACAAAAGAAGAAAAGTTGATGTATTTTCTCCATGAAAGGGTTTTTGACTCGATATTAGATTCAAAGGAAGTTTCGGGCAAGATTAAAAGCGGTGTCAACTTGACTATTGGCAGAATGAATAAGCTGACGGCAGAGAAGATGGTTCAATATTTCTGGTCTGCTCTTGCAGCAGAAAACGGCGTTGCATTTTCAAATCATATGAAGAACGAGGGGTTAACAAGATTCGAAGATGTGAGGGAGGAGTTTCGTGACAGGTTCAATGATAAGTGGATAAGGAGTTAGGGGCGGGCGCGAACTGTGGTATGTACCGTGTTTTTGAAATGCTGATGATTGCAGTATTTGCGCCGGATGAAATATATAATATCTCTTTATTTTTGAAGGATATTTTTTAAAGGGGAGTATGCGCATGAAAAAACCGAAGTACAATAAGATTGGCAGAGGGGCTTTCACTCTTGTTGAAACTCTCATTGTGATAATCATTATCGGGGTATTGGCAGGGCTGATGCTTGCAGCCTCAGGATCTGTTACACGCAAGGCTGAAGATACGCGAGCGATTAACGATATGACGGTTATAAAGAAAGCGACGATGCTGGTGCTTGCGGAGAGCAGCATCAGTGATAAAACACAGCTTTTCATACAAGTAAACAAGGGCACTGTAACAGTGAGGCGTTATGGAACTCCGGTTATGTCCGATGCGCAGAAGAAAGCTCTTGCGAAGAGCATGGCTGCGGCTTTTGACACGAGTTTATCTGCAAAGACTTTTTCTGTCGCTTATGATGTTAATAGTCACCTGACATTGATGTATTATCCCAATGCAAGTTCAAATTATCCGTACTACTATATTTATGAGGGCACCGCCGCTATCAAAGACAGTTCTATATACTGCAAGGATAATGCGGAATCTGCCCCGCGCATCGTAAAGTCTTACTAAAAATACTAAAAAGGCGAATATCCGGAAAATCCGTTTCACTGAAGAAGCTATCATACAGAGTAACTTTAACATTGTGGTAACTCTAATATTAGTTTATGATAAAACAACTGAGGCTCGCCGCGGTTCTGTTTTTGCCGAGCCGAATTTGTGATGCGGGGTGATTGTTTTGAAGGAACTTCTTAGATCTGCTATGAAATCCGAGCCTTGCGACCTTTTGCTTTTTGGGGCGCGTGTTGCCAATGTTTTTACTATGGAGTATGAGGATGCAGATGTAGCGGTGAAGGACGGAATTATAGTGGGCGTCGGGCACGGCTTTGAGGCTAAGGAGCGTGTGGACTGTACTGGATCTACTCTTGTTCCGGGTTTTATAGAGGGACACATGCATATAGAGAGTACTTTTATGGTGCCCAGGAATCTTGCCGCCGCTATTTCACCTCTCGGAACTACTACAATTATGCCCGACCCGCACGAGATAGCAAACACCTGCGGCATGGAGGGCATACGCTTTATGGAGCGCGAGAGCCGCGGGCTTCCCGTGGATATGTATTTCGGAGCTCCATCCTGCGTTCCTGCCTCTCCTTATGAGACACCTTTTGAGGAGCTTGATGCTGAGGATATAAAGGAGCTTTTTGACGAGGGGACTTGTACTCACTTAGGCGAGATGATGAATTTTCCTGGCGTCTTTTTGGGAGACTGCTCCGTGTGGGCGAAGCTCAAAGCGGCAGAGGGCAGAGTGATAACGGGACATGCTCCGGGCGTTACCGAGGGAACTCTTGCCGCTTATGTTATGGGAGGCGCGACGTCAGACCATGAGTGCTCGACCGAAGAAGAGGCTATGGAGAAGCTGCGGCGCGGCATGTACATAATGATAAGACAGGGAGCTACCGCAAGAAATCTAAAGACTTTGGCACCGATAGTGCGCAGGGATAAGTACCTTGCTTCGCGCTGTATGGCTGTGAGCGATGATATTTCGCCGGATTTCATGCATGAGCGCGGTCATCTTGACGGATGTATCAGAGAGCTTATCGCCGAAGGCGTAGATCCTCTTGCGGCTCTGCGAATGGTGACTCTTTCGACTGCCGAATATTTCCGGCTTTATGACAGGGGAGCTATAGCGCCGGGACGCATTGCGGATATTGTGCTTGTAGATAATCTTGAGAATTGTTCCGTTAAGAAGGTATGGAAGAACGGACGTCTTGCCGCGGAAAACGGAGTTGTGACGGAGAAGATAACTCCGTCTGTCTTGTCGCCTCTCCCCGGAATCGCAAAAAAGACTGTGACCCCCACTGTCGATGAGCTGAAAGTTTTGATACCGAACGGTGTGTCAAAGATGAATGTGATAGGAGTTGTGCCTGGGCAGGTGAGCACAAAGACTCTGCTGCTTGAGCCCAAAAATGAGGGCGGCTATGCTTCTGCCGATGCGGAGCGCGGCATGGCGAAGTTTGCTGTTGTCGAGAAGAACCGCGGCACGGGGCGCACTGCTGTGGGATTTTTGAAGGATTTCGGACTTGTGAGGGGAGCTGTCGCATCTTCCATTGCCCATGACGCTCATAATTTCTCCTGCGCAGGCATGGACGATATATCTATGGCGACTGCTCTTAAAGCTCTCGCAGATATGGGCGGCGGCATTGTCGTAGCCGACGGAGAGAAGGTTTTGGCAAGTCTTGAGCTGCCTGTCGGAGGGCTTATGAGCCTTCTGCCGCTGGAGGAGCTGCGCGAAAAGATTCATCCTCTCTCCGAGGCAAGGGACGCTCTGGGCTGTACAAACAGCCACGCATTTATGCAGCTTGCTTTCCTATCTCTTTCCGTGATACCGGAGCTGAAGCTCACGGATCAGGGGTACTGCGACATTTTGTCCGGCGCACTTCCGCTCTTTGTAAAAGATTAAGCGCTCTTTCTAACTGCCGAGCATATATAAAAACCTGCCGCTTTTAAGTTTTTTGCGGCAGGTTTTTTTGTTATTGGAAAATTATTTTTCTCCTATCCAGTTCAGAATTTTTTCTTTGTAAATTTTGTTTCCTATTCCTACGAAGCGTCCCACAAGCAGAGCAATTATGACAGTGCCCTCGCGCACCGCGCTGACTTTCCCCTGCATCGCCAGTGACAGAGCTATGGCTATTATGACGAGGGATATATCCACGCAGTTTTTGGCATTGTGAATGGGCATTTTGCCCTGTCCAAGCTGAGTGAGTGTGACGGCCAGGCCTTCGGGCGGCATTGGTATCCACTTAGGGATGAGGTACAGGCTGACTCCAACACCTATAACAACGGAGCTGAAAATGGTGTATGCGAGCGCCGCAGCGTAGTTTGCAGGGTTCGGCAGCCACGAGAGCAGGGGATAGTTTCTCGATGTGTATGTTATAAAGACGCTGAGTACGAAGATGGTGAGAAACTGCAACAGCTGTATCATTTTATACCTTTTGCGCAGCAGCACTATTTGGAGGGCTATTAAAAATACGTTTACAATTCTTGTTGCCTGACCCAGCTCTATTCCCCATATTGTCTCAAGAGCGTAAGGAACGGAGCTTGCCGGTGATATGCCGAGCCCTCCCGCTTTGGAGACGTTTATGCCGACTGCGATGAGCATAAGTCCCGCCGTGTAGCATATGAGCTTTTTAAAATTTGCGGTGTTTATGAAGTTCTTTTTATCAATCAAGAAGATCACATCACTTTCTCATAGCATCCGCCAAAAGTAAAAAAGCGGAATATCTGCCAATGATACTACAAACCATACGATTGCGCACATAACGGATTGTATATTATGCCTCTCATGAGTTAAAATAAATATGGTCGAGTTTCTGCCAATATTTTATAGGAGGCAATTTTATGAAAAAACTTTTGTGTCTTGCAATACTTTTTATCCTTGCTGCGGCTCTTCCCGCTTTAGCAAAACCCGAAGCAGAGGAATTTCGTAATAGGGATTATGATGTAACGTCAATAAAAACGGTACTTGTAATGCCAGTAATGTTTGATGTGAAGAAGCCGGAGTCAGAGGCTTTCTTTGATGAGAAAATATCTCAGAAGTGGAAAGACCTCACATCTCCTACAGTAAACAAGAAGTTCCCCTTTCTCCAGAAGAGCCCCGAGGATGTTGTTGAGCGTGATAATTATGTCAAGGGCGCCGCAAGCCCCGATAAGCTGAGCCCTACAAAGACAGCGGAGAAAGCTCTCTCCCTCGCGTCCGAATATGTGAGCGCGGTGCTTACTGCCACGGTTACAAAGTGCGAAATAAAGGTAATAAGACATCCCGAGGAGATAACTTGGGAAACACGCTACAGAACTCAGAATGTATGGATAAACGGAAGACTGGAAGAGGTTTCAGTTCCTTACCAGTATAAAAATGTACGCCCCGCATGGGACGAAGAAGTATCAATAGCTGCCGTCAAAATGGAGCTGCGCGATGCGAAGAACAGCACTCTCATATACGGTTCTTCCGTATATGCCGCGACGGGCGATTCTCTGTTTGTAACACGTCCTTCTTTGACAACTCATGTCTGCAATGTACTTGAGAATGCGACAAAGAGGCTTCCTTCCAAGTAGGAAAATGAAAATTATAGATTCCCACGTTCACATATATCCTCCCGAACTTGAGAGAG
>CAZNYN010000074.1:0-5943 GCA_964577295.1 uncultured Synergistaceae bacterium | reverse complement strand
AAATAACGCGGCAGACTTTTACCGCCTCTGCGTCTGACTGTATTGAATGGCGCTCTGTCAGTTCAAGCGGCAGAGCGCCCGTGTTTTCTAGCGAAGGCGCTTCATGGCGCATGCGGATGGTGCGGCGGCTATTCCTGCCAGTGATGTACAGCGCAGTTCTACCGGGAGCATCTGTCCCGATGAAAATACCGCGTCCACCGTCTCGTCAATTCCTATTGAATTTTCATATCCGCCGAGAATCATATCCGCACAGATAAAAGCTTGAGAAGCGAAAGAGCCGTTTCTTGTGTGGCAGGGAATTTCTACCGTAGTCTGAACAAGGTCGCAGACAAGGCCCATAGCGTTTTGGAACATTATAGCCGCGGCATCCGCCGCTTGTGACGCAGAGCCTCCGGCGGCATCTGTCACAGCCGCGGCGGCCATTGCTCCCGCCGCTCCTATTTCCACCTGACAGCCGCAGACTTCCGCCGCAAATGTTCCGCGTTTTGCCAGCACCCAGCCTGCCGCTCCCGCCGCCCACATCGCTTTCAGCACAGTTTCGCGCGGCAGCTTCATGTCTTCAAGCATCGTCACGGCAACACCGGGGAGCACGCCTGCTGAGCCTCCCGTCGGTGCGGCGCAGACTATTCCCTGACCGCTGTTGACCTGCATCGCCGCCATAGCGCGGGCCGCCGCTCGCGTGTGGATTCCGCCGAGAGCAAGCCTGCCCTCCGCCTCCGCTTCCATGATCTTTTTCGCTGTCGGTTTCAGCAAAAACATCCCCGGGCAGTCGTCGGACAAGCCCAGAGCAACGGCGGCTTCCATAACAGAAAGCCTCTCGTCCATAGCCGCGTTCAGCTCTTCTTCCGACTTTCCCAGCAGGCGGGATTCATAGAGCAGAGCCGCCTCTCCGAGAGAGAGCCCCTTTTCCTCCGCGAATTTAACCATTTCCGCGCCGTCCTCATAGATTTCTTCTCCCGCATAGGGAAAGAAAACCGCTTCCGCACGTTTGATATCCAGCACGTCATCGCATTTGCGCAGTGCCTCCGTCAAGTCTGACGAAAATTGCACAGGTGAGGAGAGAAGAGCATAAAATTTGCCGCAAATCCGCGACACGCATGGGGCAGAAGCTCCGTAAGGCAGAGTGGCGGGAAGTTCCGCCGAAGATTCTATAAAGAGATAATTTGCACTCCCGTCGATTTCAACGGGGCATCCGTTCAGCCTGTGCATGCGGAACGATCCTCCGCCCGTGGAATCCGCCACGGCGGTGAGGCTCGCCCCGTAACCCATCTCGGCGCACATTTTTATACTGTTGGGGTGGCATGCCTCCGGAAACGGAACATTTTCAAAACATACTTCGACTCCCGCCTCGCGGCACAGCTCCTTCGCCTGTTTAAATCTGCTGTCGGTCAGAGGCAGTCCCAAAATACCCATAATCAATGCCAAATCGCTGCCCTGCTCCGCACAGCACTCGGCAATAGAACTGCCCGGAGCGAAAGAAAATGTTACCTTCTCCGGCAGCATTCCGGCAAAGCCGCCGAACAGCTTCGCAATATGGTACGGCCCCGCGGTATGTGAACTGGAAGAGCCCGGCATAATGGGCCCGATGACATTATTAAGAATACTAACAGCCACGTCAAACACCCCTCTTTTAAAGCGATATTTATATGGCATAGAGTACCACACAGCACCGCACAATAGGAGATGTTTCACCGGAAAACACAATTACGCAGGCATAATAAAATATGCAAGCCAAAAGGGTCGGCAGTTTTATTGCTGCATGAGATTGAGTTTTGTGGAATAGTGATAATATTTTACAAAGCATAGATGTAAAGGAAAATGCGGTTATTTTGTTTTCTAAAAAATTTTGGTTCTGTGGTATAACATACATGCGGCAATATATATGCTGACCACCATAAAATTAAGGAGTAACGGAAAATGAAAAATGCGGAAGCCAGTGCCTATGAAATGATAATGAATATGATTCTTTCACGTTCCTGCGGCCCCGGCGACAGGCTTGTGGAGCTTGAAATAGCTGAACAAGCCGGACTGAGCCGCACTCCGGTGCGCAATGCTATGCGCCAGCTTGCCGCGGAGGGACTGCTTGAGAACAGAGGAAATAAAGGCTGTTATATACCGCAGCTCACGCCTCAGGATATGGCAGAAGTTTTTAAAATCAGAGGTTTTCTGGAAGGAAAAGCAGCCCTGGAAGCCGCATATAATAGAACAGATGAAGACTTGAAGAAATTGCACTCTTTTTTGGATATGGAAAAGGAATATTACAGAAAAGGCTCTCTTAAGGAATATGCCTCAGTAAACGATAAATTTCATCTATTCCTCGGAAAACTTTCAAAAAACAGCTATATAGAAAAATTTTCGCGCCAGGCTTTTCTCCGTTCAGGGCTTTATATATTCTATTTTGACAGGTTTTACGCACCTAGCGAACATGGAGAGCTGCTGCGCGATCCGGCTCAGTCTGTAAGCTGCATCGAACATGAAAAAATATTTGAGGCAATAGCAATCGGCGACGGAGCTACGGCAGAAAACGCTGCCAGAAGTCATATATACACAACCTTCTCAAAAATGTCCGGAAGAATGCCGAAAGGCAATGTTACCGGCCTTCAGACTTCCAAATTTATTTAGTTTGTATTCAAAAATGTATCCAATTAAAAGTTAGAATCTTCAGGACATTTTTGTATTTTCTTAAAGTAAATCCGTAAATATAGATAATTAAATATAGGACATGTATCATAATATTTTTATATCGATACATGCCCTATGTTTTTGTTCATTTTAACTAAAATATTTTTTCAAAATACTGTTGACAAGCCGAAGCGATTGGAATAATATGCGCATATTGAATTCAATATTGGATACAAATTAGTTATTATAGTAACAAAGTCTTGGGAGCAAGGATTCTACTCTGTTTCCCTATTTTACCGCCGTATTAAATTTTGCTTGGAGCAGCATGCTCGAGGAGGTAATTTGTATGGAACACTATGGTTTTCTCTCTATTCTTCCGCCTGTAATCGCAGTTTTTTTGGCCATTAAGACAAAAAATGTTATTTCTGCCCTTTTCTGGGGAGGCTTGTTCGGTGTTTTAGCTCTGTGTGGATGGAATCCTATTACTGCACTTCAAACCTATATCAAAGATTATATATTTGTGCAGGCGGCAGACGGATACAACTCCAGCCTGCTTGTGATGATGGTGTTCATCGGAGGATTCGTTGGAGTTGTAACTCATTCCGGAGGAGCCGCTGTATTTGCAAATAAAATAGCCCACTTGATAAATACCAGATGCAAAGCTCAGATTGCCGTGTGGATAGGCGGACTTATAATCTTTTTCACGGATTCCGGCAATTCTCTTATTCTCGGCCCCTCTTTTCAGCCTGTTACGGACAAACTGCGTGTAAGCCGCGAAAAGCTCGCATGGCTTCTCGACTGCACTTCTTCTCCCGTATGCATCCTGATTCCCTTTATCGGATGGGGTATATATATCATGGGGCTTATGCAGAAGGAATTCGACGCTCTGAAGCTTCCATTGACAGATCTTGACACATTTATGCGCGTCATTCCCTTCCAATTTTACGCTATCGGCACTCTGATAATGATTCCGGTAATAGCCTATTTCGGATATGAGTTCAGCAGTATGTGCAAAGCAGAGAAAAGAACGGTAGAGACAGGTCAGCCTTTCTGGCCGGAAGCCAAACCCGCACGCCCCGCAGTTGATATAAACGAAGTCCACGCAGGCGCCACAACATCTATGATGGTAATTCCTCTTATAGTTCTTTTTGCCTGCATTTTTGGAATGCTGATTCCACACGGCTTCCCCGTCAAGCGCGTACCGGGAGCTATCCTCCGCTCCTCTCTCTGCTTCGGATATTTTATGGGAGCTCTCTCATGCATGTTCCTTATGGTTAAGAATAAGGTAAAGACAGCAAGCGAAAGTTTCAAGATGTATATGGACGGAACAAAAGAAGTCATCTTCATTCTCATGATTCTAGTCCTTGCATGGTCTCTCGGTGCGGTATGCAAGTCACTCGGGACAGCCAAGTTTATCGTAAGTCTCGCAGACGGCTCAATACCGGGCTGGGCTGTTCCCTTCCTGATTTTTGTGACAGGTTCCGCAATCTCCTTCGCAACAGGCTCTTCTTGGGGAACTTTCGCAATCCTTATGCCTTTGGCAATTCCGATGTCTCACGCACTGGGCGCACCCATGTACGCATCGATAGGCGCGGTGCTTTCCGGCGGTCTTTTCGGCGACCACTGCTCTCCCATCTCCGACACAACGGTTCTTTCTTCCATGGGAGCGGCATGCGACCATATAGACCACGTAAAAACGCAGCTTCCCTACGCTCTTACTGTCGCACTTGCCTCCGCCGTATGTTACCTGATTGCGGGATTCCTAGATACACCGTTCCTGATTATTTTGGCAGTAGCTCTTGTCATTATATTCGGCGTAACCTTCAGCAAGCTTTGGGGCGAAAAACTTCCCAACGAGATTAAGCTTTAACATATTAAAGAGGTGTTCATTTTGAAAAAAGTATTAGTATTGGGCGCAGGAAGAATAGCTCGTCCGTGCATTCAGTATCTTCTCGACCAGAATGGTTATGAAGTATATGTAGCCGATATCTGCGCTGAAAATATTGAAAGATGTATAGCAGGCAAGAGCAACGGCTTTCCCGTTGCAGGCAATGTGATGGATAGGCTTCCGCAGATTATTGATGAGACAAAGCCTGACATAATGATATGTCTGCTGCCCCCGGCATGTATGGTTCCGGCGGCAAGAGCGGCGATAGATGCAGGCATACACTACGTAAACCCGTCATATGTTAAAAAAGAGATGAGCGAGCTCAATGAAAAAGCAGTTGAAAAGGGTGTAACTCTGCTGTGCGAACTCGGCCTCGATCCGGGCATAGACCATATGTCCGCTACAAAGACAATATGCGATATCCATTCCGACGGAGGAAAGATAGTCTCATTTAAGTCTCTCTGCGGAGCTCTGCCCGCACCTAAAGACAATAATAATCCGCTCGGCTATAAGCTGTCGTGGGCACCCGGAAGTCTGATAGGAGCCAGCATGAGAGAAGCACGGATCATCAAAGACGGAGAAACTATTGTTTGGCCGAACGGAGAGACATATCACCATTCAGCTCTTGTCGATATTCAGGATATGGGGTGGTTTGAGGAATACGCTAATGCAGATTCGACTCCATATGTGCTTTACTACGGGATGCCCGAAGTAAAGAATGTGTACAGAGGCACTCTTCGCTACGTCGGATGGTGCGAAATGATATGCAAGATGCAGCAGCTTGGGCTTTGCAGCGACAAGGAAGAGGATTTCAGCGGCATGACTTACGCCGATGTGATAAAAAAACTTTCGGGCGCAGCGGAAGGCGAGTCGGCAAAAGAGGCGGCGCGGAGATTCCTGTCATTGGAAGCAGAGTCGACAGTCCTGCACAAATTCGAGTGGCTGGGACTCTTCGATGAAAAGCCTGTACCTGTATCAAAGGGCTCGATGAATAAGCTTATTGAGTGCGTATATGAAGACAAACTTATCTTCGCGCCGGGTGAGTCAGACCTCTCTCTTATGGAGCACATATTGGAGATAGAATACCCCGACCGCAAAGTACTAAAACGCTCAACTCTTATTGACTACGGCTACTCTGACGGGGATTTCTCCATAGCAAAACTGACAGGTCTGCCCCCGGCAATGGGAACAAAACTCATTTTAGACGGAAAAATCAGCAAAAAGGGCGTACTTCGCCCAACAATGCCCGAAGTCTACGAGCCAGAACTGGCAGAACTTGAGAAACTTGGTATCGTGTTTAAGGATACAGATGTAATTATTTCACATTCGTAAAATTTGTACACCACGCTGATTTACGAAATATAAAGGGGCATAAATCCTGTAATATCAAGGAACTATGCCCCTTTTTACATGGATTTTCCGGCAAAGTCCCC
>CAZNYN010000073.1:0-6024 GCA_964577295.1 uncultured Synergistaceae bacterium | reverse complement strand
ATAATATGCAAATATTATTCCGTCTTGCTCTGGGGGGTTCTTGATATTCTGTTCTGTCTTGAGAATGTGGGAACATCCAGTGTCGAGAGCAGTTCTCTTTCTGCTTTTTCGTCTGCTTTTTTCTCGTTCTGATCTGCGAGCCAGTCCGGGATGTGTGGCATGGATTTTGCGGCGATGGGTTCCTGCATCTGTGCTTCGGGTATGGGCGCAGGCGCAGGTGCAGGTGCTGTATATGTCGGCTGCGGCCTGTAGTTTACGGGTTCTATGACAGGTGCGGAAGTGCGTCTTGCTTCGTAGCCCCTTGCCTGCGGCACATTCTGTCTTACCGGTGTTTTCTGATCCATGGGAGCGGATATGAGAGCATCGTCAAAGCCTGTCGCCACAACGACTATTTCCGCCACTCCGTCCATGGAGCTGTCTTCCGCGCAGCCCCAGACAAAGGTTGCGTCTTCAGCTATTACGTTTTCTATGTATGATGCGGCTTCCTGAACTTCAAATAATCCCAAGTCCAAACCGCATGTGATGTTCATAAGCACTCCGCGCGCTCCCTGCATGGAGCATTCCATGAGGGGGCTTTCGAGGGCTTCTTTGAGTGCCTCTATTATGCGGTTTTCGCCCTTTGCTCTGCCTACTCCCATTATTGCAGTGCCTGCCTGCTTCATTACTGTTCTGAGGTCGGCAAAGTCTACGTTTATCATGCCGGGACGTGTGACGAGGTCTGTTACTCCCTGAACGGCCTGACGCAGAACTTCGTCCGCCATGCAGAGTGATTCCGGCAATGTCATGGTTCTGTCGGAGATTTCGAGGAGTTTTTCGTTGGGGACTACGATGAGGGCGTCAACGTGAGAGCGGAGCTTTCTTATTCCGTCTTCCGCGTATCTCATGCGCCTTGTGCCTTCGAATTTGAAAGGCTTTGTCACTACTGCGACTGTGAGTATGCCCATTTCTTTTGCGGCTTCGGCTATTATGGATGTGGCTCCGGTTCCGGTGCCGCCGCCCATGCCTGCCGCGAGATATACCATGTCCGCGCCTTTTAGGAATGCTCTTATTTCGGGCAGTGACTCGCGCGCGGCCTGTTCGCCTACTTCCGGTCTGGCACCTGCGCCGAGGCCTTTTGTGATTCTCTCTCCAAGGATTATTTTTCTTTCGGAGAGCGACATGTCGAGGCATCTGACATCTGTGTTTACGGCAAGGAGTTCAACGCCTTCTATTCCCTTTGATATTATGTGGTTCAGAGCATTGCTACCTCCGCCTCCGACAGCGATTACTTTTATGCACTCGCGTCTTGCGGATTGTGTGTTGCTGTCTATTAGCGGAGATACAGCGCCGAATGACGCTCTCTCTTTTTCGGGTTCGGAGAAGCAGAGGTTAGAAACAGGAATTCCCAAAGCAGACACCTCTTTCGATTGTAATTGATGTTATAATTTCCTCATTCGCTATTATACATTATGGGGGTTTTTTATGGTGGATTTTGAAGAGAGAAATGCTGTTGATTTAAGTAAAAATAGGGACAGACTCCCATTTATAGTTTTTTTCTCCATTATGGCTCTGCTTGCGTGGAAGATAACAGCGCCGCTTATGATGGCTCTGCTCTGGTCTGGGATGCTGGCTTTTACCGTAACGCCCCTTTATAAGAGAATAAATTCCCTGACGCGCGGAAAAATTTCCGGAATCGCCTCCGTTGTAACTCTTTTTATTATGCTTCTTGCCGTAATAGCGCCTCTTTTGGCAATTTTGGTAACTTTGGGCAGTGAGGTCAGCCATTTGACTTCCGCTGTAGCTGCTTTTCTTGCTCAAATAGAGCCGAACGAGCTGAAGAATCCCGTCGAGCTGCTGCCAGCATCGCTTCCCTCATGGGCGACTGATTATTTTTCTTCATTCCTGAGCGACGGAGCATCTGTCAGAGCTTTTCTTCAAAAAGCGGCTCAGTGGACGGGCGCATTTCTCACTGCTATTTCAAAAAATCTTATTATGAGCGCATCTTCCGTCCTTTTTGAAATTATGGTCGTTCTCATGACTTCTTTCTTCTTTATAAGAGACGGGGAGAAAATTGTAAATTACCTGCGGGCTCTGCTTCCTCTCTCAAAAGAAGAGAGCCGAGCTTTTTTCAAACGCACAAACGACACTCTGCACTCAATAATTTTCGGCATTCTGCTCACAGTGGCGATCCAGGCTCTCTTGGGAGCTTTAGGCTGGTGGTTTGTAGGACTGACAAATCCCGCATTTTTCGGACTTCTCATGTTCTTCTTCGGAATGCTGCCTGCGGGAACTGCGGCTGTCTGGTTTCCGGGCGCTTTGTACCTATTTTTGACGGGAGATGTCAAAAACGGTGCTATACTCCTTGTCTGGGGCACTCTCATCGTCGGCACAATAGATAATATTCTGAGACCGCTGCTGATCAGCGGAGGCAAGGAAGAGGGAGAAATTCCGACACTGCTTATTATAATAGGCCTCTTCGGAGGATTGATAGCATGGGGATTCCTCGGAATTTTCCTTGGCCCTCTGGTGCTTGTCCTATTTTCTATCGTCGTTGATATTTACCGCACAAGGGTTATAAAAGGAAGGGAACAGAATTGAATTTTGATATAGAAGTATATGCAACTGCCGCGTCTTTGGCTATGGACGCGTTCTCGGTGTCTATATGCCTCGGGCTCTGCCACGAGGATTTTAAAAAGCGCGACGGGCTAATACTCGGATGCGCTTTCGGCTTTTTCCAGTTCTTCATGCCGATTGTCGGAGCGGAGATAGCGGAGCACTTATCGGGATATTTTGACACATGGACACCGTGGATAGCCGCGGCTCTTATAACATGGGTCGGAGCAAATATGATAAAAGAGGCCTATCAGGGAGCTGACGACAACTCCTGCATGAGCATTACCTTCAAAAATGTAATAATCCTCGCATTCGCAACGTCGCTTGACGCTTTGGCTGTGGGCTTTTCCATCCAAAGCACGGGAGGTTCCGCCTACAAGCTCGCTGCCGCGGCAGGAATTATAACCTTCCTGCTCTCCATAATTGGGGCTCTGGGCGGCAGAATGCTTGGCAAAAAAGCGGGAGAGAGAGCGGAATACTTCGGAGGTGCTGTTCTCCTGCTCATTGCCGCAAACATCATATACAAAGCAATATAAAAATAATCAATAATGCCGCCCGATATTCCCGACATTACAATCGGAAAAATCGGGCGGCATTGTGTATAGAAACTTTTCTTATATCTTCGATTTGCCGCAGAATTGAATTAATATTTTAAAATCCTACCTCTATAATCTCATAATCCCTGCTTCCTATTCCCAGCTCCTCGCAGTGTTCGAGCGTCACCTGCCAGTGAGTGTCAGGGTGTACCGTGTGGAAGTGGTCGCAGTGGGAAGAGCCTTCCGCAAGCTTATCGGAGAGCAGACTTCCGTCCGCCGCGGGAGCTCTCATAACGGCATCGGCGCAGGCCTGGTCGAGAGCCACAGGGTCAAAAGAGGCGAACATCCCTATGTCCGAAACTATGGGAGCGTCGTTCTCAGCATGGCAGTCGCAGAACGGAGCCACATCCACGACAAGGCTGATGTGGAAGTTAGGCCGTCCCTCTATAACAGCTTTCGTATACTCCGCCATCTTCCTGCACATTGTCTCATTGGCCTCGTTCCACTGAGTCACAATGGCGTCAAACGGGCACAAAGCCAGACAGCGGCCGCATCCCGCGCACATATCCTCGTCGATGGAAGCTGTGCCGTTCAGGCTTATAGCGCTCTGTGCGCAGACGGAAACACACCTGCCGCACCCGACGCACGTATCTTCCTTCACTGCGGGAACTCCCGAACTGTGCATCTCCAGCTTTCCCGCGCGCGAGCCCGAGCCCATGCCTATATTCTTAATAGCCCCGCCGAAACCGGAAAGCTCATGCCCCTTAAAGTGAGTCAGAGAGATGAAAACGTCCGCATCCATAATGGCGCGCCCGATCTTCGCCTCTCTCACATAGCTCCCGCCCTCGACGGGAACGTGAGCTTCGTCCGTGCCCTTCAGCCCGTCCGCAATTATCACCTGGCAGCCCGTGCAGAAAGGGTTATAACCGTTCTCGTAAGCCGCGTCCAAATGCTCCAGAGCATCCTTTCTGCGCCCGACATAGAGAGTATTGCAGTCTGTCAAAAAAGGCTTTCCTCCGAGCTCCTTCACATAATCCGCCACAACCTTGGAAAAATTAGGGCGAAGATAGGCAATATTTCCCGGCTCTCCGAGATGAAGCTTTATCGCCGCAAACTGCTTCTTAAAATTAATTTCACCCATGCCCGCACTCTCCATGAGCTTTCTGAGCTTTGCCAAAATATTAAGCTCGGGAGTGGCACGCATGTTTGAAAAATAGACCTTGGATTTAGCCATATCAACAACTTCCTTCTTTTTAAAAAATTCCGAAATTCCCAAGCAATGATATCACATACATAAAAGAGAGATATCGGCCGACACATAAGTCAAGATTAGTCTAAAAGACTTAACACATTTTTTGAATAAATCCGCCGCGATTCATGCCAAAATCAGCGCCGAAAACACAGACATAGGAAATTTTTGCTCTGCCGCGCAAAAAAGGTATAAAATATCCGCACACAAAAGGGGGAGATTTTATGATACTGACAAACAGCACAACAGGAACAAAAAGAGAAAAACTGGGAGGCGCGGGAACAGGCACTGCAACGGCATATCCCGTAGAAATCCCCGACAAAGAGGGAGCCTTCATCATGGTGACAAGGCTCGAACTGGACGAAGGCGCATCCATCAGCTATCACAAACACGAGGACAACGAAGAAGTCTACCAAATAATCTCCGGCCGCGGCCTCTACTGCGAGGAAGGCAGAGAAAAAGAAGTAACAGCGGGCGACACACTCCTATGCAGAATGGGAAACTCACACGGAATAAAAAACATCTCGAAAGAAAAACTGATTTTAGGCGCGATGATAGCGAAGAAATAGCAAAACTCGAATTGCCGAAGCAATTCTGAGGCTTGCCGCCGCGGGCAGTCACTCCGAACTTTACGGTAAATGAGAAATATCAACATAAAAAAGTTGTACAATCACCGCGGCGGCTCTTTGCGCTTTACTTTTCTCCGGCACGTCCACATGTCCACCATTTTATCAACACAGTTATCCACAAATTGTGGATTAAGTTGTGACCAACTCTCTGTTTTAGCTCTGACAGTGGGGGTAATCTGCCCAAAACAGCAAAAAACCTGTGGATAAACCCTTTTTTTTACCTTTCATTTAAGAGACGACAGTAAGGAAAGTTCTTATTGCGAACAAATAGAGGGAAGGCAGATAAGCGGGGATGAGTGAAACATGGTGTTTAATGCAGAGCAACAGTCAAACAGTTGGCAAGCGATGGAAAAGGCGCAGGGGCGTTGAGCGATGGTTGAGCAATTGTTGAACGATTGTCAGGGGCAGAGGCAGGGGCGCAACCTTGGCTTATCACTGCGTGGAAGTCGCTTTGCTTCGCTTCACGGCGGTCGCTTCGCGGAAGTCGCTTCGCGTGAAACATGGTGAAGCATAGTGAAGAGCTCGCTTCGCATTGCGTGAAATGTTGTAGGAAGATAAATATCTGTTTAGCTTTTTAATCGTCTCCCCGCAAATTTTCAGTGCGGGGTTTAGTGTCGTTGGTTTTGACTTTAATTCTTTAAAATCTTAAAGCCGCTGCACCCCGCACAGGAGATTTGCGGGGAGACGAGGGTGGGTCAACGCCGCTTTACCCCGCACAGAAAATCTGATGAAAAAACTAAGTGATTCGCACAAAACAAAGAAACGTTGTTTTGGCTCTCTACTTATGCGGGGAGGCGAGAAGGGGCAAAAACATTGGCTAAGTCTTGGTTTGGCCTTCTAATCGTCTCCCCGCAACGCTTCTGTGCGGGGTTTAGTGTCGTTGGTTTTGACTTTAATTCTTTAAAATATTAAAGCCACTGTTCCCCGCACTAAAGATTTGCGGGGAGTCGAGAAGGAGCGAAGACATAGGCGGAATCTTGGTTTTTTCTCCAATTGTTCTCCAATCGTTCGCCAACGG
>CAZNYN010000072.1:0-6254 GCA_964577295.1 uncultured Synergistaceae bacterium | reverse complement strand
TGCTGCGTGCGGGAAAAGTTTCAGATTTGGTGAGCATATCACAGGCGAAGAAACAGTAAATCTTTCTCCCCGTTTTTCAAAGTACCATATAAAAGAGGCATAAATCCCAGCACCGAGGGTTTATGCCTCTTTTGCAAAAGTAATTCAAAACGGCGCGGTAATTTTGCGAAAAGCATGAGTCAAAGTTCCAATTTTGCTTTACGGTGAGTTTTACTGACGGCCGTTCGTACAAGCACAGAGCGGCAGTCTCTATTTCTTAATAACGCATAAACAGGCTTCGGCTTTATTGTGTTTGCCGCAGCCGCCAAAAACGGCCCCGCCTCTTTTTATAACTCTCTCTGGCAATAACTGAATTTAATACTTAAGCTGTTTTTGCTCTTTTTCTTGCCGGCACAGGCTGTTCGCATTGTATTTTTTAAAAAACTTTTCTGATGCTTGACAATATCTAATATATTTATTATGGTATACCCAACAAAAATAAAAAATATCTTATTGCTCTTGTGTGTGTTTTATGTAATAGGGAATATTAATATCGAAAGCCGTATGGTATGAAGTGCATCCTTGGTCGGCAGATGGCTGCGAAAAGCTCCACAGCCTGACGAAAGGATACAGAACTTTTTGCGGCAGAATCAGCAGAGAAATCGAAAATAAAAAAGCTTTATGAAACAGAAGATAAAATTAATAGGCTGAACTTTTCTTCCTTGTATGCTGCCTATGCAGATTCTAAAGAGCCTTGTAGCTGTTGTAGGTTTGGGAAGTTCAGTTAAAGAAAGAAGTGAGGAAAGATGTTCAATTCAACTGTTAATACAAAGTTTGTCGGACTTTTGGGTAATCCTCTGGTTCAGAGTGCCGCGGCATACTTGCACAACAGCGTCTATCAGGCACTGGAAATGGATTGTTTCTATGCTCCTTATGAAATTGAGATGGAGGATCTTGAACATGTTGTGAAAAACCTCAAGAGATTCCATTTCTGCGGAGCTTCCGTGACAATGCCTTTTAAAACAGTCGTCCACAAGTATCTGGACCGTCTTGACGAGTCTTCAAGCTGTACAGAGGTCGTTAATACAATTGTTATAGACAGTGACGGAGCGCTTGTCGGCCATAATACGGACGGCTCAGGCTGTGTAAAAGCTTTTGAGACGCGCTGCGGTATGAATATATCCGAACATAAGTTCCTTATTCTCGGTGCGGGCGGAGCAGCCAGCGCGGTAACAGCCGCTCTTGCAAAGAGCGGCGCCAAGGATCTGAAGGTGCTTAATATCAAGAAAGATTTTGCTCTGGCGGAAAAACTGCAGGACAGGATAGATGCATTTTATCCCGGCTGCTGTAAGGTCGATTATATGGATGACGAAACTATCAAGAAAAACATTGCCGACTACGACGTGGTTATCCATGCCACAAGGGTGGGCATGTATCCCAACTCCGACGCTGTTCTTTTTAATACTGAGTGGCTTACGCCTGAGCACACTGTCTGCGATGTCGTCTATGTTCCCACTGAGACAAAGCTGCTTGCCGAGGCTAAAGCCCGAGGCTGTACCACACTCTCGGGGCTTTGGATGAATATTAACGGTGCCATAGAACAGATGCGGCTCTGGTTCGGCATAGAAGCTCCCGCCGATTTTATGTATCTTGCCGAGATAAATTTCCTGCGCGCCCAAGGGCGTCTTAAGTAGTAGGAGAGTGAGAGAATAATGAAAAAATATTCGCTTGTGCATCTGACAAGAATGTGCTGGTCTCTGCCGGAGATGATCTACAATGCCGCAGCTGCAGGCTATAACTATGTGAGTCCCAGGACTATCAACCGCGGTGCCAGCCCGGAACTTATACATGACATTGCCTCTGACAGCAAGCTTTTTGCGCTTACGGAACAGGCCGTAAAGGATACAGGTGTTCCCCTCATCGATATCGAGCTGGTTAAGATAAACGATACAATAAAGGACATCCGCGAGTTCGCCCCGGATCTGGATGCGGCGGCACGTCTCGGCGTGCGTAACTTGACTACGAATATCTGGACAAACAATGTACCATTCTACGAGGCAAAGTTCGGAGAGCTCTGCGATCTCGCTGCGGAGTTTGATATGTCTGTCAATTTGGAATTCGTCACTTGGTCGGATGTGAAGGACTTGAAAGAATCTCTTGCTCTGATAAATAAGACGGGGCGCAAAAACGCCCGTGTCGCATTTGACCTGCTTCACACCTTCCGCTCCGGAGTAATGCCGGAGGATGTAGCGGCCTGCCCGCGCGAACTGGTAGCTCCCGTTGCTCATATCTGCGACGCTCCTGCCGATCCTGACCCGCGCGGCCTTGCCTATACGGCAGGAAATGAAAGGCTCTATCCAGGTGAAGGCGCACTGCCTGTTGCGAAGTATGTTGCCGCTCTTACGCCCGAGACTGTTCTCGGTCTTGAAATACCTCATGCAGTGCGTACAAACGAACTGGGTGCGGAGGAACATGTAAGAAGAGCGCTTAGCCGCACAAAGAAATATCTTGCGGAGCACAACATCGTTTAATGCACCCGAAAAGCGTTATTTAGATTCAACTTATAATTTGAGGTGATTACAGTGAAGATAACAACAAGAAGATTAAAGCAGGTCGGCATGGTGGTGTCCGATATTGACAAGGCCATTGAGCATTGGAACAGCCTTGGCGCCGGTGAGTTCAGAAAATTTTTACTCAGTTCTTCCCGTGGTACATGTGGTCCGGTATTTAAGAACGGAGAGCCTCATCAAATTGAGTCCAGCATGGCTGTCGCAGATTTTAACGGAGTGCAGATTGAACTGATACAGCCTCTTGATGAGCTAAGCATCTATTCCGACTTCCTAAAAGAGTGCGGAGAAGGGCTTCACCACCTCTGTTTTGACACAGACGAAACTCCTTTCGGCGAACTGAACGACTATATGAGGGGGAGGTACGGAGCTCCTGTATTCAACGGTATAGGCGCACTGACACAGTTTGCCTATTACGACTGCCGCAGGGAGATGGGCTGCTTTATAGAAGTTGTAACGAAGAAGCCGGAATAACACACCTCAGAGCATCGGGAAAATCAAAGCTGGGATTCATTGGCACGGACAATTATAAAAGGTGCTGTCACAGACAAAAATATTTTCTGCCTTCTATATAATCTCCATCACTTTAACAATATTCCGCGGCATATTTCGAGCCGATTCTAAACGGCGTGCTGCGACAGACAGACCTTATGGAAAGGCGATATGCTATGTTTCCTCGGAGGGCAAATATAAGGAGGGATTGAAATGAGCGTAACAAAACTGGATTTTGCACAACCGTTCTTTGATGTTGAGTATGTCGAAAACGAAAAAGAATATTTCATAAAAGAGAAAAGTCTTGTTTTTAATTTTTCTGTTAACGCTGAAGATAATATATTTGTAAAGTCTATACCTGTTCTTCCTCTGAAGGGGACAATAGTTCAGAATACAGCCGTTTCGCAGATAAAACAGGCGTTGGTTGTAAAAGATTACGACCGGGGTACAGATAACCCTGACTTTTGGAACGAGATTAAGGCTAAGTGGCCTTCTCTATTTTCGATATCGGGCTTTGAGCGCCACAGGGGAATTCCCTATTATAAGTCTCCTCAGATAACGGTTGGAGGAAGAAGGATAAATTTCTGCTATGCCGAACCTATGGCTCCGTCGGGAAAACATCAGACTCACACGCCCGATTTTGACGAAGTCCATGCTCAGATATTGGGTTTCGGCAAGATGCAGAAGTTCACGGAGAACAATGACTCCACCTTCTATCAGGAAGTCATAATGGCTCCCGGCATTGTTCACGACAAGTTTTATGATAAAAGAGGCTACTATCCGTGGCATCAGTATCATAGCATCACCGACTGCGTTTACATGCCTATCGAAATCGACCGCTGATTTAAATAAACTAAGGCAAAAGAGTTGAGTATAATGAGATTCAGCATAATTGCAGTGGATCTTCCTCTGCCAGACAAATTTCCATTTCCCCTGCGCGGCACTTACGAGGAGTGCGCGCGTAGGGCAGCCGGTTTTGGATACGAGGCTATAGAGCTGCAGATTCAGAACCCGCTGGATTACGACTATGCCGCAGTGCACAGAAGTATCGAACGTTACGGAATAAAAGCCTCAGCTGTGACGACAGGTCTCAGCTACCTATTCGAGGGGCACAATATGAGTTCTAAGGATGTTTCTGTGCGGGCTAAGACAGTGGAACGCCTCAAGCATCAGTTGGATTTTGCACGGGAGCTTGACAGCCAGATACTGATAGGTTTTCTGCGCGGACGTATGGAGCCCGACGATACGGCTGAACAATACGAGGCTCGTCTGACAGAAAGCATGTATAAAATAATCGAATATGCCGAGACGATAGACGGACGCATTTGTTTCGAACAAATCAACAGGCATGACGGCGATATCTACAATACGGCGGCGGAAACTCTGCGCTTTATCGAAAAGTTTCATTCAAATAACCTGTTTTACAATGCCGATACCTATCACATGATTACCGAAGAGGGCGATATAACAGCGGCAATTCGCATGTCAAAGGCACGGATGAGCCTATTTCATGTCTCAGACTCAGAAAGATTGCTCCCGACAAGTGGGAAGAATTTCAACTTCCAGGCTGCGGCGGAAACTCTGCGCTCAATAGACTACGATGGCTGGATAACTATCGAGTGCCGCCCGACTCCGGACGAAGATACAGTTGCGCGGCAGGGCATAGATTTTTTGAGAAAGACTTTTTACCCCGCACCGCGCACAGCCTGATGTCAGTCTTATATGCAAGAATTATGCCGCCTCTGTCTTTGTCAGAGGCGGTTTTTCTTGTCATGGCGGTTTCCCTATCTGCGTTTTTCGCCGGAATTTTTATCGGATAACGAGGGCTGGGAGATATTATAAATAGAAGCTCATAAAAAAAGAGCCTCCGTGGTATCAGGGCTCTTTTTTCAAAAAGATAATGTTACTTTGCCGAGTTTTGTTCTATTACCTTCATTACCTCTTCTGAGTTAAAAGGCTCTTCGCCTCCGTCAAAAGTGTAGCCGTTCTCGCAGACGATGCCGGGAATGCCGAGCCTTTTAGCAGTCTTCGTCTTATCGAAGTTGGTATTTTCATCACGAATCACCACGAACTCCCACACGCTCTTAAGCTCTTTTTCAAAATTTCTGTAGTTAGCCTCAATACCGCGTTCTTTGCAGAGCTCAAGAATCTTTACCGTCTTGGGACACTGGTCGCTGCCGAAAATTGTAATCATTTTTTCTTCCTCCGGAATTTGACATATGAAAGTATAGTATATAGAATGTGGTATATTATATATATTAAAATATTTTTTGTATAGATAATAAATGTTTAAGTATAAGAAAAAATACAAAGATAGGGGCAGATGAACATGAGTGCTGCAAAAAATCAAGACGAATTAAAAAAAGACAAGAGCCTTTCCGCAATGGTCTACAATACGCTTAAGGATAAAATTATCAAAGGGGAGCTGCTTCCCGGAAGTGTTATGATGGAGCGCACCCTAGCCGAGGAATTTAAAATCAGCCGCACTCCTGTGCGCGAGGCTTTGAAACTTCTGCTGCAGGAAGGGTGGATAATCTGGGAGGAGCGCCGTAAGGCGGTCGTCTCCGAAATTAAGGAATCCGATGTTATTGAACTCTTTAAATTAAGAGATATGATCGAACATTTCGCCATAAAAGACATCATTACAAACGGAGAGCCGCAGGTGCTTGCTGGCTTGCTTGTCCCCATAGCAAACGAAATGGAGCGCCTCAAGGATTTGCCCAATGAGTTCATGAAAAAAGATATGGAATTTCACAGCGCGATTGTTGATAAACTCGGCATAACAAAGCTGGCGCCTCTGTGGTCAAAAATATACGATGACATGATGCGTCTCGATGTGCAGTCTATCTATCCGAAGAGATCACCGGAAGATATTGTCGCAGAACACAGGCGTCTGATAAACGCTTTTTGGAACGGAGATGTTAACGAGGCTCTGTCTTGTATAAGCGATCACTGTGAGCAAATACTAAAGGTTTATCAGCTTAAACATCCGTCAAAAAGCCGCACGGCATAGCTTCAGACTGAATAAACGGCACTCGTTCAGAGAGCTGTCTATTGCCGCAGTCCAGCCTTGTATGCTTGGTTTGACTGCGGCAATTTTTTATTTGTAAATATTCCTCTTTCCTTAATATCACGGTAAAATACCTTGACATACATACTAGACGGTATGTATAATTTGCAAGCTGTGATAATTGTGGGTTAGGGGTTGATTGGTTG
>CAZNYN010000071.1:3087-6346 GCA_964577295.1 uncultured Synergistaceae bacterium | reverse complement strand
ATAAGGGGAGCATACCTCTCATTCCTTGGAGCTTCCGCCTCGGTAATAGGGTTTGTCTCCGGGCTGGGAGAGCTTGTCGGCTACTCCCTGCGCTGGGTGTTCGGCAAGTTTACGGACAAGACAAAAAAATATTGGACAATGACCATTATCGGCTATGCAATAGACGTTTTTGCCGTTCCCGCCTTGGCTCTTGTCAGCGAGGACGGCTGGATTCTTGCCTGTTCCCTGCTTATTTTGGAAAAAATGGGCAAAGCCATAAAAAAACCTGCAAAGAGCACGATACTCTCCTTTGCCGCATCAAGGGAGGGAGCGGGGAAAAGTTTTGCCGTGCAGGAAGCCTTAGATCAGATAGGCGCGTTTATAGGGCCTCTGATCCTCTATCTTGTCATGCTTTTTAAGGGAGGAAGCGGCTACGAAGTTTACTCCGCATGTTTTGCCGTACTGCTCGTTCCCGCGTTTCTCACAATGTTCTTCCTGCTTTATGCAAAGCGCCGCTTTCCAAACCCCGAACTGTTCGAACCCGAGCCAAAGAAAGAAGAAAAATTCACCTTCAATCGCTCCTTTGCAGTCTACATAATCGGGATAAGCCTTTTTGCATTTGGCTTTATAGATTTTTCTCTCATAACAATGCACGTCTTTAAATCAGGCATATTTACAGACAGACAGCTTCCTCTGCTCTATGCCGGAGCTATGGCAGCCGATGCGCTCTCTGCCCTCTTCTTCGGCTGTATGTACGACAGACACGGAGTAAAAGCTCTCGTCCTTTCAACACTTCTCTCCGCACCCTTTGCACTGTTCATCTTCGGCTTCGGCTCGCCCGATATGATAATCTTCGGAATGATTCTGTGGGGAGTCGGCATGGGCGCTCAGGAATCAATCCTAAAGGCAGTTGTCTCTGTTATAGTGCCGAAACAAAGCAGAGGAGCGGGCTACGGAATTTTTGAATTCTCCTTCGGACTCTTCTGGTTTCTGGGAAGCTGGCTTCTGGGCGTGCTCTACGATACATCTATTTATGCTCTTATAGCAGTCTCCATAGCGGCACAGAGTGCTTCCGTACCCCTCTATCTCCTGTTTGCGCGCATGAGCAAAGCGGAGGCGCCGCGAAGCTAGAATATTCCTGCTCTTTGCTTAAAATAAAATTTAACACAGCAAAAAGAAATTTTATTGCAACAGTGTTGTATCTATCATATAATACGGCAAGGACAATAAAGGGAGCTGGTCGATGTGCAGACAGAAAAAATTCTAAGCGCCGCTGGTCTTCGCACCACAAAGCAGCGTAAAAAAATCCTTGAGCTTTTGATAGAAAACGCTTCTCCTCTTACACACGCAGAGATTTTATCAATGCTTGACGAGCCCTTAGACAGGGTAACACTCTACAGAACACTCCAGACGCTTCAAAGTTCGAACATAGTGCATCAGGTTCAGGGACTTGACGGAGCATGGCGTTTCTGCGCCCATGACATGGATAACGAAGGCTGCCCGGGAGGCCATCCCCACTTTCTCTGCCTGCAGTGCGGCAAAATGTTCTGCCTCTCAGACCAGAAAATACCGCGCGTTGAAGTCCCGGAAGGCATGACTGTCGAGGGAAAACAGCTTGTTATATACGGCTCATGCAGTGAATGCGCTCCGCAAAAAGATTGATTTGAATAATTCTTAGGCAGAGGGGAATAACAATGAAAATAACGACAATCCCGCTTGAAGAAGCAGTGGGAAAAGCTCTTGCTCACGACCTCACTCAGATAGACGCGAAAAATCACAAAAAATCCGCAAGGTTTAAAAAAGGTCAAGTTGTGACAGAGGCGGATCTTCCCACATTAAGAGACATGGGACGGGAGAATATTTCCGTAATGGAGCTATCTGCGGGAGATGTCCACGAGGACGATGCAGCTCTGGCACTGGCCGATGTACTATGCGGCGAAAACCTGCGCATAACAGGGCCGGAGGAGGGGCGCTGCAACTTAGTCGCCGAGAAGTCCGGCATACTATGGTATCTGGCTGAGACAGTCAACAGAGTCAACCAAGACCCGGACTGGGTTTTGTCCGCACTTGCGCCTCACAGGCCCGTGCTTGAAGGACAGACAATAGCAGGCTTCCGCATTCGCCCTTTAGTTCTTGAAGATTACAGAGTGGAAAGAGCCGTAGCCGCCGTAAAGGGCAGCAAGCCTTTCGCCATACTTCCTTTTAAAAACCTCAAAGTCGGACTCGTAACGACAGGCAAGGAAATATTCGACAAAAGAGTGGAAGACGCATTCAGACCGAAGCTGGACGAAAAATTGAGCCGCCTGAACGGAACTATGGTCGGACAGAGATACTCGCGCGACTCCGTGGAAGAAATATCGGAGGCGGTAAAAGCATTTCTTAACGAGGGCGCAAAAGTGATAATCTGCACAGGCGGAATGAGTGTCGACGCGGACGACAAAACGCCGGGAGCAATCCGCTCTGTGTGCCGCAGAATATCCTTCCAAGGCACTCCCGCCCTCCCCGGGGCAATGCTGATGCTGGGCTGGGCCGTATCTCCCGTGGACGGAGAGGATGTCGCAGTCATAGGAGCTCCCGCATGTGTGGCTTTTGACGAAAGGACGGCCCTTGATAAACTTCTCCCCTTTATCTTTGCGGGAGTAGAGCCAGGCGACTTAGTCAGAAGATGGGGAGTAGGGGGACTCTGCGAACACTGCCCGACATGTCACTACCCAAGCTGCTCCTTTGCGGCAGGCTCGTAGAGCGGAGGAAAAAATATGAACAGAGAACTTCTTAAAATAATGGACGAAGAGGTGCAAGAGGGCAATTTCGGCGTACTCTGCACCGTGACGGAAGAGAGCGGCTCCACTCCGAGAAGCCGCGGCGCATCCATGTGGGTGAGGCCGGACGGCAGCATCGCGGGCACGATAGGCGGCGGGCTTGTGGAATACGAAGCCATAGGCGAGGCAGTGAAGCTCCTTTCGACAGGAGAAAGCTCAGCCGTGTGGCGCAAGGAGCTCAACGAAGCTCACGGCATGGTCTGCGGAGGCAAAACCGCAATATACATGGAAGTAATAGGGCGCGATGATGAGCTTGTAATCTTCGGAGCGGGACATGTCGGCAAGGCGGTGGCTCAGCTCGGGAGCTTCACGGGCTTCCGCGTGACAGTGTGGGATGAAAGAGAAGAGTTTGCAAACTCGGAAAACATCCCATGTGCCAGAACAATAGCCTGTCCTCTGAGTCAAGCGTTTAACAAGATAACACTCCATGACAGAAGCTGTGTCGTGATAATGACAAGAGG
>CAZNYN010000071.1:0-2987 GCA_964577295.1 uncultured Synergistaceae bacterium | reverse complement strand
CGTTTAACAAGATAACACTCCATGACAGAAGCTGTGTCGTGATAATGACAAGAGGGCACTCACTTGATTCCGAAGTTGTGAGAGCCACTGACGGAAAGCCCGGAGCATATTACGGCATGATAGGCTCTCGCAGCAAGATAGCCGCGGTAAGAAAGACACTGCTCTCTCAGGGAGTGGCTCAGGTTCACTTGGACAGAATAAATCAGCCGATAGGACTTCCCATAAAAGCCGAGACCCCGGAAGAAATAGCAGTCTCCATAATGGCGGAGATAATAGCGGCAAGAAGAGGCGCAAACATAAAAGCCCTGCGCTGCGAGTAAAAACGGCAAATTCAAGCACAGTTAATCTTTGCAAACATAATCAAAAAATAAAAAGAGAAGCCTAATCTTGCGAAGGCTTCTCTTCCTATTTTACCCCTTGGCTCCGACTGCGGCATTCAAAAAAGCCGTATAGCGTACAAACAGACCAGCCAAACCCGCCCCCCCATTTTGTAAGGATAACCCAAAAATAAACTATAGCCCTATCAATAGTTATGAGTTTCAGAATTGTGAGGGTTGAAAATATTCGGATTATGTTTTGAAAAAGCAAATTTTGATATGCGCCCAAACATTAAATTTTCGTCTTAATATTCCCTAAAATACCTATCTTTTATGTCCTTGTTTTCTGATTTTTGGTGTTGATTGCCGGAACCGTACAATCCACACCAAGAACATTGATCTGTACTCAAATACCAATTTTAGGATTTTATTGTTATAATATTTATGGTTTGATTATTGCTTGATAGTTCTGCCAATAAGACATAGGAAAACCGCTGGGAATAAAATATTTATATAGTTCAAAAAAAATAGGCTCGCATTAAGCGAAAGGTGATCGGATAAGTAAGGCCATGTCCATTCTGTCGATAATGACGTTCACAGCATTTAACCTTTAAACTTGCGGAGGGGTCTTAATGAGCCGGGAAACAAAACAAAAAGTCATAAAAAGCAAAAAAAATCTTTATTCCGGAGTAATCTTAACATTGGCGGCAGTTATGCTTTCGCTGTTTCTAATATCAGGAGCTCGCGCCGAAAGCACAATTTACTACGTAACCGTAAATGGCGGAGCTGCTACTCAGGACGGCAGCAGTTGGGAAAGCGCTTTACCTGCGGCAAGCTTGGATTATGCTTTGACAGAGTGTTCAATCAATCCTGATAAAGGAGAGGTGCGCGCAGCCAAGGGGCTTTACACACGCAAAGCTACACTCACACTGCCAAAGGGAGTGAAGCTGACAGGCGGCTGGGATACAAAGACAAACAGCCGCGACATCACGAAAATGATGGCAAATCCAATGAGCTCGGACTGCGCCACGATTTTGAGCCGCGACGCATCAGTTGCGAATATGAGCATCATTACCGGCACGAATGGCGCTGCCACTGACGACACCATCCTTGACGGCTTCACATTTACCGGAGGTACGGGCACGCAAATTAGCGGCGGGAACAGATTTGGCGGCGGCCTTTATAACCCGAACAATGCCAACCCGACAATTATCAATTGCACAATTAGCGGCAACACGGCAGATGTAGGCGGCGGAATTTACAACGCAAGCAGCCACCCCGCAGTCACAAAATGCGTCATAAGCAGCAACAGGGCAGATGAAGGCGGCGGCATATACAACTTCGGCGGCAGCCACCCTGCCGTTACAAACTGCACAATCAGCGGCAACACAGCAGATGTAAGCGGCGGCGGCATATGCAACTATAACGGCGGCAACCCGACAGTCACAAACTGCACCATAAGCGGCAACAGTTCAGCCAAGGGCGGCGGTCTATACAGCGAAGAAAACAGCAGCCCTGTCATTGCCAATACGATCCTTTGGGGCAATACCTCAGGCAGCGGCAATGATGATATTTATGTTATGAGCGGCACAGCGACCGTTCGCAACTGCGTCGTCGGTGAAAGCACAGGTTCGTACACATCATCAGATGTTATCAGAACAGACCCAAGGCTCATCTCTGTCGATAAAAACATGACACCCACGGCAAATTCAAAGGATGTTTACATCTACATCATCTCCGGCGACAGCTCAGCGCTCGGCGAAGGGCTGCCTGTCGGCACCAACAGCAATGGGATTAAAGTCCCGTCAACAGACCAGCTAGGCAGACCGCGCCGAACAAACTATGCAGACATCGGCGTGTACCAGCATACGCTTAACGAAACACAGGAAATCTACACCTTTGCGATCTCAAAAACCTCAGCCGACCTTGAAATCGGCCAGTCCGTCAGCTTTGACGTCACAGTCAAGCCAATAAACAACGCGGTGCTTACGGCAGATAATCCCTATGCGGACGTTTCGGTAAAAGGGAAGACAATAACTCTTACGGCAAGAGCCGGGACAAACGGCGCAAGGAATGTCACAGTCAAAGCGACATACGGCGGAACCGGCGGGCACATTTCAAGCGCGGACTTTACCCTCACAGTCAAAGAGTCATACAGCGGAAGCGGAGGATGCGGCACGGGACTCTCGTCACTCTCCCTCCTCGCTATGGCTCTTCTGCCTTTTGCGGCAAAGAAAAGGAAAAAGTAATAGACGTGAACTCTAGTTCTGCCAATAGTTATGAAGGTCAGAATCGTGAGGGTTGAAAATATGAAATAATGCAGGTTGAAAATGCCGAATGATGCTGGTTTAAAATACGAAATCTTGCTGGGGTTATGCCTCGTTTTTGGCGGATTTTCTGACAAAGTCAGGAGGTATCTTATTTTTTTGTTATCTGTTTGAGCCTCTGTGTCCGGTTCTAAAAATTATGGCGGTTTTGGAGGTCTCGAAATTTTTGCCGTGAGTGGTTTTTTACTGTGAGAATATAAGAAGAGAAGCCCTTATTTTCAGGGCTTCTCTTCTTATAAGGCTTTGTGATTTTACAGTTTTTTGCACTCTTCGGAACAGCCTCTGCCCAGCAGTATCAGGCTTATTCCGCTGAAGGTGAGGTTGATTCCGAGTATTATTCCTA
>CAZNYN010000070.1:0-6529 GCA_964577295.1 uncultured Synergistaceae bacterium | reverse complement strand
AAGGTTTAATATTTTTGCATTTCCCGATGCTGTCTTTAAGTCGTATTTCATTAGGACGGAGAACGCCATTATGGCGAAAGTTCCCGTGCCAGGGCCGAACATTCCGTCGTAGCCGCCGATTATTACTCCTATAGCGAAGGCAATGACTGCGGCTTTCTTTCTGTTCAGCGTGGAGGAAAGGTCTTTTTCTCCAAAGTCTCTTTTTAAAGATATTATAAGAGCCGCTGCGGGAAGTATGAAGATTAGGATTGTCTTCAAGGTTTGATCGCTCATCATAAGAGCCGCTTTTGCCCCTGCCGCAGAGCCGAGAAATGAGCCTGCCGCCGCTATCAAAGAGGCTTTTATGTCCAGAGCGCCGCTCTTCCAGAATTTAAATACTGCAAGTGTCGTTCCGCATGAGCCAGAGAATTTATTAGTCCCCAATGCGTAGTGTGCGGGCATTCCCGTAAACATGTATGCGGGAAGGGATATTATTCCGCCTCCCCCTGCTGCTGCGTCTACAAAGCCGGCGATTCCGACCATAAAGCATACGAATATTAGCGATTGAAGCGATAGGGTAAAAGAGGCGTCCAAGATTTTATCCTTACTTTATGTTTAGATTTTTTGGAGAAAAGTGTTCAGGGAGAAGGGTGCTCAGATTTCTTACAATTAAATTATCTCCGTCTTCCATGATTATATCCATATTAGGGTTAAATTCTGCCAAGAACTGACGGCATGCTCCGCACGGAGTGCATTTTGCCCCAGGTTCTCCGGCAACAGCCGCGGCAATGGGAGTTCCTTTGCCGGAGGATACTGCTGCGGCCATGGCGTTTCTTTCGGCGCAGACAGTAAGACCGTAGCTGCTGTTTTCTACGTTGCAGCCGGATACTATCTCTCCGTCCTCAAAGAGCAGAGCGGCTCCGACTTTAAATGAGGAATATGGGGCGTAGGCACGTTTTCTGGCATCTTTTGCCGCTGCCATTAACTTTTTTAGAATTTCGTCTTTCATATCTCAGTCCCCATTTCTTTTGTCCTCGATTAATTTTGGCCTCATAATGCAATATTGTCAAATATAGAAAAAATCAAAGCGGAAGAAATTTCTTTTCGCTTTGATTTTTGTAATTATTTTATCGCGCCGTGAAGAGCGGAAATAATAATCGCGTCTGCTATTTTCCACGTTCCGCCATAAGTATCGATATTTCTCCCTCGTTGATGCCGACCATTGCTTCTCCCAAGTCCTCGGATACTTCCGCGAGCAGCTTTGAGTCGCGGTAGTTCTTGACAGCCTTTACTATTGCGGAGGCGCGCTTTTTGGGGTCTCCCGACTTGAATATGCCGCTTCCGACAAAGACTCCTTCCGCTCCCAGCTCCATCATAAGAGCCGCGTCTGCAGGAGTAGCCACTCCGCCGGCAGCAAAATTTACCACCGGCAGATGTCCTTCTCTGTGTACGAAAAGCAGAAGCTCATAAGGAACCTGCAGCTGTTTTGCCTCCTCAAAGAGTTCGTCCTTTCTCATAGTGCGAACTCTTGCTATGTCAGCATTCATCTTTCTCATGTGGCGCACTGCCTGAACGACGTCTCCCGTACCTGCCTCGCCCTTTGTGCGTATCATCATTGCTCCTTCGGCAACACGCCTCAAAGCTTCTCCCAAGTCGCGCGCTCCGCAGACAAAGGGTGTTTCAAATTCTGTCTTGTCTATGTGATATGTGTCGTCCGCAGGGCTTAATACTTCGCTCTCGTCTATGTAGTCTATTCCCACAGCTTCCAAAATACGCGCTTCTGTGAAATGTCCTATTCTGCACTTTGCCATGACAGGGATAGAGACTGCCTCCATAATGCCTTTTATCATCTTGGGGTCGCTCATTCTCGACACTCCGCCGGCAACTCTTATGTCCGCTGGAATTCTTTCAAGAGCCATAACTGCGCAGGCGCCGGCCTCTTCGGCTATTTTCGCCTGCTGGGGTGATGTTACGTCCATTATTACTCCGCCTTTAAGCAGCTTTGCAAGGTCTTTATTGATTCTTTTCTCTATATTTGTGCTCATGATATTTCCTCCTGTTGTTCGTAATTCCCGGGTGTGCTATATTTATAACCGTAAATTGTCATATTAACAATGGACAGATTTTAGATATTTTTACATGACAGATTGGAGTGTAATTATGCTTGACGGTTTTTTGAATATAGATACCTCTTCGGAACTTCCGCTTTGGAGGCAGATATATGATTCTTTGGCTTCCGCTGTCTGCGGAGGCTCGATACCTCCCGGAACCAGAATTCCTTCCATCAGAGAGCTTGCGTCGGAGCTTGGAGTGAGCCGCTCTCCGGTAGAGAATGCCTATGTAAGACTTCAAATAGACGGTATTTTAGAGAGCCGTCCTAAGAGCGGTTTTTTTACTTTGGAGGCTTCGGGGGGAGTTTTAAAGAGCTGCGGCACTGTTAAAGACGGAGAGAGCAAAGCTTTAAGGTATGATTTTTCTTCCGAAAAAATTGACATAAAGTGCGCCGATGCCGATGTGTGGAAGAGACATCTGCGCATGGCTCTTAACAGGCAGGATGAAATAATATCCCGCGGCACTCCCATGGGCGAAGCGGAGCTGAGAGATGCTCTTGTTGCGTATTGCAGAACAGCGAGAGGCGTTGTGGCTTCTCCCGATAGAATCGTTATCGCGTCGGGAACACAGCAGCTCTTATCCCTGCTTTGCCGAATATTGGGGCATGGCAGGAGAGCGGCACTGGAAGAGCCGGGGTTTAGTCAGGCGGAGCAGGTATTTGCTGATTTCGGCTGGCAGACGGATATCGTGAAAAGGGGAGACGGAGCTTCTCTTGTTAAGAGTCTTTCGGAGAGTAAAAGCGACATATTTGCCGAGATAACTTCAAACTTGCCTCACATGCCTCTGGCAAAACTTTTTGCCAGAAGGAGCGAGCTCATATCTTGGGCGCGCGGCGGGCGTCTCATTATAGAGGACGACTACAACGGAGAGCTGCACTATGCTTCGCGTCCCGTTCCGTCCCTGCAGGGAACGGCACCTGATTTTGTTGTATATGTGGGGAGCTTCTCGCGCCTTCTGCTTCCCTCTGTCAGAATAGCGTATATGGTGCTTCCCCCGTCTCTTGCCGGCTTCGCGTCTAAGGTGATATCCTCCTACGACCAGACTTCGAGCAAGGTAGAGCAGCTTGCTCTTGCCGAGTATATAAAAAACAGGGATCTTGAGCGCCATCTCAAAAGAAGCAGAAAAATATATCAGGCGAAAGCCAAAAAACTTATGTCCGATCTTAAAGAGAAGTTCGGGACTTCCGTGCCGGAGCTTTACGAAACTTCTATGTCCGTGAGACTGAAATTTAAATGCTCCTGCGGCTCATCGGAACTCGAAAAACTTGCCTCCTCGGTCGGAATCAGAGCGGAAGCAGTCTATGAGGAGAGAGGCTTCATGAATGTATATTTGTCTTTTTCCGGAATATCATCATGCGACATAACAGAGGCCGTCACATCTCTTCACAGAGTATGGAACGGCCTCATTGAAAAATAGTCGCGGACGGAAGGAGAAGACTGTTATTTCGCGAGAGTTTTCAAAGCGTCGATTGTTTGATCTATGTCGTCCTCCGTGTTGAAGAAGCCTGGCGAGAGGCGCAGAGCTCCTTCGGGGAAAGTTCCCAGCGTTCTGTGGGCGAAAGGCGAACAGTGAAGCCCCGGTCTTGTCTCTATGCCGTATGTGTCTGAGAGCTGCATTGCAAGAACGGCGTTGTCTTTTCCTGTTATGTTCACGGCAAAAACGGGCAGGCGGCTGTCGTCCTCGGCAGGGCCGTGGATTTTAAGCCCGTCTATGGAGAGCAGCCCTTCTTCGAGCCTTTTGCCTAGAGCGTCTTCCTTTTTTCTTATATTTTCCATTCCAGTAGTTTTTATCCAGGAGAGCGATGCAAGAAGCCCCGCGATTCCTGGCAGGTTGGGAGTTCCCGCTTCAAATTTGTCGGGCATCTGAAGAGGCTGGTGTTCATCATGAGAGAGGCTGCCCGTGCCTCCTTCGATAAAGCATGAGCACCTTTCGGCAAATTCCGGCTTCCATATAATGCCGCCCGTACCTTGAGGGCCGAAGAGAGCCTTGTGTCCCGTAAAGCAGAGAGCGGCAAGTCCGAGCTCTTCCGCATTTATGGGCAATATTCCGGCTGTCTGTGCGCAGTCCTCAACGAGAGGTACCTTGTGCTTGGCGCAGACTTCGGCTATGGCTTCTAAGTTCTGCAATGCTCCGCAGACGTTGCTGCAATGAGAGAATACCGCCAAGTCCGCCCCATCCTGTAGAGCCTTGTCGACAGACTGCGGATCGAGAAAACCGCGCAGGCTGCACTGAATCACGTTCATTCTGATACCGGAGAGCTCCGCAGATCTCAGAGGACGGACAACAGCGTTGTGCTCCATGGATGATGTGACCACTTTCATGCCGGGGCGAAGTATTCCTTTTAGGACGATATTGAGGGACTCTGTAATATTTGATGTCAGGGAGACAAACTTTGCATTGCGCCTCTCGTAGCCGCCGAACATATCGGCTAAGGTTTTGCGGCAGGTGTATACGCTGTCGAGAGTCTCTATATCCCTGTTCGAGGCCGCGCCCCTTGCGAGGTTGGCTCCGTGGTTTGTCATAAAGTCAAAGACCGCTTCCGCAGTCTCTTTCGGCTTTGGCCATGTTGTGGCCGCGTTATTCATGTATATTGACATTTTGGTGGTGCTCCTTCCGAGGTTAAGGCGATAAGTATAAAAAATGAGGGCAAGGCACTGCTTATGAGAAAAAAGCGTGCCTTGCCCTTTGTTTAATATTTAGACTGTGGTTTTTTCCTTCAGAATGCTGATAAACTTTTCTGTGAGCTGGGGGTCAAGCCTTGTTCCTTCCATTGAGCGGAGTTTGTCTTCCACTTCCTGTTCTGTCGGAAGTTTGCGTCCCATCCACGGGCGTGTCATCTCGTTCCATTCGTTCACTATCGCGAAGATTCGCGCCGCAATATTAATTGAGCTTCCCGTGCTTGCATGGGGGAAACCTGTTCCGTCCCAGTTCTCATTCCATGAGAGAGGAATGTGGTATGCGGGGCGCAGAAGTTCGACGTTTTCCATAATGTCCTTTGATATTATCGGGTACTTCTGGTATTCGCGAAGTTCGTGCGGATTAAGAGGCGTGTTCTTATCCCTTATCTCGGTCGGGATACCCAGAAGTCCTATGCGGCTGAAGAGAGCTCCGAGGTATGAGTAGAGCAGCTCTTCTTCCTTCATCCCCAAAGAGCGGCAGAAGTGCCATGTCTTCTTTGCTGCGCGCACTATGCTGGCACGGTACTTTTCGTCTCCCGGAGTTATGGCAGAAGCGATATCCTCAAGAGTTTTGTAGCACAGCCTGTTTCCCGCCTGAGCGAATCTTTCGTATACCATGATGCTGATGCGGTCGAGGTTCTGCATTTTTTCCGTCTTATAGTCGTTGTACGCGTAGCTGTCATAAAGAACTCTCTGCAGACTGCTTATTTCATCCCGTCTGTTGTCTGTCGTTATGCTCTGTTTGTTGTTCGGTGATTCGTCTCTTATTGCTTCGACTTCGTTCTGCAGGCGCTTCATTCTGTTTGTAAAGGTGCGCTTAAAGAAGATGTCAAAGACGAAGCAGAGGAAGATGGCTCCTGCGGCAATCATAAGGAAGAGTATCTGCATCTTTCTCTCTGTCTCTGTGATATCCTGTTTCGGCAGTATTCCCATAACCCAGAAGGCTGGCGCTCCCCTGTGGTCGCGGACAAGCATCTTTGCCGAAATAGAGGTGTCTTTGGGCTGTATCTTTCGTATAACTGTAACGGGCAGCGATTCCGATTTGCTTTCAGCTTCGGTTATGGGCTCAATGGCAAAGGAAAAGCCCAAATTTCTCGAAATGCTGTTTATCAAAGTTGGGCTGAGCTTTTTTGTCGCAAGAAGATAACCTGCCTGAGGCCCCTGTTTGTTGGACTTCAGAATGGGCTTTACAGAAAACAGCAGTGCTTCGTCTCCCTGAAGAACTATGCCGCTTGTGCCGTCCTTGTTTTCATTGTTAAAAAGCTCATTGTTGTCTGGGTTGCTGAATATCGCCGTATATTCGTCCTGGGGCGCGGACGGCTCGTCTGGGCGGCTGTAATCTTTAAAGAGAGAGACTTCTCGTCCGTTGTCAACAAAAATAAGGGATGAGATTCCTATATCTGTAAGGACGTCTCTGTTAAGAACTTTAAGTACATAGTCACTGTTCATTGTTCTCATATAGTTCCATGTTGAGTCCGAATAGGCCCAGTTTCCTGCTATGGCCGCCAAGGTCTGAGCTTCGGCGTTAACGGATACTGATACGCGGGAAAGGTTCTGCAATATACGTTCCTTGTCGGACTGTTCCGCGGACTGGCGCAGGAAGCTTGTAAAAGTCCAATCCAGTACAAGCAACAAAAGAAGCATTAAGATACCGAGAGTTACCTGTGTTTTTCTGCGAAGTGTCATTCTATATGCAGCCCCCCTGATAGTGCTCATATATTTATAAATATATTGTATCAGATGTATGGAAAAAAAGAGAC
>CAZNYN010000069.1:0-6678 GCA_964577295.1 uncultured Synergistaceae bacterium | reverse complement strand
TGGTACTACGAAGGGTATTCGTGGGAGAGTAGGTCGTTGCCGGAATAATATTAAAAACAAGCGTTGCATCGTATGATGTGACGCTTGTTTTGTATAGTACAAAAGCCCCACAGACCTGCTCACCCACGAAGTTTCGTGGGATAAGCAGAGAACCAAATCGCCGATTCAGCGATTCGTGTGAATCGCTTAGTTTTCCCACCCAGAGTAGGTCGTTGCCGGAATTAATATTAAAAACAAGCGTTGCATCGAAAGATGTAACGCTTGTTTTGTATATACAGGTTTATCCGCAATGGGCTGCTAATAGTCCGACGACAAATCTAAAGATAACCAATGGTAAGTATATATGTAATACTATTGTCTAATAGCTCTCTGTGTGTTATTATAACCTCGAACGATGCGGCAGAGAATGAAAACCTTACATTTATTCAAAGCTGAAAATTCAGGGTGTACCGAAAACATTAATGCTCCGTGCCGTGCTTTTTGTTTTGCACGGTGAGGTTCGTCTCAAGGTACAGCAAAATTGCATCGATACATCTCATAAATACAGTGATATAAAGCGTTTGTGGGTATGAGACATAAAATATGAAAGCTGCAATTTTGAATTTCAAAAGTTCGCAAAAAGTCGCCAAAACAGTCTTAAAATCGCGATTCTTCTACTCTCAAAGTGCAAAATTGAGTCATAGAAGTATAACAAAAATGAAAATTTGCTGCGCAACATTTATATATTAAAATGTGATAAAGTCAGGGTTTTGCTTTTTAATCCTCTCCCCGCATAAGTATAAGTATAAGTAGAGAGCCAAAACACATTTCTTGTTTTGTACGAATCACTTAGTTTGTTCATCAAATTTTTAGTGCGGGGTTTCGTATCTTCGGTTTTGACTTTAATTTTAAAATCTTTATGATGACAGGGGCTCTTTTTTTAATTATGATTCTGCTATTATAGATGCAAATCTAAAATGTTTTTTCAAGGTATTTTTTTGTCTTTTCGGCAGTTTTGTATATGCTTAGCAGTGGAAGGTATTTTTAGGAGGAGGTTTTTCTATGGTGCGTGATTTTGCCTTGGATAGAATGAGTTTGCTTGCGAAGGAGAGGCTTTGTGCTTCTGATATATCCATTGTCAGTGCGCTGTGTTCGAAATATCCGTCTCTTTCTTTTTCAGCGGGAGAGCCTGATTCGAAATTTTATCCTATTTTCGATTTACAGGAGGCATTTTCTCTTGCCTTAGAAGATCCTTCTATTTTGAATTATTATCCGAGCGATATGGGATATCTGCCTCTGCGTGAGTGGATTTCCGAATGGATGGTCTCTGAAAAAATCGCACCGAAAACTATCTCAGCAAAAAATATATTGCTTACACACGGAGCGGCCGAGGCCATTAATTCTGTAACGGAGCTATTTTTGGATAATGCTTCAGTTGTTGCTGTCGAAGATGCCAGTTATGTTGAGGCTTTAATGAATTTTAGAAAGCAGGGGGCTCTTTGTCTCGGAGTTGCCATGGACGAGGACGGCATTATACCGGAGAGTCTGGAATCAGTCTGTGCAGCAAATAATGTGACGATGCTTTACACTATTCCGTGTTTTCAGAACCCTACTGGACGAACAACTTCGCTTGCGAGACGCAAATCTATACTTGATATTTGCCAACGATATGGTGTCGTTATACTGGAGGATGATCCCTATCGGTATTTAAATTACGGTTCTCCTCTGCCGGATACTTATTTTTCTATGTCTGATGGGCATGATGTTATTTATTGCAGCAGTTTTTCAAAGATTATTGCTCCGGGTATAAGGTTGGGATGGCTTGCTCTGCCTAACGATTTGGTTGAGAGGTTTGAGCTCTTTCAGATATGTAACGGACTTATTCAGCAGCCTGTGACACATAAAGCGGCACATATATATCTTGAACGCCATGATTTTGCTTCCAGAGTTAATTTTCTTACATCGGAGTACGCCCAAAGGAGGGACTTTCTTGTAGGAGAGATTGTTTCCGCGTTGGCCCCGCTTGGTATGAAGGTGAACCGTCCTTCGGGAGGATTTTTTCTGTGGGGTACTATCGACGGCATAGATGATATGTTTGCTTTTGTCCGTCACTCGATTGTGAATCATGGAATTGCGATTGTACCAGGCAGTCCGTTTATGGCTGACGGAGTATCGGGAAAGAATACTTGCAGGCTCTCTCTTTCAAAGGTTACTGCCGCTGTCGCTCGTGAGGGCTGTCTGCGCCTTGCGGATGCGATAAAATCATACAGATAGTGAAAGAGGCGGAGCTGTTCTCCGCCTCTTTCTTTTATTTTGTTTTGCACTTTGCCATGAGGTATGCGTCGATGTATGTTCCGTCATCCGATATTGCCCAGTCTTTTGCAACACCTTCAACTTTGAAGCCTGCAGATTTGCACAACTTAAGTGCGTTGACATTTTCCGTTGAGACTTCAACTTCCACTCTCTCCATCATAAGTTCTTTCTCTGCCAGATCGAGCGCAGACTGCATGAGCACTTTGCCCATTCCCTGCCCCTGCCATTTCGGAGAGACTATTATTTCGAGTCTGGCGAGTCTCCGCAGGTATATCTGTCTGTCTACTTTGAGAAGAACTACCGCGCATATTTCTGTCGGGGGAATTTCCGTTTCAAGCACAAGCATGTGGTCGTATTCTGTAAGGTTTGCAATAAGTGCCTTGGCATTGATGAAATCAATGTGCGATATGTTCATTCCCTTATCGCCGGAAGCAAGTTCTGACGCTATTGTGCTGATTTGCGCTATGTCGGTGTATTTTACCGGTCGTATTATCATATTATGCCTCCACGGGACTTATGCGTGCAAAGAAGTCTTCGTCGATGAACACTCCGTTTTTTACTGCGGCGTGTCTGCGCGTTCCTTCTTTGACGAATCCGAATTTTTCATAAAGTGATATAGCGTGTTTGTTGTCGGAAAGGACAAAAAGCTCAAGTCTGTGAAGTTTTAGCTCTCTGTCTGCGGCGTTGACAATTTTGCGCATGAGAGCGGTGCCAATGCCTCTGTTTTGATATTCGGTGTCTACCATGATAGCTATAACGCCGCTGTGTGTTCTTTTCCTGGCTCTGTTGTGTACAAGCACTACAAGCCCAGTTATTTCGTCATTTTCCAGCGCCACAAAGGCTCTGTCATCTTCTGCAATGGAGCTTATAAATTGCGCCGTTGTCTCTGTTCGTTCACTTGTCAGAGCAAGTATTCCCTCTCTGACTCCGTCTTTGCGTCTTATTATGGATATTTTTTCCGCATCGTTCAGTGAGATCGGTCTTATTTCCAACTGACGGCACCTCCGCATGTGTAAGAATTTTAAAAAGCACACTATCAATCCTCTTATATTCTACCTTATCACTTCCGTTTTCGGATGTGTATTATTTACTTGACTTATGACGAGATAAATATAATACTATTTACATTGAATTGCTTTTAATTTATTTTTAGGGGGCTTTGTTATGTCGTTGGAAGGTATAGATATGAAGGCATTGTTCAGTATGACGTATGGTATGTATATCGTAAGTACGGTTTGGGACGGAAAATTAAATGGACAGATAGCCAATGCCGCAATGCAGATTACTGCTGAGCCTAAATGCGTGACAACATGTATAAATAAAGCGAATCTCACTACAGATATGGTGAAGGAGAGCGGAGTTTTCTCCATTTCTGTTTTGGAGTTTGATGTTCCTATGACATTCCTCGGTCAGTTTGGTTTTAAGTCGGGGAGAGATATAAATAAGTTTGAAAACGTTAATTACCTTACGGGAATGACCGGTGCTCCGATGGTTACAGATTGGTCAATTGCCGTTTTCGAGGCGCGAGTCTGCCATTCTCTTGAATTGCCTACGCATATGCTTTTTGTCGGTGAGGTTGTTTCGGCAAAATTCCTTAAAGAAGCCAAGCCTCTTACTTATGCAGATTATCATAGTGTCAAAAAGGGGAAGTCTCCAAAGACAGCACCCACGTTTGGCTTTAATGCGGTGAAGTAGACTAAGTGGGTGTACTTTCCGAGCACGGTGCTCTGATATCAGGCCGTGACATTTTTGAAAAGTTATACATTGACTATAACAGGCGGGTCTATGTTTCACCTGACCCGCTTCAGTTTTTATATGATTACGATTCCCCCAAGGACAGGGAGATTGTAGGCCTGATAGCCTCTTCTCTGGCTTACGGCAAGGTCACTCAGATATTGAAGAGTATAACGAAAGTTCTGAATGTTCTGGGAACATCTCCCTCATCGTATCTGGCATCCGTGGAAAGAGATGACCTGGAACATGAATTTGCAGGCTTTGTTCATAGGTTTACGGATCAAGATGAGCTTGTCAGTTTTTTGTCATGTATATCGGCAATCTTAAAAAGGAAGGGAACTCTTGAGGATCTTTTTATCTCAGGATATGGCAATGATACGTGGGCCGCATGCGAGAATTTTGTTTCGGAGCTTATTTCATGCGGGGGCAGGGAGAGTATGTTTCTGCTGCCAAGACCGTCAAAGGGAAGTGCATGTAAAAGGCTTGCTCTTTTTCTGCGCTGGATGGTTCGCTGCGATGAGGTCGATCCCGGCGGTTGGAGCGGAATTAGCCCTTCCGCTCTTTTTATCCCGCTTGACACACATATGTTCCAGATTTGTTCCGGCCTCGGCCTCTGCACACATAAGAGTGCCGGAGGCAATGCAGCAAGGGAGATAACGGACAAATTCCGCATTATATCGCCCGATGACCCTGTGCGATATGATTTTGCTATGACACGTTTCGGCATAAGAAGCGAAATGACTTACGAGGAGCTTTTTGCAAGGTGGCTCTGATGGGAGCTTTCGTATATGATATAATTGTAAATTGCGAGTGATACATAATTGATAGGGGGTAACGGCATGACGTCGATTCTGCCATACTGGGATCAAAACATAGAGCTTGATATTGTGCCGTGGATTCCTTACGGAAAAGATTATAACCCTGTGACAGTGAACACAATGGTGAGTCCTCTGTTGGGCAGTTTGGCAGGCCTCGCGTTCGAAATGGAGAGCGAATTTTTGTATCTGCGCAGCTTTCAAAGCGGCAATGTCGGCACTCTTGCGAGACAGAATATTATAGACCCTGCGCGCAACAGGAGTCTTGAACTTGGCTTTACGATGGTGTTTTCGTACTCTGAGCTTGTCGAGAGTGCAATTATTGCTCTGATGGGGAAGTACCCCGGTCTTAAAGCAGGTCTCACTTTATGCGGTATATGGAGTGAGGATGTTTTGGTTGACGAGTGCAAGGTTGTTATGATTATCAGCGAAGATCCGTTTTTTGACGAGAGAATATTTTTCGGTTCTTTAAACAGTTCATTCCAGTTTTTTTCGGGAAAGAAAAAGTCAAATATTTCCTTCTTCGCCGAAAAGTTCGGATACCGGCGCTTTTCAATATCATACGAGACTGATAATGTTACGCAAATGAGGATAACACAGGCTTTGTTTGACTTCGAACTCGACTTTACCAAAGAGGTAATAGGCCCGGCACCCGAGATGAAAATACCGATAATGCAGAGTTTTAACGGAAAGCAGAGTTAAAAATTTAAAAAGACGGACTTCTTTAAGAAGTCCGTCTTTGCTGTAAATTGTAAGAGGTGAATGCTATGCTCTTGCTCCGAGTTCTTTGTCAAGCATTGTGAGAGAGATGGGGATTTCTCCGAGCTTTTTGAACTTATTGAGGATTGCTGTTGCATCCTCTTCTTCTTCGACCTGCTCGTCGACGAACCACTGGAGCATGCTCTGTGATGCGTAGTCTTTTTCCGCTGCTGCAAGTTCGACCATGGCATAGATAAGGGATGTTACTTTTTCTTCATGGCTTAGGACGTGGGCGAAGAGTTCCGTGGCATTTTTCCATTCGTTCTGCGGTGTCGAGAGGCCGCCCAAGATTACTCTGCCTCCGCGAGAGACAAGGTATTTGTAAAATCTCATGCCGTGCTCCCACTCTTCTTCAGCCTGTTTTCTCATCCAGTGAGCGCAGCCAGGGAGATCTTCCTTTTCAAACCATGTCGCCATCGAGAGATAGAGGTATGAAGAATCAAATTCAGCCTGAATCTGAGAATTAATGCTGTCTTCCATTTTCTTTCCGATTACCATAAAATTGCACCTCCGAAATTTTCTGTTTCTAATTTAAAACTATTATTAATAATATATTTTCTTTTCAGAATGTCAAGTGGTTACTGCTTACATGTCAGTGTTTTTTATACCATGGAAATTTTTCGGCCATGCCGGGTCGGCGTGGTATGCCTTTGGGAGTCTGTGAGATTTTATCCCAAATCAGGAAAAAACGTTTCATGTCTCCAAGTGTGTATGGGGTCAGCCTGGGAGATGAGAAACCAAGCTCGCGCCATTTGTTGCCCACTTCTTCAAGTTCTTCTGTAACTTTGGGTCCTTTAAAGGATATTGCCTTGCCTTTGAGTCTGACAAACGGCGCAAGGTACTCCGCAAGTATACCTGATGCGCAGACGGCTCTTGCCGTTGCCGCGTGAAATTTCTCTCTATGCTCTTTTGCATAATCTTCCGAACGGGAACATACAACTGTGACATTTTTAAGGCCAAGGGCAGTTGATATCTTCTCTACTTGGATGCATTTACGTGTTATACTGTCCAGCAGAGTGACTTTGAGTTCCGGTCTGCATATTGCCCATACAAGTCCGGGCAGTCCTCCGCCTGTTCC
>CAZNYN010000068.1:0-7124 GCA_964577295.1 uncultured Synergistaceae bacterium | reverse complement strand
TTGCAAACGAAAAAGAGACTCTTTATGTTCCCAAAATAGGCATCGCGCCCGGCATGACGAATTTCCTCACGGGACGCGGCTGTTTCGGAATGGACAAGGTGAAGACAGTTAAGATTTATGTCGGCGGAATACCGCAGGATAAAGATGCATATATGGGCTACAAGACAGTATTCTGCCTCAACGAGACGTTGCAGGAATATCTCGACCCTGCCTTAATCGTGGAAAACGGCTCCGAGAAATATACTGAGGCTATGTCGTATCTGCATAAAATCGAGTTTGACGGGCTCGGAGAGCTTGAGGCCTTTGCCACAGACGGACTGGCAACACTGTCAAAGACAATAACAGCGGAAAATATGTACGAATTTACCATCAGATGGGCAGGCCATATCAGGCAGATCAAGGACTTGATTACTCTCGGAATGTTCGAAGAGAATAAATCCGAAAATGAGAATGTGTCGCCGAAAGAATTCTTCGTCAAACGCCTTGAGCCTCTGTGGAGAATGGATACAGCAAAGGGAGACAGAGACCTCACACTCTTCCGCATTATCATAGACGGCACAAAGGGCGATGCAGAGCTCCGCCGTGTCTGGGAGTGCGTCGACAGGTATGACGAGGAAGAAAATATCACCTCTATGGGAAAATGCACCGCTTTCACCTGTGTGGCATTTATTAAGGCGTGGCAGAAATCACTGTTTGACAACAAGGGATTTGTCTTCCCTGAAAAGTTAGCCTCCGACGATGAGCTGTACAATTTTATTATGAGTTCCATAGCGAAAAAGGGAGTCCACTTTACGGAACAGCAGACAATATTAAAAGATTTTTAAAAGATATTATTAAAATATAGCTATATACAAACCGTTAGCCTCCATTAAATTGGAACTCTAACGGTTTTTATATTATAATAAGATATTGAAAGGAGTTGCAGCTGCATGAAAAAACCGCCTAAATTAAATTATGACGATATCGATTTACGCATTATCGAAGCAATAAAAGACAATGCCAGAATTTCCTACAAAAATCTAAGCGAGACGGTGAACCTTTCTGTTCCTTCAATATACGAGCGCATAAAAAAATTAGAAGACAGGAAGGTCGTGCGCGGCTACCATACTGCCATTGATTTCTGCAAAATAGGCTACCCCATTCATGTCTTTGTCCTCCTGCACGACGACAGGTGCCGTGACGGAGTGCCTCAGATATTAAACAACATGGAGAGCATATTTCAGTTTTGGATGGTCTCCGGCGAATATGACTACCTGTTGGAGATTTATCTCTCCACCAATGAAGAACTGGACGACCTCTTGGACGAACTCTACAAAATAGGAAGAACACACACAATGCTGATTTTAAACAAGCTGAAAGAGGATTCCCTCTAGCCTGCCATACAAAAGAAAACCAATGCCCGAGCCGATAAATGGCTCGGGCTAAACTTAAAGACACAGTATCTTCCCAAACTTCAAATTATTTTCTCATGTTTCTGCTCCGTAGGTGCAGCTTTTCCGAAACACAGATGCGCAAATACTTATCGTTCATGATTGGTGCCGGATTATAGAATTATGCTGTTATGAGCAAAAGTCAACATAGAATATTTGCGGATAGGTGCTATTATGGCGGAGGACATTTTTTGTTTACTTTGAAATCAGCATTAACGCTTATTGCTTCAACAGCTTTTTTCTGTTAATTGCTCTTTATGACGTGGTAAAGTTTTGTTTTATTGAGTTCCTCACGGAGGAGGATTTTTTATGAAATTGTCGGGTTTTTCAAAGGTTAAAATTGTTGCTGTCGCTGCTGTCATTCTTGCCGCCGCTGGAATCGGCGGGTGGCTCTATCAGAGCAGTGTTCATAAGGACACGAGGGTGAAGGCTTCCGGGACTGTCGAGGTTACGGAGATTCAGCTTGCGCCTCAGGCGGGAGGACGCATTGTCGAGATAAATATAAAGGCGGCTGATTATGTCAAAAAGGGTGATCTTATCGCCCGCATGTCGCTTGACGGTTCGGACCACGATGTTGCCATGGCGGAGGCTGCTCTCGAAGCGGCGCGCCAGCAGCTTTCGGAGCTTGAGTCGGGCTTCCGCAGCGAGGATGTGGCAAAGGCTAAGGCGGAGACTGCTCTGCGCAGAACTCAGTATGAGCAGGCTGCGAGGGACGCGAAGCGTTTTAAAGATTTGGCATCGGACGGTGTTGTATCAGTGCGCGAAGCCGAGCTTTACTCGGAGAACGCCGAGGCTAAGAGAAACGCTCTTAACATGGCTCAGGACACGCTCTCTCTGCTTCAAAACGGCATGAGGCCGGAGCAGATAAAGGCGGCTCGGGCGAATGTGCGGCGCGCAGACGCTGCTTTGCAGAAGGCCAACACTCTTGTCGGATATAAGGAGTTCCGCTCACCGGCAGACGGCACTATTCTCACAAAGAATTATGAAATAGGCGACGTTATAGCGGCGGGAGCTCCCATTGCTACTTTAGGCAGGATGGACGACTGCTGGGTTAAAATTTTTATCCCGTCCACTCAGCTCGGACTCGTGAAGCTCGGAGGCGAAGCCGAGGTGCGTATCGACGCGTATCCGAAGAGAGTTTTCAAGGCTCATGTGACCGAGGTCAACGAGCAGGCGGAGTATAATCCGCGCCTCTCTCTTACACAAAAAGAGCGGGCCAATATGGTTTTCTGGATTAAGATATCAGTAGACAATGAGGACGGAGTTCTCAAGCCGGGAATGCCGGCCGATGTCACAATCCTATGACGGAAGCACCGGAGGTTTTCCTTTCATATAAGAACGTCTCCAAGAGCTTCGGACGCATTCATGCTTTGAATGACGTTAGCCTCAGCGTCTGCAGAGGCGAAATTATGGGCTTTATCGGGCCGGACGGAGCGGGAAAGAGCACTATGATACGCATGGCGATGGGCATAACAAATCCCGACAAGGGAGAGTGCCTGCTGCTTTCAAGCACCAACAGGCGCGCGGCCAGGGTTCATGCCGGATATGTGCCCCAGCTTTTCAGCCTCTACACAGATATGACAGTAAATGAGAATATCGTGCTTTTCGGCTCTCTTTACGGGACTGACAAGAATACCGCAATGAAGCGCGCGGAAGCAGTTCTCAAGCGCACGGGGCTATGGCCCTTCAGAGAGCGTTTTGTGGGCAAGCTCTCGGGCGGCATGAAGCAGAAGCTCGCCCTTGCTACGGGACTTCTGCACACCCCAAAGATTTTGTTTCTTGACGAGCCTACTACTGGAGTTGACCCTGTGGCGCGGCGCGAGTTTTGGGCCATGCTCTATGAGCTGAACCGAGACGGACTTACCATTGTTGTTTCGACTCCGTACATGGACGAGGCGGAGCTTTGCACGCGCAAGATGTTTATAAACGGGGGAAAAATTTTGGACGTGGGGACATCCGATGAACTTTTGGGGCGGTATAAAAATAAAATCCTCAAGCTCGACTTGGACGACAGGCGCGCCAAGGAGTGGCTCACGAAGTGTTCTCACGTTATCGACGCCAATCTTTTCGGCATGACATACCATATAGTTGTGGATGACGCGGAAGAGGCAAAGCTCTCTGTAGAAGCCGAATTCAAAAAACGGGATATTGCCATGCCGGAACTCAGCGAAGTCACTCCGAATCTGGAGGACTTATTCGTCTCGTTTGCGGGGGGAGGCATGACAAAGTGAGCAATATTGTTGTGGAAACAAGGGAGCTTACCCGCATGTTCGGAGACTTTACCGCAGTGGACCATATTACAATGCAGATAGAAGAAGGCTCTGTCTACGGCTTTCTGGGGCCGAACGGCTCGGGAAAGTCCACCACGATAAGGATGCTCTGCGGACTTTTGGCTCCAACCTCGGGCGAAGGTCTTGTGCTGGGCATGAACCTCTCAAGCGAAGGACAGAAGCTCAAGCACCAAGTCGGATATATGTCTCAGAAGTTCAGCTTATATCCCGAACTTACTGTTATGGAAAATCTGGAATTTTACTCCGGCCTCTACGGACTAAAGGGCGCGGAAAAGAAGAAACGCATAGATCAGATGCTCGCACTCGCCGACCTTGAGGGGCGCGAGGACGAGAGAGCCGGCATTCTTTCCGGCGGCTGGCGTCAGAGGCTTGCCCTTGGCTGCGCGATACTGCACAAGCCGAAAATGCTCTTTCTCGACGAGCCGACAAGCGGAGTTGACCCCAAGGCGCGCAGGCTCTTCTGGGATATCATTTACAGCCTTGCCGACGGCGGCACTACAGTGATGGTCACGACTCACTTTATGGACGAAGCGGAACACTGCGACAAAGTCGCATTCATATATTTCGGAGCTCTCATAGCGGACGACACCCCCGCAAAGCTCAAAAAGCTCATACCGGGGCGTCTTTACGAAGTCGAATCCCACAGGGGCATGGAGCTTCTGGCTCGGATACAGGGCGGAGAGATAGGGCCTATGATGGACTCATACTTCTTCGGCGAAAAGCTCCACCTGCTCGTGCCGCAGGATCGCCGCATAGGCACTGAGAGCATCTTTGAAGGCTCTACACTCACAGAGATAACCCCGGCAATGGAAGACGTATTCGCGTATCTCGTAAAAATGGAATCGGGCCGCAAGCTCGAAGGCGGACGCCTCTCCGGTGCGGGAGAGAGCACCATAAAACTCACAGACGCGGCAAAAAAAGAGGGATAAAAAATGGAATTCGGAAGACTAAAGGCTCTTGTCAGAAAAGAGTTCATACAGGTTCTGCGCGACAGAATAACCCTTGCCATAATCATATTCATGCCCTTCGCGCAGCTTCTCATCTTCGGCTTCGCCATAAACACCGACGTTAAACATCTTGCGACAGCGATATTTGACCAGTCGCGCACCCAAGAAAGCCGCGAGATGATAACAAGCTTCACATCAAGCAACTACTTTGACATCAAACTATATGCCCAAAATATATCCGAAGTGAACAAGGCAGTAGAGTCCGGCAAGGTCAAAGTCGCCCTCGTATTCCCTCCCGACTATGCCAAAAAACTGCGGAGCGGACGGCAGGCTCAAGTCCAGGTGCTTGTGGACGCAACCGACAACATGAGCGCATCATCCGCTCTTGCAGCAGCTCAGACATTGGGAATGCTAAAGTCTCAGGAGCTTTTGGAAGGCAAATTTAAAAGCATGGGAATGAAAGTGCCTCCTCAGATGGTCGATATGAGGATAAGACCGTGGTACAACCCAGACTTTATCACATCATGGTACATAGTGCCCGGCATAATGGGGCTCCTCCTCACACTTACTCTTATAACAATGATGGCCATGGCCATAGTGCGCGAGAGCGAACAGGGCACATTGGAACAGCTCTTGGTCACTCCCATGAGGACGTGGGAGCTGCTGCTCAGCAAAATCCTGCCCTATATAGTCATAGGCTACATACAGGCGATAGTCGCAATACTCGTCGGCATATTCATATTCGGAATGCCCTTCCTCGGAAGCACGGCTCTATTCTTCTTCCTGACATTCTTCTATGTCGTAGCCAACCTGTCGCTCGGAATAATGATATCCACCTTCGCCCAGAACCAGATGCAGGCTCTCCAAATGTCCATCTTCATACTGCTGCCCAGCATACTGCTCTCGGGCTTCGTTTTCCCCATAGAGGCCATGCCTGCCGGCTTCCGATATCTGGGCGAATGCTTCCCCATCACATACTACATACGCCTCTCCCGTCAGATAATACTAAAGGGCGGTGGAATGGAATATGTATGGAAAGACGCTCTCGCTCTCTGCGCGTACATAGCGGTAATGTTTTCAAGCAGCATAATAATGTTTAAAAAGAGATTCGTACCATAAATAAGCGGAGGAATGGCCATGATAAATAAAACAGCAAAGGCAATATTAGCGTCATTGATTCTCGCACTGCCGCTCGCATCGTGCGCGTCTGCGGATGAGATATTGGATTCTCTGATATCCAGGGCGGAAGCCCAAAATCCCATGATAAGCGCGTACCATGAAAAGACAGTCCGGGCGGAAGAGGCTGTCAAAGAGGCCTCGGCAAAGATGGGGCCGAAAGCCGTAATGGCTGCGGCATCTCTCTGGCAGGAAGACGCAGTGACAGCCAACATACCTGTCATGGGCGGACTTTCGATACCTGTGATATCAAAGAATATCTACGCTGCGGCTGTGGGTTTCTTCCAGAGCATATACTCGGGAGGCTCACTCTCCGCTTCAAAACAGGCGTCTGTTCTGGCAAAAGACGCTGCCTCGGCTCAGGAAAAGCGCATGGTTCAGAGTGTTGCTAACTCCGTTCGTATATCCTACTACACTCTGCGCAGAGCCCAGGCAAAAGAAAAAGTGGCAAATGAGGCCCTTATGCTCTCGGAAAATCACTTAAAAAAAGCCGAAAAACTCTTTAAAGCGGGAGTAGCGGCTAAGGGCGACGTGCTTCGGACAAAAGTAGCCGTAGCCGAAGCAGAAATGAACCTCATAAAAGCCTCCAACGCGGTGAAACTCTCCCTAACCGCTCTGGAACGGGCTGTCGGTGCGGAAATAGGCGAAGACTTGCTGAAAAAAGAGCCGAAAGCATCGGATGATAACGAGAAAATAGGGACAGAAGAAGAGACAGAAGCTTTCGCATACGAAAACAGAGAAGAGCTGAAAGCCTATACCCTTCTCGCAAAACAGGCGGAAAAAGTGGCAAAAGCGGCTAAAGGTCAGCTTCTGCCTCAGATAGTGGCAGGGGGACTCCTCTCGACAGTAGACGGCAGCGAAATGGACACCCAAAACGAATGGCGCATAGCTGCCGCCATGTACTGGAACATATATGACGGCGGCGCAGTAATAGCAAAGACAAACCAGGCAAAGGCTCAGGCAAGGGAACTTCTCTTCATGCTCGATGACATGAAAAATGTCATAAAAATGGAAGTGACACAGAGCCGGCTCAATCTGCGCTCCGCAGAGAGCAGAAAAACCGCGGCATTAAGACGCCTCGCCGAAGCGGAAGAAGACTACAGAATAGCCGTAAAAAGATACGACGCCAACGTAGGAACCAACCTCGACATGCTGGACGCGAGACTATCCCTGATAAACAGCAGAACAGAGCTCATAGACACAATATACGACATAAAAACCTCAAAAGCAGAGCTCTTCTTCGCAATGGGAAAATAGCGCAAAAGACAAAAAGAAGCCGC
>CAZNYN010000067.1:0-7224 GCA_964577295.1 uncultured Synergistaceae bacterium | reverse complement strand
CTTTGCAGGGCGGCTTTTTTGTGTGCAATATATCCGAATGTTTTAGGAATATAATATCTAAAATTTTAGCATTTTCAGCTAATATATCAGCAAGTTTATTGTATTTCTCTATTTACGTCGGTGATACCCCATGCCACGTCGGAATTTTCCTATCCCACTTAAAATTTTCAAACATGTTGATGTATTAGTTATACAAATTTTTAATATTGCTTCTTTTATTTTATAAAAGTATAATTTATTCCACGTACATGTCTTTTATTGTATCACATTTGAAAAATATTCCCGGGAAAGGAGGAAACCGCACCGAGCGGGCAGCGAGATCGAAGTACTTTATTTTGGTTTTATTCATTTGATACTACTCTCAATAGGAAAGCGAGGTATTTTCATGGCAGAAATTAAAAAACAGGGAGATCAGTTCTCCAGCCGCTGGGGGCTTTTGTGTACCATACTCGGCATGGCGGTCGGAACCGGAAACATTTGGCGCTTCCCGCGGGAAGTTGCCTCTAACAACGGAGGAGCCTTCATACTTATATGCTTCCTTGCGCTTTTCATTTGGGCGGTGCCTCTGATTACCGCTGAGTCTATTTTCGGAAAAAAGACACGTATGGCGAATGCCGGAGCCTTCAAGGCCCTGCTCGGGGATAAGTACACCTGGGTAGGGACTTTTGCGGGGATGGTTTGCATCATGCTTGGATGCTACTATGTGGTCGTCCTCGGATGGGTAATGAAATACCTCGCTCTTATATGCACGGGATTCCTTGGCGCAGTCAAAACTGGCGGCACGGAATTTGCAGAAGCGGCATTCAAAAATTTCGCCACCACGCCTCCCGCTTTCGAAGCCTGGGGCTGGTTTGCTCTGGCAGTCGCAATTTCCGCAATAATAATATTCCGCGGCATACAGGGCGGTATTGAAACGGCGAACAAAATAATGATTCCGGCAGTATTCGTGCTGCTGGCAATCCTGCTTGTGCGTGTCGCAACTCTGCCCGGGGCTATGAAGGGTTTTGAATATATGTACCATGTAGATCCCGCGGACTTCTTCAAGGGCAAAGTCTGGCTCTCGGCGTTCACTCAGGCCGCCTGGTCATCCGGGGCAGGCTGGGGAATGTTCCACGTCTACTTCGTCTATGCCGGAGAGAAGGAAGATATTCAGCTTAACGCCTTCACGGTAACATTCGGAGATATGGTCGCAGCCATGCTCGCCGGTATGGTCGTCCTCCCCGCCGTTTTCGCCCTCTCCCCCGATCCCTACGCGGTTATGAAGGCCGGATCAAACGGACTTACATTTGTCCACCTTACAAACCTCTTCGCTCACACGACGGGCGGATTCTTCATGGCGGTGCTCTTCTTCCTCGCCCTCTTCTCCGCAGCTCTCTCTTCCGTCATAGCGATGCTCGAGCTCGGCACCAGAAACCTTATAGACATGGGATTCTCGCGTGCGAAAGCAACAATATATGTGGCGATATTCTTCCTCTTTGTGGGAACTTTCTCCGCTTTGGACAACAGAATTTTTGAAAACCAGGACATGGTCTGGGGCGTCGCCCTGCTCGTCGTCGGACTTATCTACTCGCTGGCCGCAATGAAATACGGCGTCAACAGACTGTGGAATGACGACATTTCGCCTTGCTCCGACATACATGTCAAGTGGATGTGGACCTGCATTCGCTTCTTCCCGGTAGAATTCCTGCTGGTTTGGGGTTGGTGGATGCACGAAGCTTCAACATGGTATCCTGGTGAATGGTTAAAATTCTGGCCGATTACGAAGTACCAGTACACACCGGGAGCAATGATCGTAGAATGGCTTCTTCTTGCCTTAGTCTGCTTCATGCTTAACAACTACATGGCAAAGCGGCTTATCCACTCAAACAAGCTCTCGTAAAGAGGCGAAAAGGAGGAGTTATAATGAGCTGGCAGGTAAATATGGTACTTTGCATAGCAATAGGCTTCGGATGCTTTATATGGGCCATAATCAAAACAATGAATGTTGAAAAAACCAAACATTAAAACTCTCGGGCAGGGGCGGGCAGACAGCATCCCCGTCCCTGCCCCGCAGGATGCGCAGGACACACTGTCCCTATACTTACCAAACTTTTTCGCAAACACACCAAACACCGCGTACAAGACAATCATCTCAATGATACAGACGATTTTTTTCTCTTCACGGGGGTGCGTACCTGCATGCATCCATGCGGCAAGACAGAGATACCTCTCAGGCGGTGTCTTTAAGGAAACACTGATGAAATTAATCATTAAGGGAGCACAAATCGGACATATTGTTCGTCAAATGGTGCATATAATAAACGAACCCCTAACTAAAATATCGATATTTAATTTCTATATCTATCATTTTTCAAATAATTAATATGGCGTTATTATACTCTTATTCAGATTTCATAGTCTTGTCAATTTTTATTTCTTATCAACATCAAGGAGGGAAAACGAACATGGAACTTATCAGGAACCACCCGATACTTGATTACAAGCACGGACCGGAAGTGGCATTCACATTTGACGGAGAGGAGCTTAAGGGGTATGAGGGTGAGCCTATCGCCATGGCGCTCCATTCAAACGGCGTCAGAATATACCGAGTCACTCCCGAAATGAAGCGCACACGCGGTTTCTTCTGCGCAATCGGCAAGTGCAGCTCGTGCTTTATGGTAGTGGACGGAGTGCCCAATGTCCGCACCTGCGTCACCCCGCTCAAGGCGGGCATGAAGGTAGAAACACAGAAAGACAAGGGCCGCGTGCCCATGGCGGCCGAATAGGAGGATTTGACGATGAAAAAAACTTATGAAACAGACCTCCTCGTAATAGGCGGCGGAGCGGCGGGGCTCTGCGCGGCGGCGGAAGCGGCCGGGTCGGGCGTAAATGTGCTCGTAGTAGAGAGCGACCTGCATCCGGGCGGACAGCTCGTGAAGCAGACACATAAATTCTTCGGCTCGAAGGATGAATATGCCGGTACACGCGGCTTCAAAATTGCGGACATTCTTCTGGACGAGATAAAAGAACTCGGCGACAAGGTAGAGATTCGCTGCAATTCAACCGTAACGGGCTGCTATCCCGAAGACGGAGTATTCACCGTAATGGAAGGCGAAGACGACTATTACCGCATAAAGGCAAAGAAGACTATCGTCTCCACCGGTGCTCAGGAGCGCATGATACCTTTCACAAACAACGACATCCCCGGCGTATACGGAGCCGGTGCGGTCCAGACTCTTATGAACCTCTACGGAGTAGTCCCCGGACAGCGCGTTGTCATGGTCGGAGCGGGCAACATCGGCCTCATAGTCAGCTACCAGCTCAAACAGGCGGGAGTGGAAATAGCCGCCGTGGTCGAAGCAATGCCGCAGATAGGCGGTTACTGGGTTCACGCGGCAAAGATACGCCGCCTCGGAATCCCCATTCTGCTTCGCCACACAATAACGGAAGCAATCGGCGACGATGTTGTCGAAGGCGCGGTGATTCAGGAGCTCAACGACAAATTCCAGCTCATAGGCGAGCCGAAAAAGATAGAGTGCGACGTAATATGCATGGCAGTAGGCCTCACACCCACCACGGAACTCTTCTGGCAGGGCGGATGCGAGATGCTCTATGTTCCGCAGCTCTGCGGCTACGTTCCCTACCGTGACAAGACAATGCGCACAAGCAACCCCGACATCTGGGTGGCGGGAGACGCATCAGGCATAGAAGAGGCATCCGCGGCCATGGTTGAAGGGCGCATAGCGGGACATTCCGCGGCCAAGGCTCTGGGACTGCCCGTAGACGACAAAAAATTTGACGAGTACTGGACGCGCCTGGAACATCTGCGCGCGGGCGAAGTCGGCCAGAAAATTACGGCGGGCGTAAATCAGGTGCTCGTTCCTGAATGGGAGGCGAAATAGATGAGCTGCTGCTGCGATAAAGAGAAACTGTTCAACAGCGGAGTACTCACGGAACACGGAATCCCCGGAGCAACACTGCCGCCGGCGGAGAAGTGGGAAAATAAAAAAGGCGGATACGTAATCATAGAATGCCCGAAGCGCATACCGTGCAACCCCTGCGCAACAAGCTGCCCGACAGGCGCGGTTCTGCCCTTCGAGGACATCAACGACACACCGAAGATAGATTATGACAAATGCACGGGATGCGGTATATGCGTCTCACGCTGCCCGGGGCTTGCCTGCTTCGTTATAGATATGACATACGCCCCGGACAAAGCCGTAATAAAACTGCCGTACGAACTGACGCCGAAGCCGGAAAAGGGCGAAAGCGTAAAGTGCCTGAACCGTGTGGGTGAAGAAGTCGCATGCGGCGAAGTCATAGCCGTCACGGAACCGTCACAGGACAAAACATTTGTAGTCAGTGTGGCAATACCCAAAGAACTTGCGGACTGCATCCGCGCAGTAAAGGTGGTGCGCTGAAATGTCGAAAGCAAATATAGTTTGCCGTTGTGAAGAGATAGAAATAGACGAAATACGCAAATGGATTGCGGAAGGCTATACGGATTTTGACGAACTGAAAAGAATCCTGCGCGTCGGAATGGGGCCGTGTCAGGGACGCGGATGCCGCGAAATAATCATGCGCGAACTCGCGCGCGCGACGGGCAAACCGCTCTCAGAAGTCAACAGCGGAGTCATACGCCCCCCCGTGAAACCAATAAAAGCCAGACTGCTGGTAAACAAGGATTAGGAGGCTTAAAATTATGACTGTAAAAACAGCTGATGTAATCATTGTCGGCGGAGGCGTTCACGGTCTTGCGGCCGCCTACGAACTTGCAAAAGCCGGCGTAGATGTCGTTCTATTTGAAACGGGATATCTCGGCTCGGGACAGTCCAGCCGCTGCGCTGCCGGTCTTCGTCAGCACTTCGGAACAGAGACAAACCTGCGCCTTGCAAAGTACAACCTGACAGTGCTCCCGACGCTCGAACAGGAGCTCGACACGGGCATGAAGCTCGAATTCACACAGTGGGGCTACATGTGGGTCGGATACAGCGAAGAGTGCATGGCACAGCTCAAAAAGAACGTTGACCTGCAAGTGAGCCTGGACATTCCCTCCGTCATGTTCACACCCGACGAAATACATGAAAGATGGCCCTATCTCAACCTTGACGGAATATTGGGCGCGGCCTTCTGCGGAGACGACGGACATATCAACCCGCAGACTACCTGCCTCGCCTACGGACACGCGGCGCGCAGGCTGGGAGCGAAAGTCATGGCTCACAAGCCCGTGGCAAAGCTGCTTGCGGAACACGGAAAAATAAAGGGAGTAATCACACAGGACGGAGAAGAGTGGCATGCACCGAAAATGCTCCTCTCCGCAGGAGCATGGAGTCATCCGCTCGCAAAAGAGATAGGCGTCGACATTCCTGTCTATCCCGAACGCCATAACTGCCTCATCACAGAACCCGTGGAATCATTTGAATGCCCGATGGTACTCTGTCTCGACGACGGCGCATACTTCAAACAGTGCCCGAACGGAACATTCCTGCTCGGCCGCGATGACCAGAACGAGCCGCACACATTTGAAGCCGGCAACAGCGCCAAATTCCTCGAAGGCGTTATGACAAGCGTAATAAAGCGCCTGCCGTGCCTTGCGGACGTCCGTGTAGTGCGCCAGTGGTCGGGCTCATACGACAACACCCCCGACCATAACGCAATCATAGACTGGGCTCCCGGCGTTGAAGGACTGCTAATCAACTGCGGCTGGAGCGGACACGGTTTCCAGTTCGGCCCATCGGGCGGCAGACTTGCGAAAGAGCTGCTTACAGGCGAAAAACCCTTCGTAGACCTGCACCGCTTCCGCCTGTCGAGATTCGCCGAAAACGATCTGTTCTTTGAACCCGCTTTTATCTAAGGAAACACGGATTAAATCAATTATTGCAGAACATTACAATGTATTGTCCGCTGATGAGATGTGCCAGCCGCTAAATAGGCAGCCACAGCCTGGGGCGGATGGCCAGAGAGCCGAAATCTCTGATTTCGTGCGAATCGGCTAGTAGTTACATCAGGCGTATATCAATACGTTGGAGCCACAGGCTGTGGCTGCCTATGACGCGGATGGTGCATTTAATCAGTGGTTCCCTAACTGCTGCGGATACACTCTCTCTTTTACATTGGCGCGGACTGAGTCCGCGCCTTTTTGTTTGCCGCGGCGGAAGCCTTCGTCGGGAAACATTCGCGCAGAATCTTGTCAAAAATCTTAATGCCGGGAAGAGAGCTCGCCTTCGGATACCTGTGAGTAAGCTCGTAATAAGTAATATCGGGAGGCCCGTCATGCAGCTTTTGGAACACGGCGTGCGGCGACTCCCTGCGGAACTGCTCCACGCCCGATTCCGGTATCATGCACCACTGACCGGGGCGCGTCATCAGCATAGTAGCCAGATTCATCGAATCCAGCTTCACATGTGCGCACTGGGAAGGATCCCATATATGGTCGTGCCAGAGACGGTAACTGCCGCTCCACTCTATATAAAACTCGCACTCGGGCAGCAGAGAGTCTGTATCAATATACTCTCCCGCCTCCTCGCCCTCCTCCGCAATGCGCGCAGCGACAAAACTCTCGCTGTAAAAAGGCTCTATCTGGACAAAGCGCGAACTCTCCTCGTGCAGAGTGATGGCGATATCTATTGCACGGCTCTCTATCGCAGGATACATCATATCCGACAAATCAGTAATTATCTTCATAAAGACGGGAGGCTCGTGGCATATCAGCTTCCTGTAAATATTCTTCAAAATCCTATAATTAACACTTTCCGATCCGCCGATTGTGAGCTTATAGGCAACGCCCGGGGTGCGAAGCCCTGAGATTTCGCGTATAGTCTCCTGCCAGCGCAGAGCAAGAGGCAGAAGCCCCTCTCCGGCGGGAGTAAGCTGAATAGACTTTACACCCTTCTGCCTGTCGACAAGAATCATCCCAAGCTCATTCTCAAGCTCGCTCAGGTTATAGCTCACAGTAGACTGAGTGACATTAAGCAGCTTAGCCGCCTTCCCCAAAGTCCGCGACATAGCCACAGCAAGAAAAGCCTCGATACCACGTTCATACATGCGAAATCCCCCCTCAATGAAACAACTATACTTGAAAAAGTGAGTTAGCGCCAACAAAAGTGAAAAATAATCTTCGCTTGTTCGCGGAAGCTGCTTTTCGTGAAACATGGTGAAGCATAGTGAAGAGCTCGCTTCGCATTGCGTGAAATGTTGCGAAGTTCTAAATCTGAATTTATCACTATACCTGTGCCTTTGAAGGGC
>CAZNYN010000066.1:0-7863 GCA_964577295.1 uncultured Synergistaceae bacterium | reverse complement strand
ACAGACGAAGACATACGCAAACTGCGTGAATGCTATGCAAACTTCATGAACTCTCCGTACGGAACAATGGAGGAACAAGCCGCAAACGGGAAATGGGAAGCACTCCTTCACCACTTGGTAACAGAGGCTGCACACAACCCAATACTTTGCAGAATTAATGAAAGCGTAAACACCCTTGTAGAGAAAAATAACCTTCTCATACATCCCAATCTGCTCCACGAAGCCGGATGGATAGAACATATCCAGCAGCAGCACAAAATAATTATCACCGCAATAGAAAGCCGCGACTCTAAAACAGCGGGAGATACACTGGAAAAACACATGATCGAATCCGTACAGATGATGAGAGAAAAGCACCCTCACCTTATCACAGACATCCCATTCCCCATTTGGAATTTTTAAAATATCAGGCAAAAAGCCGTTATTTACTCTATGCGGCTCTTTGCCCTGCTTCAGATAACAGCCGCACTTTATGCTTTCATTGTCGCCATATTTAAAAATTTTTGACATATCTAAGTAACTATCCAAGATATATCTGAGCTGACATCCTAAGACAGAGCTGATACTCCGCTTATTACATAAGTATATTATCAGCTTAGCAGATAAGTTCTTTTTCCGGTGATATATCAGATTTCATTTTGTTTTTTGTTATGTCCACAAATTGCACAACAAACACACAAAAACATGGAATTTACCGTTGTAACGCTTTACATAAAATGCTTGACATTTGCTTAGATATATTCTAAAGTTATCTCATTGGTACTTCCTATGGTACTACCAAGTTATAGAAATATCGTCACGTTCATTTTTTTGTTGGGTTTTTATGTATACAACGTATTCTTTGGGTACGTAAAAATCCTAAAATGTAAACTAATTTATAGGGGGAATTATTATGGCAGAGAAGAAAAAGTCACTACAAATCGGTGCAGGTATGGTAGGACGCTGTATTGTCCATGACATGATCAGCGATTTTGACATCACCGTACTTGATATGGAAGAGAAGAACCTTGAAGAGACAAAGCGTCTCTACCCTTCTGTTAAGACAGTAAAGGGCTCGGCAACAGACAAGGAACTTATCGCCGAACTTTCAGCCGACTGCGACATCATCACAGCTGCAATGCCCGGAACCGTTGGCTATATCGTAACAAGAATAGCAATGGAACTCGGCAAGAAGATTGCCAACGTCTCCAGCATGCACGGACGCGCAGACACAGAGTTCCATGAGATCGGACTCCAGACAGGCGGTCTCGGTATCTCCATGATAGGCTTTGAGCCCGGAATGAGCAACTTCTTCGGCGGCCGTGGCTACTATAAGCTCGACAAATGCGAAGAGCTCTACGTCTATGTAGGCGGCGGTCTTCCCGTAAATCCCCGTCCTCCATTCAACTACTTCACAACATGGTCAATCTCCGACAACATCAACCAGTTCGCACAGCCCACAACGGTTGTACGCGGCGGTGAAGAGCTCGTTATCCCCGCACTCAGCGAAGTAATGCCCTTTGAAATCGCAGAGTTCAAGAACCTTGAGTGCTTCACAAGCAACGGACTCGGCAGCCTCTTCCGCAGCTTCCGCGACGTACCCGAGATGGCGGCATTCACAGTTCGCTGGCCGGGACTCGCAGCTCAGATGAGATTCCTGAACCAGCTTGACCTCTTCGACAAGGAAGAAAGAAAGCTCGGCAAGGTAAATCAGGTTCCCCGCGACATACTCATCGACATCTTCTCAAAGAAGTATGAGAGACAGCCCGGCGAAGTCGATGTCTCGGTCCTTAAGATAGTAACAAAGGGTATTAAGGGCAACGACAGAGTTACATACACATGGGAAATCGCACAGAAGGAAATCCCCGGAACAGGCTACACATCAATGGCTTGGACAACAGCCTGCACATGCGGAATCTTCGCACGCGCAATGGTTGACGGAAAGCTCACAGGCAAAGGAATGCTCCCCGCAGAGCAGCTCGCAAAAGACGATGATTTCTACAACTGGGTCATGGCCGAGCAGGCAAAGCGCGGCATCTTCTACAACGAAAAAATTTCCATCGAAAAAAACGTCGTTCGTTAATAGGACTTTAAATAAGGGCGGGAACATAATTCTCGCCCTTTCTTTGAACTTTAGCAATATTTTATCTTTTATTCATTAAGCATTTTCTTCACTTATTTTAATAAACAAGTACTTACCATTCATCGAATACCAACTTTTATATCTTTGCAACTACTAGCATGTTCAACTTTTATAATTATTGGGGGTTACACCATTATGGAAGCAACAGTAGCAGCGCAGATTGAACACGTACTGGAGTATGTGGCTTGGACGATCCTTTGGAATAAGTATTTCGCAACAATGTTCCTCCTGCTTGGTCTTTATCTCACGATAGGCACAGGCTTTTTCCAGTTCCGCCGTTTCGGCGATATTATGTACAACACAATCGGCACCCTCTTCCGCAGCAAAGACGGTGCTAAGGACGCAGGAAGCAAAGTTTCCTCCTTCGGTGCATTTGCGACTGCCCTCGGCGGCACGGTCGGCAACGGAAATATCGCGGGTGTTGCCAGCGCCATAGCTATAGGCGGCCCCGGTGCTCTTTTCTGGATGTGGGCTGCTGCTCTCGTCGGCATGGTAACAAAGATGAGCGAAATCACACTTACACAGCACTTCAAGCAGCGTTATGAAAACGGAGCATCCTACGGAAGCGCGGCTTTCTATATTCAGAAGGGCCTTGTAGAGGGCAAAGGCTGGAAGTGGTGCAAAGTTCTTTCATTTATTTTCACAGCGACAATGATTGCCTCTTTTTACTTCGCACCGGGACCCTACACAATCGTTGAATCGGTACAGGCCGCATTCAAATTCTCCGGCAACACTGCTATCCTCTTCACAATCGGTTACACTGCGGTTTGCTACGTCATAGTTCTCGGCGGTATTCCCCGTATAGTCAAGTTTGCCGAAAAGGCAGTTCCCACAATGGTTCTTCTTTACTTTGCGGCAGGTCTCTTCCTCATCCTCAGAGACATCCCCGCTACAATTGAAGCAATCAAATCAGTATTCTACTATGCATTCAACCCCACAGCGGCAGTCGGCGGATTCGCCGGAGTCTCCGTAATGAAGGGTGTACAGATAGGTGTTGCCAGAAGCGTTTACAGTAACGAAGCCGGCTGGGGAAGCTCACCCATCATTCACGCTTCTGTCGATGTAGACCACCCCGGACGTCAGGGACTTTGGGGCGCATTCGAAGTCTTTGTTGACACAATGATCGTCTGCACAATCTCGGCTCTTATGGTTATCGTTACAGGCGTATGGCAGACAGGTAAGGGCGGCGCAGGTTCTGTCGGAGAAGCGCTAAGCTCGGTATTCGGTCCCATCGGCGGTATCGCACTCGCATTCTTCATCATCATCTTCTCGCTCACAACGACAACAGGCTGGTTCTCATACCTTGAATCACTTATCGTCTACTGCGTACAGCACAAGACACACGAAGAGCGTATGAAGTATGTAAAGTTCGTCCGTTTCACAGGCCCCATCGTTCCTCTCTGCTTCTCAATGTTCTTCTTCTACACAGGAACGGTTCCTTCAATAGTTTGGATGATGCTCGACATTCAGTCCGCGATTCCCGTGTACGTCAACGTTATAGCCCTTACGCTCCTTTCACCGCTTATCTTTAAGCTGACAAAGGAATTTGAGACAAACTACCTTTCACCAGAAAAGGCAGCAAGAGCGGCAGCAAAGCTCGCAAAGAAAAAGTAGTTACAGAAGCATAAGTATATAATATTACAAAGGCAAGGGGAGGGATTAAGTTCTCTCCTCTTGCAGGCAAAAAGGGAGATGTACTATGTCGGAATTTATCAAATCGGTTGACGTAAAGACAATGGTTAATATTTACTGCGACGGGAAAGTTCAGAGCCGCACACTGCGCTACCCCGACGGACGCCTTCAGACACTCGGAGTCTACCTCCCCGGGGATTTTGAGTTTCACTCTGACGGAGCTGAGACAGTTCTTGTAACATCGGGATGCGCCGAGGTTCTCTTTCCCGGAGACACAGACTGGAGAGCAGTCCGCAAGGGCGAAGTCTATGATGTCCCGGCAAATACCGTTTTTAAGGTTCGCTGCACCGAAATTACCGAATATATCTGTGATTTCCTCTAAGGAGCTGTAAATTTTATGCGACTGGATCCCTTCGTTAAAAAATACCATGATGAAATAATTAAATCCGTATGCGAAAGTGTCAAGATTTCAAGCCTCTGCTCGGACCCGCTTCCAGGCATGCCTTACGGTGAGAATGTTGCGAAAGCTCTGGACCACGCTCTCGCGGTGGCAAAGTCTCTAGGCTTCAGGACTGTCAATGCAGACGGACTCTATGGCTACGCCGAATACGGAGACGGAGCGGAGACAGTCGCTGCAATGGGACACCTTGATATCGTCCCACCGGGAGAGGGCTGGGACTTCGACCCTTATGCCGGAGAGGTTTCTGACGGCCACATACTTGGACGAGGCACTCAGGACGATAAAGGCCCTCTTTTCAGTACTCTTTACGCTCTTAAAGCCGTAGTCGACTCGGGCGAAAAAATATCCAAAAAAGTTCGTATAATATTTGGGACAGATGAAGAATCGGGCAAGATGCGCGACGTTAACGCCTACATTGAGCGTGAGGGCGCGCCTCTAATGTCTTTCACACCTGACGGAGAATACCCGGTGGTCAATGCGGAAAAGGGCTCAATCAGATTTAACATAACACGCTCGTTTACGGAAAGCTGCTCGGAAGGATTGCTTTCAATCAGCGAACTCGGCGGAGGCGACGGACTCTCCGTTCCCGCAAAAGCGTATGTTGTTTTGACGGGAGAAAGCAAAACTCTCTCAGAGGCGGACAAAATTGTAAACTTGTTCACAGCTTCACACACATGGAAAGTCGAGCGAGAACTCGGTGAATCCTCATTAAGATTGACTTTTGCGGGCAAAGCGGCACACGCCACTCTTCCCGGGCTTGGAATAAACGCCATCGGGCGCATGTTTGTCACGCTTAAAAACCTTCACACCTCTCTTTCGATAGGTACAAGAGGTGATTATATCTCATTCATTGCAGACAAAATAGGTACGGAGACAGACGGATTCAGCATGGGCATCAAAGCAGAGCACCCTCATACGGGAAATCTCACATTGAATATGGCAAAGCTCACAGGCAGCAAAGATTCAATGATGCTGAACATAGGAATATATGTTCCTGCCGAAACCATACCTTTTTATGATGTCATAGCAAAAATTACAACGGCGTTTGAGTCAAACGGCGCTTCTCTCGAAATAGTGCGCAGAGTGGCTCCCCTTTTCGTGGAAGAGACACATCCCCTGATATGCGCTCTGAAACGCGGGTATGAAAACGCCACAAACAAAGATCCCTACCTGATAAGCATGTGCGGAAGCACCTACTCCAAGAGAATGCCAAACATGGTTCCCTTCGGAGCGACATTTAAAGACGAGCCCGACCATGCTCATGCGGCAAACGAAAAAGTTCTCATAGCCAATCTACATGAGAGCATGAGAATCATGGCTTACGCAATACTGGAAATGGCGAAGTAATGCCAAAATTTTCAATTGACCTGCAGGGAAGGCTAAGAGCTCTGCAGTTCCTTGGAATCACATTTATAATTGCGACTATGGAGGGAGGATACTACTTCCTCCTTCCGTACCTGCAGGGCAGGGGCGTTCAAATCGGCTCTATGGGCGGCCTCATGATGGGTATTTGCTATGCCGGATCCATACTGGGCAAGCCCATAGTCCCCATGATCGAAAACATATTCGGACTGAAAAAACTTATCTACACCGGCCTTATTTTCTTTTTGGCAAGCTCCCTAGGGATAGCTTTTGCCATATCATCCCCAGCCTTAATACTTTTTTGGCGAGTGCTCACAGGCTTCGGACTCAGTCTCGTCGGCATCTCTCTTATGACATACCAAACACAGATAATATCGGAGCACGTCAGAGGGCGCGATTTCGCCTTCATAGCCACTGCGTACAACCTCCCCCCCCTGACGTTAATGCCGTTGTTGGAATACTGCCTGAACAGGGGGCACTACATGACATACGCTCTTATATTCCCTGTAATAGTGCTTACGGGCATATACATAACATACAAACTGCCGGACATATCTGAAAGCAGAAAAGAGGCTGCCGCACTTGAAAAATCAGCAGAAAACGAAGCCTTGCCTCCATCATACAAACAGGTATTTACCAGCCCGGTGCTCATACTTTTTATGCTCTCCGTAGCGGCTTTCGCTTTGAGCGACGCGGGACAGCTTACATTTGTACTCCTTGCAAAAGAAAAAGGAGTAGCTGCTTCGTGGTTCTTTGCTTCTGCGTCGGCTATAGCTCTCTTACTCCGTACCGTGGGAGGCAGCATACTGGACAAAGTTCCGCGTAAAATATTCGCCTGTGTCACAGCCTGCATAACAACAGCCGGAATATTGCTTGCAACGGTAAGTTCAACGCCACTTCACTTTATACTCATAGGACTTTTTTACGGTGTAGGAATGGGGCTGGGCTTTCCTGCCTTTATGTGCCTCATCGGCGATCTAGGCAAAAACGGACTCCAGTCGCGATTGATGGTACTATTTGGCTTCATATATTCCGCATGCTACTTTATAGGGCCTACAGTGACGGAATATGTTATAAACATCACGGGAGCGGTAACTGCATACAGAATAACATTCACAGCACTTCTGCTCTTTGCTCTTGCCGTTACATACTTTAACCTTAGGCTTCACAAAGTGCCGATAGGCAATTTAACTAAATATAAAATATTTAGCATATCCGAAAGGGGAAAAAGAAAATGAAAATAGGATTTATGGGTTCGGGCGCAATAGCGGAGATACTAAGCCAGAAAATGACAGCAAGCGGTGCAGCAGATCCGAAGAACATCTTCATCTACGACGTGAGCAAGGAACGCCTCTCTTACATGAGCGGCAAATACGGCCTTACTGCATGCGAAACACCGGCAGAAATGATAGCCGGTGCGGACTACGTATTCATGTGCGTGCGCTCCGACAACGCAATCGACATGGCAAAGACGCTCGGTGCATACTCATTTGAGGGCAAAACGATAGTGTCAATATCATCGGGCATCCCCATGGCTCTCTATGAGAAGAACGTACCGGGCGCACACGTCGCGCGCGCTCTTCCCAACCCTCCCAGCCGCATAGGACACGGAGTTGTCGCAGTGGCATTCAACGGAAAAGTAACGGAAGCCGAAAAAGCCGACCTTATGACAATCTTTGGAGCAATGGGCACATGCGTCGCACTCGGAGAAGACAAAATCAACGCAATAACCTCCCTCACAGGCCCTGCACCGGTATATGCCTACTTCCAGGGACTTGTCGAAGCGGCATTGCTTCTTGGAATTGACCACAAAAACGCTGCAAAAATGGCATTTGGAACAATCGAAGGCTGCCTGAAAGTTTGGGAAGGCAATATCGACAACATATCGGGACTCCTTGCCGAGACAAGCACACCGGGAGGAATCTCAGTCCGCCAGCTCTACAACCTCGAACAGAAAGCATTTAAAGCTACTGTTAAAGGCTGCTATGAAGAAGGATTCCTGCGCACCAAAGCATACAGCGACAGCATCAGCAAAATGCTCGAGGAAAATTAATCCAGAAAAACCGCAAAAAAGGCCCTTAAAGCACAAACTAAAAAATAATGCCGCGGAATTCGGCAAATTACACACTTAGCCGCAAATTTAAAGCCCCTCCGGACAAACTGCTTGAAGCATGTCCGGAGGGGCTTATTAATGTTCAGAATCAGGCTAAGGGTCTATCCCTGACTGTTTTATTAGATATTTATATTGCTGCCTATGCCAAGCTCAATAGCTCTGTTGTAAATCGTC
>CAZNYN010000065.1:0-8067 GCA_964577295.1 uncultured Synergistaceae bacterium | reverse complement strand
GTACCTGCATGGGGTGCAGGTGGTCGGAGGTTCGAATCCTCTCATCCCGACCATTTAAAAATAAAGCCTTGATATCACTGAGTTTTCAGTAGCTATCAAGGCATTTTTTATGTGTTCGGAAACATTTCCGAAAAGGTAGTACAAAACGGGCTAAAAAGGGGCATTAAATCACGCTGAAAAATGTACGAAAGAGAAGCATAATAAAGCGAAAAAACAAGAGGTAATTTACATCTTATTATGGCCGTGTGTTAAGGCGCATAAATAAGAAAAAATAAACTTGTATACTCTTTGCGCTCCCATACAGACTATATAGTGCCAAACTTTCGGCTGTGAAATATACGATTTTTATGGTATTGTTGTACGAGAGCTTCATTCTAAAAATATAAAAGATTGCAGGGGACACTAACTTAAATATGTCAAAACTTCCTCATTTTGTTCACAACACAGACATCGGGCAGAACTTTTTAATAGACCGTTCTGTCGTAGATTTTATTATCAAAAGGGCTGCACTTACAAGCGCCGACAGAGTCCTTGAAATAGGCCCAGGCGAAGGGATACTTACGGAAGGGCTGCTCTCCTCACCATGTGCTTCCCTTTGCACCGTGGAGCTCGATACACGCCTCAAACATGTGATAGACATGTTGGCGATCAAAGATTCGCGTTTGTACCCTCTGTGGGGCGATGCGGTGCAGTTTGACTATGAAAACGGACTGCCCTCTTTCCCAAACAGGATAATTGCCAACCTCCCTTATCATATAACTACGCCTCTGCTCTGGGTCTTTCTTGAGAAGCTTGTTAAGCACGGTCTTGAGTACATGCTTTTGATGGTACAGCTTGAGTCTGCGGAGCGCATTATCTCGCCCGAAAAGCACAGGGAACGCTCTCCTCTGGGCATAACTATTGAAGCCATGGGCAGTGCGGAGATTTTGCGCAAGGTCCCGCCGAGCGCTTTTCGCCCCCAGCCCCGTGTCAATTCATGTCTTATAGAGATCAAAATAGACAAAAACAGTGACTTGCCCTTGGACAGGACATGGCGCGGGCTTCTTGCCCGTTCTTTCACTCAGCGCAGAAAGACGCTTGTCAATAATTGGGTGTCGGGCTATAACAGCGTCACACGTGAAGTCGCGCTTGATATTCTTGAACGGCATGAACTGAAACCTTCCGCAAGGGCGGAGGAGCTCCCCCTTGATGTCTGGTTTGCACTTGCCAAAGAAGATGTCTTTTATCTCAAGCCCAGAAACAGAGAGAGTGCGGAAGCGGAGGAGTAGACTATGTGGTGGAACTTGAACGAAGTAATTGTCACGGAGAATGATAAACTTCCCATAGATTGGAAATCACTTTCCCCGTCGGGAAGAATTTTTGTCGAAATAGGCTTTGGCAACGGCGAATTTCTTGAGTATCTGGGAAAGACTTATCCAGATGTTCTCATAGTTGGAATAGAGGTATCTCAGTGGTGTGCTTCAAAGGGTGCAAGAAGGGCTCTTTCGGAGAACTTGAAAAACGTCCGCGTAATGCACGGAGACGCGCGCTTTCTGCTTCGCCACTGCTTTGCTCCAGAGTCCGTAGAAAAAGTTTTTATGAACTTCCCCTGTCCGTGGCCGAAGACGCGCCATGCGTCGCGCAGAGTTACAGTGCCGGTATTCTCCGACCTGCTCAACTACCTGCTCGTCCCCGGCGGAACTTTCGAGCTTGCCACGGATGTTGACTGGTATGCGGAGGAAGCATCTGTGACAATAGCGGAGAACGGAGCTTTTGACGCTCTTCCCGTCGAGATAAATCCGGTGAGGCCTTATGTCACGAAATATGAGCGAAAATGGAAGGCCATGGGGAAGGATACATGGCATCTTACGATGAAAAAGAACGGCGCAGTGAAGCCCGAAACAGACGGAGAGGATGATTGGCCTATGGAATTTGAAACAGAGAGCAGAAAAAGCGTGCGCGAAGTCCTTGAAGCCCTTAACGGAGCGGAAGGCGCGGGAGTTGGAAATAAGGGACACTGGGTTTTCAGAGATTACTTTGTCTCCGAAGAGGGAATCGGTCTTGTTCTCGTGATTACAGCAGACGAAGGTTTTGAACAGCACTTCTATCTCAAAGTTATACCGAACCACAGAGGCATAACCGTGAAGGTGGACTCTGTCGGCCATCCATACCGCACACCGGCCATGAGAGCCGCTCTGCTTCACGCTCTTGACATGGCAAAATAGAAAGTACGAGCCATAAAATTACCGCCCCGAGACGCATCTGCGCTTCGGGGCGTTTTTTTACTTCTTGAGATACTTTTTGCCTATATACCATGCAGTTACTGTCCAAGGCATAAACGCGACAAAGTTAAGAGTGGTCTGCAGCCCTATTATGTCCGCCGCAAAGCCTATGGGAGAGGTGAATAAGTTCGCAGCTCCCCATGAAACTCCGAGAGCCAGAGAACTTACGGTACTGCGCGATTCGGGACACCTTTTCTGAGCTATTGCCGTTGTGACGGGTGTTGAGCACTGAAGGAACGAGAAGCCTACCATCAGCATCAGGAGTGAAAATATCCCCGTTGTATATATGCCGGCAAATAGGAAAACCGGTGCGGCCGTTATCGAATACATCAGAATCTTTGTGTCTCCGACTTCATCGGCGAGCTTGCCCCCTATTATTCCGGCAATCGTTCCCGCAAGAGTGAGGACAAAGAGCGACACTCCGCCCGCTTGGATAGTTCCTCCTCTTGTTATTATCAGCATCGGAAGAAATATTTTAATGCCCTGAAATGTCGCGTCTCTAATACTTGTGATAATGACAACATTTCCGACCTTGCCCAGCAGCATTTTTATATTTACGAAGAAGTCAGAAAGTCTTGCTTTTTCCTTTGTAATATTTTCGCTTTTCTGCTCTGTGACTATGTATTTCCATATAAATAAGCATATTGAAAAGGCAGGTATTATCATTACGGGGAAGAAAGTTTTTGTCAGCAGAGATGTCATAAAGACAACATATATAGGCCCGAGCGCGCTGCCGAAGCTGCCGCATGCCGCAAAGAGCGATAGGCAGAAGGCCAAATTCCTTCCTCCCGCGGACGAACCGGAACGCCCGCTGCCCTGCGGATGGAACAGTGCCGTGCCGACACTCATACACCCTACCAGCATAATTGCTATTCCGTAGTTCGGGGCAAGAGGAAGGAGGCATGCTCCTATAATGGAGAGCATCGGACCCCAGACTGCGAACCACGGGCGTCTCTGTCTGTCTGCAAAATAACCGAAAACGGGCTGAGCGCAGATATTCGTCAGTCCGAAAACGGCGCTTAAAAGCCCCGCCTGGCTCAGTGATATTCCTATCGATTGTACGAGCATAGGCAGAATTGTCGGCAGCGATGTAGAGTGCATGTCGTTCATAAAATGCAAAAATGTGAATCCGAAGAGACTCTTGCTGTCCGGACTTTCTTTGTTCTCAATTTTTAAAGATTCTTTGCTTTTATTTATCATTTTTTCCCTTTCAGTGTGTACATGGATGGATTACACTATTATACTCTTTCTGTATGTAATATATTAGCTGTTAATCGGAGGAAGCGCAATGAAGGAAATGAGACCGACCACGGGCAAAGTTATGCTGGCCCTTTTTAATAAGCTCGGAGATCTTGCCGGACTGAGCTTTCTTGATCTTTTTTCGGGCAGCGGACAGATTGCGGCTGAGGCCGCAAGACGCGGTGCTTCTCCTGTCTGCCTTGTCGAATCCGAGCGCAAACGTCATGCTGAGATTGTAAAAAGAGTGCCGAAAGATGTAAAATGCCTCTGCATGGATGTGCGCCGAGCCGTATCGCGCTTTGCAAAAAACAAAGAGAGCTTTGACATAATATTTGCAGATCCTCCTTATGAACTCGGATGGGGAAAAGAATTTCCCTCCCTCATTGATGCAAATGCGGAAATACTTTCCGAGGACGGAGTTCTAATATTTGAACACTCGGAAAGAGAGGATACATCTTTTCTCGACGAGAGAATATGGGATAGGGAAGAAAGAGCTTACGGAGGAACAATCCTTACCTTTTACAGAAGGAAAGTGACAGAAGAATGATAAGAGCGATATACCCGGGGTCTTTCGACCCTATTACAAACGGTCACATATACATAACGGAGAGAGCTGCGTCACTATTCGATGAACTCATTGTCGCTGTGCTCATAAATCCCGAGAAGCGCTCCACATTCAGCGAGGATGAACGCCAGATTATGGCGCGCGAAGCCCTTGTACACCTGCCTAACGTCAAAGTAAAATTCTTTAACGGACTTCTTGTGGACTTTATGAGAAGAGAGCAGAGCCGAATTATAATAAGAGGACTGAGAGCCCTCTCCGACTTTGAATATGAATTCCAGCTCGCCCAGATGAACAGGCAGCTTGCACCGGAGATAGAGACATTCTTTATTGTCACAGACGCCAAGTACTCATACCTCTCAAGCCGCGGCGTAAAGGACGCTTTTCAGTTCGGAGGCGCAGTGCGTGATATGGTTCCTCCTGGTGTATTCAGAAGACTCAGAGAGCGTATCCCGCCGCGCAACATATAGCATATAGTTTATTAAGTAAGTCTGCCGTTTTGCTCAAATGATATTCTCCGCAAAACCGCAGGCTTGCTTTTTGCCAGTTATACAATTATTACGCTTCTTGCATGCTCTCTGCCGAACTCCGGCTTTTCTGTCAGACACTCCCACATCTCAGAGCCGACAAGCTCATAATCCATCATCATCTTTGCATATTCGGAAATACCAGCCGCAGCTCCGCACCTTGTGATAATAGGAAGAGAGGCGCATTTTTTCATCTCTCTGAGGAGAATCCTCCCCGTTCCATTCATCCCCAGGACTCTGATATAGGGGGGCCCAATTCTCTGAAAAGCCCTGTTGCTCCAGTGGCTGAGTCCAGTCATAAAATGCATGGCCTGACGCTGTATCCTGCCGCGCGGATACCTTTTGCTCACGCATGAAGCCACCCACTCTTCGTAAGATTTTGAAATAAGAGCAGAAGATTTCATAAGAAACTCTATGCCCTCGCCTATCTCCGCAAACTTTGCAATTTCCTCCGCATCGGAGCGAAGAAGCATTGCGCGCAGTACAGCCCACATCCTCTCCGTCTCGGTGCAGGCTCTGCCGTTATCGAGAGCGTTTTTGAGAATGTGTGCCGACTGAGGCGGCATAGAGTCAAATGCGGAAAAATCATTCGCGGCGACAGCTTTTCTTATAGCGGTTGCACTTGAAATCTCAGAAAGATTTTCATCATTGTACGAAGACCCTATTCTCTGAATAGGTACTGGAATCATATTCCAATTTTTTCTTTTTATCCTAAGAAGATACGACAAAGCAAGAGTATTATTTGACCCTTTTAAATGGGAAGCTGTTCCCGGAATCATAAAATCAAGAGCGTCAGCACGAGATTGAACAAAAGATTTACCTTTTTTTAATTCTTCTTTAAGAAATAGCTTGAAAGGTTCGGGCTCATGGATTAAAATATCTAAGATTCTGTCTGTCTGCCAGTCAGGCGACTCAGCTCCGTATGCTATATGCGAGACAACTTTAGTCGCTCCCAGTATATCGACTGCGGCATTTGCAAAGACCCCGGCATTGTGCGAGGAATAGGGAAGCGGAAGCTCCAAAATCAAGTCCGCTCCGCATTTTAGTGCGGTTTCAGCCCTTTGATGCTTATTCATAATCGCAGCCTCTCCGCGCTGGACGAAATTTGATGACAGAACAACAACAGCAGCCCGTGCGCCCGTAAGATGCCTGGCCTGCTCCAAATGGTGCAGGTGTCCCGTGTGAAACGGATTATATTCGGCAACAATCCCTATAGTGGGGAATAACATATATTTAATCACCGTCCTCTTATGGTAAGGATACCACAAAGAGGCAGAGATATTAGACTCAGGGAGGCAATCATTGCAATGAAAATTCTTGTTCTCAACTGCGGAAGTTCTTCTTTGAAGTATCAGCTTATCGACATGAACGGTGAAGCCGTTCTCGCCAAGGGACTTGTCGAGCGTATCGGTATCGACGGTTCACGCATTAAGCATACCAAGACAGGTATGGACTCAATCACACGCAATGTCGATTTCCCCTCACACACAGAGGCTATCAAATACGTTCTTGACATGCTTGTCGATGCCGAGTACGGAGTGCTCAAGAGCCTTGACGAACTCTCGGCCGCGGGACACCGCATAGTCCACGGAGGAGAAAAATTCACACAGTCAGTCCTCATCACACCCGAAGTAATGAAAGGCATCGAAGAAGTCATCCCCCTTGCACCTCTTCACAACCCCGCAAACCTTCAGGGAGTAAAGGCCGTCCAAACAGTTCTTCCGGAGCTTCCGAACGTTGCAGTATTCGACACAGCATTCCACCAGACAATGCCCCCGAAGGCATTCATCTACGGAATAGACTATAAATACTACGAGGAAGACAGAGTCCGCCGCTACGGTTTCCACGGCACAAGCCACTGCTATGTAGCCAACAGAGCCGCCGAAATTCTCGGCAAAGACGTAAAAGACCTCAAGATAGTAACATGCCACCTCGGCAACGGCAGCTCCATGACAGCGGTCGACGGCGGAAAATCCGTGGACACAAGCATGGGCTACGGCACAGCCGAAGGCGTAGTAATGGGAACACGTACAGGTGACGTTGACCCATCCGTAATGGTATTCCTCATGAACAAACTCGGCAGCGCCGACAAAGTAAATGCGGAAATCCAGAAAAAGAGCGGACTCCTCGGACTTTCAGGCACATCAAGCGACCTCCGCGACGTTGAAGAAGCCGCAGAAAAAGGCGACGCACGCGCACAGCTTGCACAGGACAAACTCATCTACGGAGTTAAAAAATACATCGGCGGATTCTCCGCAGGCATGGGCGGCATCGACGTGCTCGTATTCACAGCCGGAATCGGCGAAAACGGCATAGACTTCCGCAAGACAGTCTGCGAAGGCCTAGAATACATGGGAGTCAAAATCGACGCAGCAAAGAACAACTGCCGCGGCAAAGAAGTCATCATCAGCACAGATGACTCTCGCGTGAAAGTAATGGTCGTTCCCACAAACGAAGAGCTCGTCATCGCGCGCGACACAAAGTCCTGCTCAGAGGCTGCGAAGTAGTTTACAAAAATGTCAGAATTCCTTGAAGCCATACCGAGCAATTGGAAATACCGCCTCATACTCTCTGCCGTCAACAGAGACGGCACACCGTTTGAGGATAGTATCTCCCTTGGCATAGACAAAAAACTCAGCTACTGGTCGCAGATATACACATTCACGGCTCCCGTGAATGCAGATATAGAAGCCTACCGTACCGCTGAAGGGCGACTCTTCCTATCCGTCTCTATAGAGACCGAAGCCGAAGTTCCCTGTGCCAGATGCCTTGAACCTGCCGCCGTGGCTGTAAAAGGAAGCCTGAGGTACCTTTTCTCACTGCGTCCGAACGAATACACGGAAGACAAAGAAGAAGGTCTGCAGGACGGCGATGAAGAACTAATAATACTAGACTCATGGGAAGACGAAATAGACATAGCCCCCATGATCTGGGAGACACTCATAACATCTCTGCCCGCAGCTGCTCTATGCAGCGAAGAGTGCAGAGGACTCTGCCCTCAGTGCGGAGCAAACCTCAACAAGTCCGACTGCGGATGCAAAAGCGAAAAAGGCGATCCGAGATTTGACATTTTGAAGACTTTGATGCATGATAAGTAGGTTCACCTACTATTTAGGTGCACCGAAACTGCATATAGTAAGTGCAAAAACAACAAAATAGTGATAGAATTGCACAGGCAAGTTAAATTGCCGAAGATTTAAGGGGGGAAACAAAGAATGGCAACTCCAAAAAGGCGAGTATCCCACTCCCGTACGCACAACCGTAAATCACAGTGGCTCGGCGAGCTCTCCGCTCCCAGCCTCACCGCCTGCACGCACTGCGGCGAGATGATCGAAACCTACCGTGCATGCCCCGCATGCGGCTACTACAAGGGACGTCAGGTCATCAAAATTTCCGATAAGACAGCAGCAAAAGACTAATTGTTATCGGCAGAAAAATACGGAGTTCGGAAATCAAATTCCGAGCTCCGTTTTTTGTG
>CAZNYN010000064.1:0-8928 GCA_964577295.1 uncultured Synergistaceae bacterium | reverse complement strand
TAAAAACAGCTGCAGATATTCTCCGCCACAAAAGGAAGTATGGCAAGCGGGAAAAAGTTTGGTCTATTGTTTTAAGAACAATGCAGCGGACAGATAAGAGATACAGGATGGATGCTCTACCACTTTCTGTTAGAGAGAAATACATGTGTAGAGGTTATGTGCTCTCTGACTATGGCTGCGGCTCTTTCCGGATCCTTGTCGGCTATTGCATCGAAAAGCATCATGTGCTGCAGAGGGCTTTTATAGCCGCCTTTCTCGCGCAGCTTTAGTTTTTCGACGCGGTTGGTATAATGGTCGTCATAGAAAAATAGATAGAGCTGCGTTTTCCAGTGAGCCTGTTTTATTGATCTCATGTAATAAGAATTTCCGGCTATTTCGGATATTAAGTCATGTATTTTGCTGTCTATCACGTGCAGTTTTCCGGGGTTATCTTTTATGCTGCGGCCTTCCTCTTCGATAAGCGCGTCCATTCTCTCTCTGTATATCGGCGAGTAGTTAAGAGCGGCATCTACAACACAGGGAGGTTCTATCACAAATCTGAAATTAAACAGTTCGTCAAGGTCCTCTTTGGAGAGGTTTGGGACAAAGCAGCCCTTGTTTACCGTGTTTTCGAGAAGACCGTCTGAGACAAGCATTTTTAAAGCACTGTGCACCGGAGTTCTGCTCATTTTAAGCTTTTTGGCTATCTGCGATTCGACGACCGGAGAACCCGGCTGGTAGCTGTGCTGAACTATTAAGTCCATTACGGCATTATATGCTATTTCTTCGTTTGACCTCATCTGCATAAAGGAATCCCCACCTTTATTATGGTAATTAATATTTTAAACTTTTTCCGAAAAATATAAAAATTTCCAGCCTACCCACCCAATTATAAAATAAAATGTTTCATAATTTTAGCCCTGCCAAATTGATAATTTAATTTTCAAATATCTTACTTGACAATTTCAGAAGTGACCGCTATTCTAAGATTGCATGCAATCAAAAACACCTCTATTTATATAATGTGTGTATATCCAATTATATAGTATATCAACTTAAATTAATAGGCATATTTTTCATTTTTGATTAATAATATTAAAAAGCTATAAAAGGATGTGTTTTTATGTTTTTTGATATCCTCATCAGAAACGGCAAAGTCATTGACGGAACAAAGAAAGATGCCTATCTTGCAGATATCGGCATAACAGGAGATAGGATAGTTTTTATCGGCAAATGCGACAGTGAAACTTCCGCCAAAACGGTTATTGACGCAAAAGACAAATGTGTCACTCCCGGATTTATCGACACTCATTCCCATGCAGACTGCTCCGCATTTATATACCCCGACTGCGAAAGTTACTTAAGGCAGGGAATAACCACTTTTATCGGGGGACAGTGCGGAGACTCAAACGCTCCGATCAATAATTTCTGGATGAGAAAGTATTGGGAGTACGACTTCTGGAACGATATCGATCCTTTTGTCTATGACCCTGTCACAATCCAGCCTGTAGAAAGGGTAATAAGTGTCTGCAAGGACAAGATGGGATTGGACATCAATTGGAAGTCCTTTTCCGAATATGCCGCCGTACTGCAAAAAAGCGGGATAGGCTGCAATATGATAACATTAGCCGGTCACAGTCAGATAAGAGCGGATGTCATGGGACTCAGCCAAAAGAGAGCTCCCTCGTCAGAAGAAATGCAGCTTATGAAGAACCACATAGCAGAGGCGTTCGATGCCGGTGTGTGGGGAATCTCAACAGGAAGAGACTACCCGCCAAGTGCCTATGCCGAATTTGATGAGATTAAGGAGCTTGCGGAATTCACAAAGGCTCTGGGCGGATACTATTTTACTCATTGGAGGCGGACAGGAGTACGTGTCGGCACTCCTCAAAAGGCGAATAAGCTTGAAGGAATAACGGAAGCTCTTGAAATCGCGCTGCAGACGGGCATAAAAACTCAGATATCCCATATAGCAACGGGCTTTGATATCTATCCCGAAAGCCCCGAGATGGATTCGTATGCAGCCTATGTAACTCTCAGACACCTCGATAACTATGCGGAAAGAGGAGCGGATGTCGCGTTTGACGTGATACCGGGCGAAAGCGGCGGCATATGCACCACTCCTTATCTTGCCTCGCGTTTTATCCCTTGGATAAAGCAATCCGGGTCTTTAAATCAGTTTATTAATAATCTTAATGCCCATGACTACCGCAAAAGACTTGTTTCGGCTCTTCGCCTCGGAAAGTGGTACGCGATAAATCCGAATGTCGATGCTTCATGGGACAAAAAGATATTTATCACAGACGGAGCACCATGCTATATCGGAAAAAATATAAGAGAAATAGCAGATTCGAGAAACACCGATTCAATCAACACTGTGATAGACCTCATTATAGAAAATCCCAAAATAGGGACTATGAGCCGCGCAAAATCCATGGAAGAGGTAAACGGCCTTCTGGCACATCCCAGAGGATTCATCTGCACGGACACATATTCTTTCGACCTCCGCGGACTTTACGGCAATGACTGCGAGCTTGCGGAGCTTCTGCCACACCCCCACACATACTGCGCATTCCCAAAATATATTCTCTCAAGGAAAGAAGAAAGGTTTGAGGATGTAATCCACAAGCTTACAGGAGCTCCCGCCGCCTTCATGGCTATTAAGGACAGAGGCGTAATCAAAGAGGGTGCTTTTGCCGATATCCTTGTAATCGACACAGAGAATCTCAAGAGCAATGAAAACTATATCGAACCCAGAATTTACCCCGAGGGCATCGATTATGTGATTGTAAACGGAAAAACAGCAGTGAAACCAGAATGTGCATCTGTTATAAGAGCAGGAGCCATTCTCAAAAAGTAGCAACTACAAAAGGAGGAGCATCATGACAGAAACGAAGGATTTATACGCAGTTGACGGATGTGTGTTTACGGAAGGTAATTTCATAGGCCTATCTGACAGGTTTAAAAATTCTTACCTGACAGCATTCTTTTTGACGACACCGGGCGAGACGGAAGGCTACAGAGAGTGCACTTCTAAAATCGGAGGACTCTACAACAGCGCGGATGCTCCCGGCAGCGATGTGCTGATAGCACGCACGACAGCTGATATAGAGAGAGCCAAAAGAGAGAACAAAAAGGCGATAATCATAACATTCCAGGACCCTCAGTGTGTCGAAAATTCCATCGACAAGCTCAGAGTTATGTATGAGCTCGGACTTCGCGTCATGCAGATGACATACAACAAATCAAACTACATAGGGACAGGCTGTACAGAGACAGTTGACGGAGGACTAACTGATTTTGGCAGAGAGGCTCTGGCAAAGATGAATGAATGGGGCATAGTCGCAGACGTTTCGCACTGCGGTCATAAAACAACAACGGATGTTCTCAAGGCCAGCAAAAAGCCTATCGTTATATCTCATTCATGCCCTCTGGCACTGACAAAGAACCTCCGCAACAAGACAGACGAAGAACTTCTGCTGCTCAAAGAAAATAACGGCGTTATAGGTCTTTCTTCATGGGGTCCCCTCTGCTGGCGCAACAATATAGAAAAGGGGCGTCCCTCACTTTCCGACTACGTAGACCACATTGATTATGTCGTAAACCTGATAGGAATAGACCACGTAGGATTCGGAAGCGACAGCACCCCCGATGATACAAAAGACGAGAAGGGCGTTGTAACTCAGTCTACTCTCTACGGCGGAGTAGTAGCGGACTACAACAAGTATGTAGGAACAAACCCAGACGAACGTTATGCCATACATGCGGACGGCCCGTGGGATTTGGAATATATATTCGAGGAAATGCGTAAAAGAGGATACTCCGAAGAAGACATCAGAAAGTACGCCGGCGGCAACTTCATGAGAGTTTTTAAAGATAACTGGAAATAAAACACAGATTTATAAACAGCAGCACAAAGAATAAACTGCCGTAAGCCTAAAACAGTGCGACAGCAAACAAAGGGAGGATTTACAATGAACAAAAAGGTGATAGGTATTTTAGTATGTCTTGTATTGGCAGCAGGAATCTATTTTGCTACTGGCAAGACAGAAAAGCAGGAAACGTCGTCAGCGGAGTATAAGGATACTATTGTTTTTGCGGCTAATACAGACATTCTGACCCATGACCCGCAGGTGCAGAACGACACTACCTCGGAACAGGTAGTAAGGATGATCTACAATACCCTTCTTAAGTTTGAGGATGACGGGAAAGTTATAGGCGACCTTGCAGAGTCTTGGGGTGTCTCGGAAGACGGACTGACTTGGACAATTAAGCTCAAACAGGGAGTCAAATTCCACAACGGCAAAGAAGTCACAGCCGCCGACGCAAAGGCGACTTATGAAAGAGCCTTGAATGCCAAAGGCGGAGGCTTCAGAACGACAGAAATAATAAAGATTTTCAAAAAGATGGAAGCTCCCGATAAGTACACCTTAAAAATCACTACATCCGTTCCTTATGGCCCGATGGAAGCCCTCCTATGTAACCTCTCTCTTGCTGTCATGGATGCAGAAGTCCTGACAAAGCACGGACTTGAGCTTGGCAACCACGTTGAAGCGGAAAACGGCACAGGCCCATATAAACTGGTCTCTTGGACAAAGGGAGACGAAGTCAAGCTGGAGAGATTTGATGATTACTTCGGCGGCAAAGCCCCGACGGCGAATATAATAGTTAAAGCCATCCCCGAGGCTGCATCAAGAGTCATAGCTCTTGAAAACGGAGAGGTTGACGTAATAGGCGGAATCAGCGCAAATGACCTGACAACTCTCGAAGCCAACAAAAGTATAAAAGTTCTTAAGAGACCGACAATAAGCCAGAGACTTTTCCGCTTTGGCTGCAACGATCCGATAATCTCCAAGACAAAGGTCAGACAGGCAATAGTACATGCTATTGACAGACAGGCAATCATCGATTCAATGTTTGCCGGAACAGTTTATCCGTCGACAGCTCCTCTTGCTCCCGTTACATGGGGATACACAAACCTCGGCGAAATAAAACCTGACATTGAAAAAGCAAAGGCTCTTCTTAAAGAAGCGGGATATCCCAACGGATTTGAAACAAAGATTGTAACCTGCGAAAGATACGCAAAAGGCGTACAGATGGCTGAAGTCCTTGCCGCACAGCTCGCCAAAGTCGGCATAAAGGCAAAGATAGAGGTCTGGGAGTGGAGTGCTCTTTCTGCAAGCTGGAGCGGTGTCAAGAGAGAAGATTTTGACCAGCCGATTTTTGTAATGGGCTCAGGCCCCTCGATGAGAGATGCAGACGGAGGCCTCAGAGGTCTCTACACTACGACCGAAACCGGTGTAAACGACAGCAATTACGGGTTCTACTCAAATAAAAAAGCCGACGAACTTATACACGCCGGCATGAGCGAGACCAACAAAGAAAAGAGAGCGAAGCTCTATGCCGATGCACAGAAGATACTCTATCTCGACGACCCGGCAGCTTTTTGGCTCTTTGACATGTACGGAATGTGCGCAATGTCCGATAAAGTCGAAGGTGTAACATCAAGCCCCATAAATAATATAACCTTTGAAAAAGCGGTCATCAAGAAGTAAAGCTCTGCGCGGTACAAATATAATTATTGCCGGACCGTCTTACGCGGCGGTCCGGCGTCTCCAAGAACTGAGCTATGTCTGCCGAGCCGCTGAGTTCTTACGAAAGGGGTATTAATACATAAATGCTTGCTTACTCCATAAAACGAATTTTGCAAATAATACCGGTGCTGATTGTAATATCACTGCTGGTTTTTCTTATGATGCACATGATTCCCGGAGACCCTGTGAAAAACATGCTCGGAATGGAAGCGTCGAAAGAGGCTATTGAGGCTGAAAGAGAGCGTCTCGGACTCAATGATCCTCTGCCCGTGCAGTACTTTAATTTTATGAAGGGCGTAGCCGCGGGAGACCTGGGCAAATCAATATTTACGAAAAAATCCGTAACCGGCGAGATAATGGACAGATTTCCTCAGACTGCGAAACTGGCTCTCGGAGGCACACTATTCGCAGCCATAGCCGGAGTGATAATGGGGATTATATGCGCGGTAAAAAGAGGAACATTTACCGACAGCTCCCTTGTCGTCCTATCTCTCACAGCAGTATCCACACCGTCATTCTTCTTGGCTCTTCTGATGATGCTCTTCTTCTCCCTCTACTTGGGATGGCTGCCAAGCATGGGGCTTAGGACGCCTCTGCACTATGTCCTTCCGGTCGTAACCCTCGGCATGCAGTCTGTGGGGCTCATAGCCCGCACGACCCGCTCCGCTATGCTGGACGTGTTGAATCAGGATTACATAAGAACCTCCAAAGCACGCGGAATTCCCAACAGCATAATTATTTACTCCCATGCTCTAAAGAACGCGATGATTCCGGTCATTACAGTAGTAGGGCTCCGTTTCGGAGGACTGCTCGCAGGCTCTACTCTGGTAGAGACAGTATTTTCAATTTCGGGTATAGGGCGCTACCTTGTCGAGGGAGTTTTAAAAAGAGATTTCCCCGCTGTTCAGGGAACAGTTTTAGTCCTTGCGGCCGTATTTGTTATAGTCAATACTGTGGTTGATCTGCTCTATGCGGCGGTAGACCCAAGGATAAAGTACGAGTAGGAGGTGCGGCCATGGACTCACAGGTTTTTAAAAGATTTGTAAAAAATAAGGCGACGATAATAGGAAGCGCTGTCCTGCTGGTCTTTCTTACTATGGCTGTATTGGGCTCAGCCCTTTGCACCTATGACCCCAATGCGATTGACTTGGCAAATGTCTACCAGCACCCCAGCGCGAAGCACTTGCTTGGCACGGATAACCTCGGCAGAGATACTCTGGCGCGCCTCGTAATAGGAGCAAGGATATCTCTTTTGGTAAGTTTTGTCGGAACTATAGCAGGCTCTCTTATAGGAGTATTTCTCGGAGTGGGCGCAGGGTACTTCGGAGGCAAGCTGGACTCCGTGATATCGCGCTTTGTCGACCTGCTGCTGGCTTTCCCCGGACTGCTTCTGGCAATTGTTGTCGTAGCCGTGCTTGGCAACGGCATAGTAAACACCATGGCGGCCATTGCATTTTACTCCATACCTTACATCGCAAGAATGGTTCGAGGAATTGTGCTGACGTTAAAAAATTCCGAATATGTTCAGGCGTGCCAAGTTATGGGGGCCTCCGACACAAGAATTATAATGACTCACATAATTCCCAACGCTATGTCGCAGATAATAATAAACACAACCCTCAACCTCGGAACCGCTATTCTGACGGCATCCTCCCTCTCGTTCCTGGGATTGGGAGTCACTCCGCCTCATCCCGAGTGGGGAGCCATGCTCAGCCAGGGACGCGAGGTAATCCGATACTATCCGCTTGCCGCTATTATTCCCGGCGTGGCCATAACATTGGTTGTAATGAGCTTCAGCATCGTCGGAGACGGTCTTCGTGATGCACTAGACCCGCGTCTGAAGAATAAATAGCCGACGATAGGAGATGGATTGCCATGGCAGAGAATATACTTAGAGTAGAACATCTTGAGACAAAATTTAATACCGATGAGGGCGTAATATCAGCTGTTGATGATATGAACTTTACTCTGAAAGAGGGAGAAACCTTGGCTATAGTCGGAGAGTCCGGCTGCGGCAAGACAGTTACCTCTCTTTCCATACTCAGGCTTATTCCGTATCCCCCGGGAAAGATAACAGGGGGACACATTTACTACAAGGATAAAGATTTGCTTGGTATGACTGAAAAAGAAATGAGAGATATCAGAGGCAACGAGATATCTATGATTTTCCAGGAGCCTATGACATCTCTTAACCCGGTATTTACAGTGGGGCAGCAGATAATGGAGTCACTGACCTATCACCAGGAGATGAACAAAGATGAGGCGCGCAAAAGAGCTATTGAGATGATAAAGCTCGTAGGCATTCCTTCTCCTGAAAAGTGCGTTGATTATTATCCTCACCAGCTCAGCGGCGGCATGAGACAGAGAATAATGATAGCTATGGCTCTTGCCTGTAAGCCCAAGATTCTTATAGCGGATGAACCCACGACAGCCCTTGACGTTACTGTTCAGGCTCAAATTCTGCGGCTTATGGTCGAACTTAAGGAAAAGACAGGCACATCCATAATTCTTATTACTCATGACCTCGGGATAGTCGCCCAGACAGCGGACAAAGTAATTGTAATGTATGCTGGAGAGGCCGTAGAATCTTCCGATGTCAAGCCGATATTCAAAGATCCTCTGCATCCCTATACAATCGGACTTCTGCGCTCACTTCCGAAGATAAATGAGGAGCAGAAAGTGCTTTACAATATCGTCGGTTCTGTCCCGAGTCCAAAGAACTACCCGACCGGATGCAGATTCTCACCGAGATGCGAAAAAGCGTGCGAAAAATGCAAGACAGAAAAACCTCCGTTTTATGAGCTCGCATCGGGAAGAAAAGTTCGGTGCTGGCTGTACTCTGAAGAGGGAGGGCTTAAAAATGACTGATACAATATTGGATGTACGGAATCTGAAGATCTACTATCCCGTAAAGATCAAAAATGGATTGCTTGCTTCGGAAAAAAAATATGTTAAGGCTGTTGACGGCATAAGCTTCTCTGTGACACACGGAGAAACCTTCGGAATAGTCGGTGAAAGCGGCTGCGGTAAATCCACTACAGGCAAAGCCATAGTCAAACTTCTCACTCCCACCGAGGGCGAAATATTTTTTGAAGGCAAAGACCTTTTTAAACTGCCTAAAAATGAACAGAAAGACTACAAAAAGAAAATACAGATAATCTTTCAAGATCCCTACTCGTCGCTCGACCCGCGCTTTACCGTCGAGAGGCTAATAGGAGAGCCGCTGCTTGTCCACGGCATGACAGACAAAAAAGAGAGAAGAGAAAAGATATTAAGCCTTATGGAGGACGTCGGCATAAGATCCGAGTACCTTACCCGCTACCCCCATGAATTCAGCGGAGGTCAGAGGCAGAGA
>CAZNYN010000063.1:213-9135 GCA_964577295.1 uncultured Synergistaceae bacterium | reverse complement strand
CGGGATATAAAAATGAGCTGACCCGACGGTCAGCCCATTTTGTAATATCGCTTTGCTCGCACAGCTTTCTTCTTTACTTCTTCCTTCTGCCGTACAGGGCAAATATTCCGAGAGGGGCGAGCGCCAGTACTGACCATCCTGCGGCACTGCATCCGCCGCCGTTGCTGCCGCCGCTCTTAGGGTCTTCCGCAAAAGTGCCGTCCGTGTAGAGTACAACCGGGTCAGTTACTATATCTTCGCTCGCGTTGTGGTCATAGAGCCCGTTGTCCTTCACTCCTATTACTATGTTGTATGCTGCCTCCTTTGAGAACTTCTCATCGGCTTTGCAGACTGTTGTGACTTTTTCGTTAGTTGTGACAGTATTAATAACTTTGTCGCCGCTTGCGTTATAAGTTGTCTCCTGAACATCTCTTGAGAGTGTCACCGTCTTTGTGACAGCCCACTTGCCGTCCGTCACGTCCTTGATGTCAGTCACTCTGGGCAGAGAGACATACTTCTTTTCCTTTGTGAGTTTCGCAAGGTGCAGATAGCCCGTTCTGTCCGCAGAGACAAGTATTAAGGTATTGTCTATCGGTTTGTCTCCCGAGATTACGTCGTTTGATATCGGCATAGTCAGAAGGAAGAGTTTGCCGCCCTCATTCACTGCCGATGAGGATGAAAGCCCCGCTGCGGAACCGCTTGATATTGTCTTGGACTGTGTTGCTGCCGCATTAATGACTGGAAGAGCGGCTATTTTTGCAACTGCCGTTCCCGTATATGTGCTCAGCTTGACGGGAGTTATATTAGCGACATATACATCCGCCGACTCAACTTTAAATTTGATATCCCCCGACCCAGGTGTGGAAGAGTCGCCGCTTGTTTCAGTTATTACAATCTTCGTTCCGACTGCGGAGACATCTTTGGAAATAGCAACAGCGTCTATGATTTCCGCAGATGCCGTCTCTATATGAACCGGTGAAATGGACTGAAGCGGGGTGCGGCTGCCGTTTATGTACTCCGCATACCACCTGGTGCTGCCGCCCTGCCAGAATATTGCATTGATGATATTCTGAGGGTGGTTATACACCGTAAAATTAAAATCTCCGTCCATTCTCGCTCCCTTGACTCGCAGTCTGGAGAGGTTATACATATATATGCTTGGTATTTTTCTGTCCGACTTGCCGTCATTAGCCTTAAAGCTGCCTTCAATCTGCAGAAGCCCGGCTGTGCGGCCGGCTATGCCGGCATCGTCGCCTATGTGTATTCTGGACGCATCGTGAGTATCGGAGTCTATTTTAAAATCACCGTTTACAAGCACTCTCGTTCCGTAATAAGAGGCAAATGTTCCCCTTTCGCCGACAGTAACGGGGCCGCCGACAAACTCTGAACGGTGAAATTCGACGACACCGCCGCCGCTTACAGTTATACCGCCCTTGAAGCGGCCGACGTGCATGTTGTCTTTTACGTCTTTGTCGGCTTCGGAGCCGTTCCATCCGTTATTCGCACCGTTGTCATATATTGCAACACGGTGTCCGTCTTTGACTGTAAGGCTGTATACCGGCATGTCATCTTTTATGACAAGGGTCACTAGCGGATACTGCTGATTCCACTTATGGAATGGGGCAAAACCATCGCCGAGTTTGGTGTCTTTTGTTATTTCGTATGAGTTGGTGACTGTGAATATTGTGCTTGCCGTATATTTAGGGGTTGGGTTGTCGGGCTCATAAACTTTAACTGTCACTGCGGCACTCTCGCGCCCTGTTTCGCCGCCTGTGATATTCGTTAATTTCAGGTGGGCGGTCTGCCCTCCGTCCGATTCAATAACAGCGAACCCTTTCTCTTTGGTCTCAATTGTCCATATGTAGCTAAGCTGTAAATCTGTCCCGTTCAAAGCGGCTGGATTAGTAACGGAAGGTTCAGTCAAAACAGCCGTAAGAGTTATATCCTTTGAATCGACCGGGCTTTTTATATCAACAGAGAGAGAAGCATCCGACGAAATTACCAGCGGATTTGCCTCTCCTTGTGCTCCTGCCGACCTCTGCATCGCAAAAAGACAGACGACAAGCAGAGAAAATAAGAAAAACGCGCTGTGATTTCTTAAAAACATCTTCGCTTTTTTGTACATTTGAGCAGCTCTCTTCATTTTTAGACACTAAACTACACCGAAGCACAGAATGCGTGATTATTAAAAGTGAACTTTTTAAGGCTACTTTGGATATTTCTCATTATAGCATCTTGCTCAATATTCCACATCGGTTATTAAAATATTGAGTATTTTTACTTATATCAGAATAATGTTTACAGTTTGTACAATTAAGTAGAATATGTCATGAGAACCGGCGGATACTTTAAAATCCGCAATAGGGATTCATCTATATTTATTTGCTATACTAAACTTTAATTTTCTCTTTGTATGGTATATAATCGCTCCGTATAAATTTGTTGAATCGGAATAAGTTTTTTGTTTTTTCAGCTTGTTTGGGAGATGTTACTGCTTGAGAGTAAAGTCGGCCGGCCTCTGTCTGTTTGCATTTCTTCTGCTCACTCTTCTATTAACCGCCGCTCCTCTCTGCGGAGCCGAGAGCCGCACCGTGCGGGTCGGTTGGTTTCCCTTTTCGGGCTATCAGGAGCTTGACGAGGACGGCAGACCTTGCGGCTACAATTATGAATACCTTACCGAAATAGCTAAGTACACAGGATGGAAGTATGAGTTTGTCAAGTGTACATGGTCTGACGGCATGAAGATGGTTGAGCTTGGCGAAATTGACATTTTAGGCTGCATGTTTAAGGCGGAGGGGCGTGAGAATAAGTACGCCTATCCCCAGCTTGACTGCGGCACAACAAACATTGCTCTCTTTGTCCGCGCCGACAGCAGCATAAAGCCTTATGATTTTAACTCCTTCAACAATATGACGGTCGCATGCTGCATGGTGACAAACAACGACGAGGAGCTGCTGAAGTTTGCAAAGGCAAACGGGTTCTCGATCAGGCTGGTAAATTATGAAAACGAGCCGGAAATTTTAAAAGCAGTCGAGAACGGCGATGTGGATGCAGGCGCGGCATCAAGCCAAAATACCAAGGGAGATATAAAAGTAGTGGCCGGTTTTGCCCCTGCTTCATTCTATTTTGTTACGACAAAGGGCAACGTCGCAGTCCTCTCAAGCCTTAACAAGGCCATTAACGCCATAAAAATTGACAATAATTATTACGACAAAGACTTGGCTCTCAAGTATGACCAGTCAAACAAACCTGACTTTATCACAAAGCTGAAGCGTCTGCCTGTAATGTTCGTGCTGCTGACTGCTATGATTTTGCTTGTCATGGTTATAGCTCTTGCTGTTTTCTCCATAAATAAGGTGAAGAGCATGAAAATAGTGCAGAAGCTGCTCTACCGTGACAGTCTCACCGGGCTTTACAACAAGTACGGATTTGAGAAGAGGGCGCGCGCCATTCTCTCTCGCTCTTCCGATGAAAAAAAATATGCGATAGTGGCATTGGACATCAACGAATTTCACCAATATAACGAGTTTAACGGCATAGACGCGGGGGATAATCTGCTCAGGATTGTGGGCAGCACGGCGGTCGGCATGCTTGGCGCTGATGAACTCTGCGCCAGATATTCCGCCGATGACTTTGTGCTTCTGATGCGAATCAGGGGTGACGACCTTCGTGTGAGAATCACCGAGTGGGACAGCTTGTTCCGCTCTTCCGTCAAAAATTATTCCATGAGGCTTGTCTACGGAGTATATGCGGTACAGGATAGGAACTCCGCTGTGCAGTTTATGTACGACAGAGCCCTATTTGCCCTAAAGACAGCCCATGTCTCAAATTCCTACTCCATCAATATTAATTTTTACGATGACAACTCTTATGCGGAACAGCTTGAGAATCTGGCTCTGCTTTCTTCTGCCGACGCAGCTTTCAGAAACGGTGAATTTCTTGTCTATTACCAGCCCAAGTATTACGCCGTGAGCGAAACCGTGGCGGGAGCGGAGGCGCTTGTGCGCTGGAAGAAAGCGGACGGCAGCCTCATCCCTCCGATAAAATTTATAGAACTTTTCGAGAAGAACGGCATGATAGCGAGGCTGGATTTTTACGTGTTTGAAAAAGTGTGCAAAAGCATAGCGGATAGGATTTCAAAAGGGCTTCGCACCGCTCCGATATCCGTCAATTTTTCGCGCGCTCACATACTCGACCCGTCATTCCCCGAAAGAGCCGACGGTATCGCGGAAAAGTACAATATCCCGCGGGATATGCTCGAGATAGAGCTTACGGAGTCCTCCTTCACTTTGGACGCGGCTATTCTTGCGGATATGATGAATAAGCTGCACAGCCACGGCTTTAAAGTGGCGATAGACGACTTCGGCAGCGGATATTCCTCTCTCGGAATCCTCAAGGATATAAAGGCGGACACTCTGAAGATGGACTTGAGCTTCCTTATCGGATTCGAGCGCGGAGGGCGTGTCGGCACTATTATGACATCCGTACTGCACATGGCAAAGCGCCTGGAGCTTCCCGTCGTTGTAGAGGGAGTGGAGACCAAGGCGCAGGCGGATTTCATAAAGAGCGTCGGCGGAGATATGATACAGGGCTACTACTATTCAAAACCCGTGCCCGAGGACGTTTGGAACAACATGCTCGATACCTGCGCGAGCCCTGGGCCGAGCAATAGCTGCGAGGGCTTAAGCCACGAGGACGTAGGCATACTCATGGGAGACAGCAGCCTCGTAAATCTGCTGCTCAAAGGTCTTTGCGCCGGTTTCGGACTCTACGAATATGCTGACGGCAAACTTGACGTTATGCGCGTGAATGAGGGCTACCGCAAGATAATGGGTGTCACAGCGGAGAGCATGGATTCATATGCCGACGACGTAATTCAGAGAGTTGTGCCGGAAGACAGAGACACATTCAAAAATGCTCTTAAAAGCGCCATATCCACCGGTGAGCCTGTTGCCGTGAACTTCCGCCGCATAGGCGACAGCGGAAATATTATATACCTTGAAGGGACTATCCTACTCATAAATAACAGCCAGCCCGCGCCAATAGTCTGCATAACATTCCATGCCGCGAACAGTCGGGAGGAATCGCACAATTTCCGTTCCGATGCGTAAAACAGCAAGGTATGATTTGTGGCTGCTATTGTACAATTTCGGCAGAGGGATATAATCTATTTTAGATTCATTCTTTGGTAATAAAAATTACCAATGTACTTTAGGGAGCATATTAATGAAAAAGGGAAAATCGTCTTCATTCTTTTCACGCTGCGTAAAAGCGGTAAAATCGGATCCTCTGCCTCTTGTCGTACCGCTGGTTTTCACGGCGGCTATTGCAGTCTGCCTTCTGCTCTGCTTTGACCAGATAAGGGACGCTGAACTTAGACGCGTGGACGGTATATTGCGTGATTCCGCATACGAGCAGGTATCGCTTTTTAAAAATTCCCTGCGCACACAGGAACTGTTTCTTAATCTGCTCAAATCCCAGATAGAAGAACACGATATGAGCAAAGAGACCTTGGTAAGAGAGGCAAAAACCGCCGCCAGAGCCTCGGATTTGGCATATATAGCGGTAGTAATGCCGGATGGACGCGCTTACGGAACAGATAATAATGAATACAATGTCGCGGAAAGAGCATATTTCAAAAGGGCATTGTTCGGAGAAAAAAATATTTCTTTTATACCGGCATCAAAAGCGGACGACAGAGCATACATAGTAATCTCCGTCCCATGCAGGGAGAAGAACGGCTCTGTTAAATATGTACTCTGCGGCTACTATTCAGCGAAAGCCATGCAGAATCTGGTCGTTTCGGAAGCCTTCGGCGGAGGCGCTTACTCCTACATTGCCGACATGCACGGCTATCTCATCATAGGCTCATCTCACACAGATTTCCTGCTTTCCAAGACAAAGTGCAAAGGCAGCTCTTATGGAGCAAATATCTTTGCTATGCTGAGCGAAGCGAGTTTTGAAGAAACTGCCCTTGCGGATATTGTAAGCGATACGGTGAAAGGCAGAGAGAGCCACGCCAGCTTCACGATAAATGGCGAAAAACGCTTCTCATACTATGTGCCGATAGGCATAAACGGCTGGTTTATGATAAATTCCGTGCCCGACTTTATAATAAACAAAGAAATAAGCAGCTCCACAAGGTACGCCATGGTTTTGGTTATAGCCGTTTTAATCATGGGACTGATCTATATTGTCTATGTGCTGAAAAGAGAAAACTTACTGCGCAGGAAGATTGAAAAAGAGAAGGAGCAGATAATGCTGCACGAGCAGGAGTACAGAATAGCCGCCGCACACTCCGACAGCGTTATATTCCGCTATGACATAAAGGCTAAGGAACTGCTGCTGACACCGGAAGCCGCAGCAAAGATGGGACTGCCCGAAGTTATGAGAAATATCCCCGAATCCCTTATCAAAGACGGAATTATCCCCGAAGACTGCGCGGACGAGTTTAGAAAGTTTTACACCTCGATAGCAGACGGTTCTCCGACTAAAGCGATGACATTGAAGGCCATTACCCCGAGCGGAAAACAGGTGTGGCACCGCATGAATGCCACCTTGATTTTTGACATGGCGGGAGAGCCTCTGCACGCCGTAATAACATCTCACGACATAACGGAGCAGAGGGAACGTGAGATTGCGGGAGAACTATGGACTCAAAGTATAGCAACAATGCCCCGGGATAAATCTCTGATAATAGAGTACAACGTGACAAGGAAAGTGATGGACAAAATAACCGGCTCTATGAGGCTGCGCTTCTGCGATATCCCCGATTGCTGTGATTTTAATACCATAACGGAAATGTGGACTGAGATAAACGTATGTCAGGACGACAGAGAGAAATATGCGAAATTTGTGGACTTAAACAGACTGCTTGCCCTCTTCTACATAGGGCAGACGGGAGACGAATCTCTTGATTTCAGGGGCTACACCGAAAAAGACGAAAATTGGCGCTGGCTTCGCATATCCGTCAAACTTGCCAGATATCCCGATAACGACGATGTAAAAGCATTTATCATAATCACCGACATACACGAGGAAAAGAGCCGCCGCCTTGAAATAGAGGCTATGTCAAAGCAGGACTCTCTGACGGGAGTGCTCAACAGAAAAACCTTTACCGATGCGGTGTGCCTCGCTCTCGAAAATGAAGCGGCCTCGCACCACGCTCTGATAATGGTTGACCTTGACGACTTTAAAATAATAAACGACACTTTCGGCCACATTGCGGGGGACAAAGTTATAATCAGCGCGGCGGAAATATTCAAATCGCAGCTCCGAAGCGGCGACCTCATAGGCAGAGTCGGCGGAGACGAATTTATGCTGCTCCTCAAAAACATCCCGGGATCGGACATTGTGCGCAGGAGAGCGGAAACTCTCTCCGAAATGCTGAAAATGGAAATCGTGAAGGGCGCTCACTCCTCTGCGAGCATGGGAATAGCTCTCTATCCCGAAAACGGCACGACATTTGACGAGCTGTACTCAAACTCCGACTTAGCTCTCTACAAGGCGAAAGAAAACAAAGGCAGCTTCTGCTTCAGCACCGCGGCAGGCAGCGCCACCTGCCCCATCAAACCGAGCCATACGGACTTTTAACGCAGACGAAAATAACTCTCGCGAGAGGACACGGAGAATGAAAATAATAATAGATGCGGACGCATGCCCGAAAGAGGCATTGCAGTACGCCATAAAGACAGGCAGAAAAAACGGAATCGAAGTAGTCACAGTCGCGAGCTTCAACCACAATATCGAATCAGACAGACACATAACGGTCGGAAACGCATCTCAGGAAGCGGACATAAAAGTAATAAACATCACAGAGGCGGGCGACATAGTTATAACACAGGACTGGGGACTTGCCGCCGTAATATTGGCAAAAAAAGCCGCGGCCATGGCTCCGTCCGGAACGGAATACAGACAGGACAAAATAGACTTCATGCTTGAAGAGCGCGAAATAAAGGCAAAATTCCGCAGAGGCGGAGGCAGAACAAAAGGCCCGTCAAAAAGAACGGAAGAAGACGAAAAAAAATTCCGCGATACACTGGACAGAATAACGGCAAGACAAATCTCGTCCTTTAAAGAAAGCGAAAAGCCCCTTAATTTCGAGGAAAAATCCGTGTAAAATGGTCGGCGGAGACAAAAACTGCCGCAGGAGATGATTTCTTGAAAAAGGGCTTATTGGGCATTCTGACACTGCTGATATTGATTTTCGACCTGATGACAAAATCGGCGGCTGTTCTGAACGGAAGCGCGGTAATGAACACGGGCATATCCTTCGGGCTCTTTAAAGGAATGAGCCCAATGTGGCACATGCTCTTCACAGTTGTAATAATCACATGCATCATACTGCTCTTCCAAATCATCGAACCTGACAAATACAATACCGCAGGAGCGGCCATGATGGCAGCAGGAGCACTGGGAAACCTCTTCGACAGAATATTCCTGGGCTACGTCAGAGACTGGCTCTTCGTACCATTCTCAAAACAGATATTCACCGAGGGGCTCTGCATGAATATAGCAGACGCAGCCCTAATAATAGGAGCAATCTTAATATTCATATCATTCATCCAAAGCATATTCACGCTGAAACTGAGATAGAGAGAAGCCGGCAAGCAATTGGCAAACCGTTGGCAAAGAATTGGCAAGTGATCGAAAGAAAAACCGAGACGCAGACTATGTTTTTGCCCTTTCTCGTCTCCCCGCAATGCCTTAGTGCGGGGTAAAGCGGCGTTGACCCACTCTCGTCTCCCCGCAAATTTTCTGTGCGGGGTAAAGTGGCTTTAAGATTTTAAATAATTAAAGTCAAAACCAAAGCCGCTAAACCCCGCACGGAAGCGTTGCGGGGAGACGATTAGAAGGCCAAACCAAGACTTAGGGCGCTGTGTTTGCTCTTGCCCTTTCTCGTCTCCCCGCAATGCCTTAGTGCGGGGTAAAGCGGCGTTGACC
>CAZNYN010000063.1:0-113 GCA_964577295.1 uncultured Synergistaceae bacterium | reverse complement strand
CGTTGCGGGGAGACGATTAGAAGGCCAAACCAAGACTTAGGGCGCTGTGTTTGCTTTTGCCCTTCAAAGGCACAGGTATAGTGATAAATTCAGATTTAGAACTTCGCAACATT
>CAZNYN010000062.1:0-9227 GCA_964577295.1 uncultured Synergistaceae bacterium | reverse complement strand
AACCGCTCTGCCAATCTGCGCAAGCCTTACTTTGTATATCTTTACGCCCTCTCGCTCATTGCTGATTTAGTGCTATGACATTAATATATTATAATGATAATCACTGTTTTGTAAGATGAGAGGGGCTGGTGTTTTTGTTTCGGTTTGAAAGGGTTATTAGCGTGATTGACGCTCATACGGCGGGTGAGCCGATACGTGTTGTAACTTCGGGCATTCCGCAGATAAAGGGTTCTACGATGCTTGAGAAGATGAAGTTTTTTGCCGAGCATTATGACAATATAAGATGTATGCTTTTGAAGGAACCGCGCGGACACAAGGATATGTTTGGAGCGGTTCTTGTTCCCCCTCCCACTGACGATGCGGATTTGGCAGTCCTCTTTATGCACAATGAGGGCATGAGCACAATGTGCGGACACGGCACTATCGGCACGGTGAAGACCGCGGCGGAGACAGGGCTTATCAATGTGCATGAAGGAGAGAATATTATAAATATAGACGCTCCTGCGGGACGTCTTACAGCTTCGGCTCTTGTGGAGAACGGCAGAGTGAAGAACGTGGCTTTTTGTAATGTTCCCTCTTTCGTATATAAAAAGGAGATTACTATTCCCGTTGACGGGATAGGAGATGTGAGCTGCGCAATCTCATACGGAGGAGCTTTTTATGTTTTCGTGGAGCAGGAAAAGCTGGGGCTTGAAGTTCTGCCGGAGAATACTTCGGAGCTAGTGAAGAGAGCCATGGAGATTAAGAATTGGGCTAACGCGAATCTCGATGTTGTTCACCCTGAAAACCCGGAGATAAACGGAATATACGGAGTAATTATCACAGCACCGGTGACAAAGACCGAGTATGGATGCAGCAGCAGACAGATATGTGTCTTTGCGGAAGGTTCCGTGGATCGTTCTCCCTGCGGCTCGGGAACGTCTGCCAGGATGGCGCTGCTCTGTTCAAGAGGCGAGCTTAATATCGGAGAGAGGTTTCTTGCGTCAAGCATTATAGATACGAAGTTTACGGGAACTGTTTTGGAGGCGGCAAATGTCGGAGAGTACAGTGCTATAGTTCCGAAGATAGCAGGGCCGGCATGGATAACGGGATTCACTCAGTTCGTTCTGGACAGCGAAGACCCGCTGCCGGAAGGATTTTTACTTTAATCAGGAGAAAGGGCTGGTATTTATGGCATCATACCGTTCAAAGGAACTCGGGTTGTTTTCGGGCAAGGGCTCGTCTTCGCGCCGCGCTATTTACAAGGGCTGCGGCTATGACGACGGTGACCTTTCAAAGCCTCTTATAGGAATAGTAAATACGGCAAACGACGCAGGGCTGGGGCACGTTCATCTGGACAGACTCGCCGCGCGTGTAAGGGCCGGCATTCTTCAGGCAGGGGGAACTCCTTTTGAGTTCGGCACAATAGCCACATGCGGAGCTGTGCCAATCGGAATGCCGCATTTCCGCTACGAACTTGTCATACGTGACGTGATAGCTTCGTCTGTCGAGATTATGACGGGGGTTCAGCTCCTTGACGGCCTTGTGCTCTTAGCTTCGTGCGACAGTATCATCCCGGGGGTACTCATGGGAGGAATAAGAGCTGACGTTCCCTGCATCATGCTGACGGGCGGTTCTCAGGAGGTTTGCAGGAGCGGCGGGCGGAATGTTGTAATGAGCGAGCTTGACCAGCTTGTATTCGGAGCGGACTACGCAAGCGACGAAGCGCGCGAGAAGATTCGCTACCTTGAAGAGCATGTCTGTCCAGGCCCCGGAGCATGTTCTCTTATGGGAACTGCAAACACAATGCAGATACTTACGGAGGTTCTCGGAATGTCTCTTCCCGGCTCTGCCACAATTCCCGCAGTTTATGCTGAGAAGGAGCGGTTTGCCACTCAGACGGGACGCAGAATCGTCGAGCTTGTGAAGGAGAATATCAAGCCCAAGGATATTCTGACAAGAGAGGCCCTCTTAAACGGAGTTATCATAACTATGGCTGTGGCAGGCTCTACAAACGCGGTGCTGCACCTTTTGAGCTTTGCGCGCGAGGTCGGAGTGGAGCTGACTCTTGACGATTTTGACAAATTGTCAGAGTCTGTTCCCGTAATAAGCAGAGTTATTCCCACAGGCAAGGCTACTATTGTCGACCTTTACAATGCGGGCGGAGTTCCCGCTGTGCTGGGCGAGATGAAGGATTATCTCCACAAGGAGTGCCTGACCGTGTCGGGACGCACAATCGGCGAGATAGCGGAGCTGCGCAGGTCTTCCGACCATGACACTCTTACGACCGTGCAGAACCCAGTATTTAAAAACGGCGGAATAGCAGTCATTAAAGGCAATTTGTCTCCGAACGGAGCAATATGCCGCACCACCACGATATCCGAAGCCATACGGAAATTTGAAGGCCCGGCGCGGGTATTCCATTCCGACGAAGAGGCACACAAAGCCGTTGTTTCGGGAAAGATTAAAAAGGGCGATGTCGTAGTCATTCGTTACGAAGGGCCGAGAGGCGCGCCCGGCATGAGAGAGATGATGATGACTACTGACGCTCTTGTCGGCATAGGAATGGGACAGGACGTATTTGTGCTTACGGACGGACGCTTCTCCGGCTTTACGGAAGGGGCGGCGATCGGGCACATTTCGCCGGAAGCCGCAGTCGGCGGCATTATCGCCGTTGTGGAGGACGGAGACATTATCAAGATAGATATCGAAGGACGCTCTGTGAACCTCGACATTGCGGACGAGGTGATAAAGGAGCGTATGTCAAAGTGGAAGCTGCCTCTCAAGAAGGAGCGCGGAATCTTGGGGATATATGCAAAAACGGCTTTGCAGGCCCATGAAGGAGCTATGATTGACGATATTGTCCGAACCGAAAGTGATGTTACAGGCAAATAAATAATTTATTTTTAAAAAGGATGCTTTTTTTAATAAATCATGTATAATCTCTCCTTAATATAATGCAAATGTAAGGTGCATTGTATACAAAAATGGAATACAAAACAGAAAAGGATGATTATTATGAAGAAAGTATCAAAAGGTTTCCTCTTCGCTCTGTGCATCATGATGGCTGCGGCATTTTTTGCCGCGTCTCCCGTAACGGCAGCAAACGCCGCGACAAAGCTGAAAGCCGCGACAAACGCCGAGTTTGAGCCTTACGAGTTCCTCAAAGACGGAAAGTTTGTGGGCTTTGACATCGATCTTATGGGAGAAATCGCAAAGAAGATAGGCGCGGAAGTAACATATCAGAATATGGAGTTTGACGGAGTTATAGGAGCTGTGCAGTCAGGCACATGCGACTTGGCTATCTCCGGACTTACAATCACTCCCAAGAGAGCGGAAACTGTAGCCTTCTCCGTACCTTACATCAATGCGGCGCAGTTCCTCATAGTGAGAACGGACGAAAAGACAATCACTGGAAAGACAAAAGCGGAGCTTGACAAGCAGCTTGAAGGTAAGAAAATCGGCGTAGTTACGGGATTTACAGGTCAGAAGTATGTCGAGGGTGACGCAAGCCTTAAGTATGCCAAAATCAAAAACGCAAAGCCGGCAGTCTTTGACAATATAAGCCTTGCAGTCACGGCTCTCAGAAACAAGTCAATAGACGTAATAGTGATGGACGACATAGTGGCTCAGAAAGTATCTGCCGCACCTGCCAACAGCAAAGCTATCAAAGCGGTTGAAGTGCCCCTTACAGTCGAGAAGTATGCCATAGCCATAAGCAAAAAGAATCCAGAGCTTAAAGCAAAGGTAGACAAGGCTCTCAAGGCTCTGCTCGATGACGGCACAGTCAAAAAACTTCTTGCAAAGTGGGAGATCAGGTAGATAAAATCCGAGAAAGGTTCTGTCGCTAATTGTTTGATAACTTACCCTTAAGATTTTACGATCAATTTATAGTCGGCGAGGGGCTTGCCTTAATGAAGACAGGCCTCATCGCCACTCTTGAAGTCTCCTGTGTCGCCCTTTTTATAGGAATTATAATAGGGACGATAGCGGCATTGATGAAAATAGCAAAGGGACGCACTCCCGCTGCTAAGATCATGTGCAAAGCGGCGAATATCACGGCAGGAGCCTATATCACGCTCTTCCGCGGAACGCCTGTCGTTGTTCAGCTTCTGCTTGCTTACTTCGGAATCATGGGCCCGATGGGAGCGAATCCTCTCTATGTGGCTTTTGTGACTCTCGGACTTAACAGCGGAGCCTATGTAGCCGAGATAATAAGAAGCGGAATAATGAGCGTTGACAGAGGGCAGATGGAAGCGGGAAGGTCTTTGGGACTTTCCTACACTGTGACAATGTTTCATATCATCATTCCTCAGGCGGTAAAGAATATTCTTCCCGCTCTCGGCAATGAATTAATCGCTCTGATAAAGGAAACTTCGGTAGTCGGTTTTATTGCCGTCTTTGACCTGACAAGAGCCGCGCGTTCGATAATATCGACAACCTACGACGCATTTGTGCCATATCTTGTTCTGGCCTTTGCCTATCTTGTCATAGTCGTTATCGCGACAAAATGTGTCAGCATTCTTGAAGGGAGATTAAGACGCAGTGATTACCGTTAAGAATCTCACAAAAAAATTCGGCAGCAACACAGTGCTGAAAGATATCTCCTTCACTATAAACAAGGGAGAGAAGATAGTCATAGTAGGGCCTTCCGGCTCGGGCAAGAGCACATTTCTGCGCTGCCTCAACCTGCTTGAAGAGCCGACATCGGGAGAAGTTTGGTTTGACGGCACTCTCATAAACTCTCCGAACTGTGACATAGACAAGCACAGGCAGAAGATGGGAATGGTGTTCCAGCTTTTTAACCTCTTCTCTCACATGACGATACTCAAAAATCTCACTTACGCTCCCGTCAAGCTGAAAATCCAGAGCGAAGCGGAGGCACGAGCCTCCGCAATGGAGATGCTGAAGCGCGTCGGACTTGAGGACAAAGCCGAGACCTACCCTTCGCAGCTTTCCGGAGGACAGAAGCAGAGAATAGCGATAGTCCGTTCTCTGATGATGCGCCCCGAAGTCATGCTCTTTGACGAGCCGACAAGCGCGCTTGACCCGGAAATGGTCGGAGAGGTGCTTGACGTTATGAAAGAGCTTGCGGAACAGGGAATGACCATGGTAGTGGTAACTCACGAGATGGGATTTGCAAAGTCCGTAGCCACAAAAGTGCTCTTTATGGACGCGGGGACAATCCTTGAGGAGAACAGCCCAAAAGAATTTTTTGAAAACCCGCAGCAGCCGCGAACAAAAGAATTTCTCTCAAAAGTTCTGCAGTAAAACGGAACAGACAAAAGTTAACACCGCGACTCCGGCTCATAGAGAGCCGGAGTTGTCTGTTATATTCGGAAAATACGATAAAGTTCTGTAAGCCCCACGATGTGCGGATTATTCTCTGTGCTTATACTTACATAGGGTATGAATAAGAACAGCGGGGGCGGTGCTTTTTATGGAATTAAAACACAGAGTCAGACACACGGCAAAGCGGGCCTACATATTGGGCAGAAATGAATTTTCCACATTTGTAATATCTTCTTTGGGAGTGCTTATATATTCTATCGGAGTGATATGGTTTACTCTTCCCTACCACTTTCCCGACGCGGGAGTAATGGGAATCGCTCTGCTCTTAAAATACACACTGGGCTTTTCACCGGCTCTCTTCAACCTCATAGCCAATGCGGTGCTCATGCTGTGGGGAGGACGAGAGCTGCCCAAGCGTTTTCTTGCATGGACTATTTACAACACACTGCTCCTTTCGTTCTTTCTGGAAGTTCTGGCGGGAGTTCAGATTCCGCTCATAAAGGATATGTTCCTAGTCTCAGTTGCGGGAGGTATCATAAAGGGCATAGGAATAGGGCTCATGTTCCGCTGCGGCACTTCCTCGGGAGGCACGGACATTATCGTGGCAGTCATGAGAAAGAGGATGGGAATAGAGGTCGGGCGCTACAGTTTTTACTTAAATGTGGTAATACTCGCAGCTTCCTACGGGACTGTCGGACTTGAAAAGCTGCTCTTCGGCTTTGTCTCCGGCTATGTCGAGGGAGAGACGATGGACAATGTATTGGCATCCTTTGACAAGAGGCGTCTTGTATTCATAGTGGGAGACAGTAAGTCGGAGAGAGATATAGTCTCCTACATATCAACCGCCCTGAGCCGCGGCTCGACTATTCTTGACAGCCACGGGGGCTACACCGGTGACGAGAGATCTACCATTATGTGCCTGCTGACTCCGCGTCAGACAATGGAGCTTAAACGCCACTTGGCGCAGCACCACACAAAGGCCTTCATGGTCATAACGGACGCGTCAGAGGTTCTGGGCAAAGGCTTCAAGCACTGGAAGAATATCTGACACAAGGACGAATTCCTGCACATTCGCCCTCACAGCCTTGCACTAACTGCCGAATCTATGAGAAAACGTAAAGGCCTACAGGGCTGACAAAACATAACCTTGTTACGCGGGGATACTTCTCCGCGTAACTTTCGTAGCTGCATGCGGCACTGTATTCACAAAGAACGGAACAGTGCTTCGTATTTCACGCGAAGTGACTTCCGCGGAGCGAGCCGCTTCCGATCCGCATCAGTTAAGCAAAAAACCGGGCAGAAGCGGGTCGCTGTCGTGTTCTATCAGCCAGTTAAAGCCTGCGATATTTGCGCTCCCTTTTATATAGGGCGTAATTGCTTGATAGGCTCCGACCTTTGGCCCTTCTTCATAGTGCCCTTCAAATACCGTTCCCAATATACTTTCATGCACAAAACTCTCGTTTGGCGCAAGCTCACCTCTGGACGCCAAGAGAGCCATCTTCGCGCATGTTCCCGTTCCGCACGGAGAACGGTCAACATTGCAGCGTCCGAAAACCACACAATTGCGCGCGGCTTGTCCCTCTTTATGAAGCCCGAATTCCGCGAGCAATATCTTATTATTTTCGGGAATTTCCGGATGTTGGACACAATATTGCTTATTGGCCTCATCCATCACCATAACTCCAAGTTCGACAAGGCGCGCTGTTTCCTTTGATGTGAGACTGAGACCAAAATCTGCCGCGTCCAGAATCGCAAAGAAACTGCCGCCGAAACATATACTGAATTTAACAGTTTTGCCTAGTGCGGGAAGATGCAGATCAAGCCCGTCGGCAAATACGAATGCCGGCACATTCCGCAAAGTGGCACTGACAGCTTCGCCGTTCTTGACTTCAACATCGATGGAAACAAGTCCTGCGGGAGTATCCAACTTAACGACGGTATGAGGTTCATTCACTTTGACTATCTTAAGGTTGACCATGGCGGACGCAACTCCAATAGAGCCGTGGCCGCACATAGAGAGACTGCCGCCTGTATCGCAGAAAATCACGCCGGTATCAGCCTCTTTATTAACCGGAGGCACAAGAATTGCTCCAAACATATCACTGTGGCCACGGGGCTCGGTCATAATAAAACGGCGGAATTCGTCGTGGTTCGTCTTAAAATCAACCCATTTTTCCGCCATAGTATCGCCTTTTAAAACAGGCGCGCCTCCGACTATTATTCTTGTCGGCTCTCCGCATGTATGAGAGTCTACGGCTGCTACCATCTTTCCGATCTTCAACGATCTCAACTCCTTTTTAGCGAATGACTTGTTAGAACATGATTAAATATTCCATTTTATTCTAACATATTATTTACTGTAGTCAATATTTTATAATAATTTGATAAATTATACACCGTGAAATAAGATCGACATATTTCCACCCACCTTATTACTTTGAGTATACAAGTTCAGGAAAAGTAAAATAGACAGGCTTTTGCGTTTGAATGATATCTGCATTCGAATTTTGCATGCCTTGCGTATTTGTGAGGCAAAGCAAAAAATAAAGCCCTTCAAGGATTTCTTGAAGGGCTTACAAAAACATAAATTCAGCGTAGAAATAAATTCCTGAAATAGCTTAATAAAACAACAAAGACAGAGGCATGACACCTCTGTCTTCGTGTTTTCATTATTCAAGTTTCAATCAAAAAGTTCCGTGTGGCTGCCTGTTGCCGCCAGCAACAGAATTGTATCCTCTTTTTTCTCGTATATCAGCAGCCAGTCCGGTGCAATGTGAAGTTCCCTGTAATTCTTTAATGCGCCGCTCAAAGCATGGTCTCTGTACTTCTCCGGAAGCTGCTTATCTTCGCATAACAAGCCGATAACTTCGTCATATAAAGGTGAAATCAGCCCTGAAATACCCGATTTATTGAAGAGAGATTTCCACGCCGCGAAACCAGACACAAAATGGCTATAGAAGCAGGCATAAGCACCTCTCACAGAGCCGGCAATAAGCAACCTTGTTCTGCTACGCGCAGCATGCTATACTTGTATAACATAGCGTAAAGGAGTGATTAAAATGCTTGCAATCCGACTTGATCCCCAATTAGAGACACGTCTTGACGCTCTTGCGGAGATGACTGGACGCACAAAATCCTGGTATGCGCGCAAGGCTCTTGAAACGTATCTTGATGACATCGAAGATGCCGCTTTGGCAGCCTCCGCTTATGAAACATATCTGCTTGACGGTGAAAAATCCTCATCACTGCAAGACGTAAGGTCTCGCCTTGGATTGGAGAATTGAATTCACACGACAGGCCGAAAAAGACCTGTTTCACATCAACAAACCGGACGCTCAGCAAATTCTCAACTATCTTGAGGGACTCATGGAGCTTGATAACCCACGTTTACGCGGCAAGGGACTAACATCAAACCTATCAGGTTTATGGCGCTACCGTGTAGGCTCATGGCGTGTCCTATGCAAGATAGAAGATGGACGCATGCTTGTGCTGGTTGTTCAAATCGGTCATCGCAGTACAATTTACAATCAAATTGCCGTTAAGAAATCCTGAGCACATAAAATTCCGCCCTTCTGTGATTATTTCACGCCAATGATACCATCGATACACAGTTCAGTACTGCCTATTCACGAAAGAAAACCAAGGTCAATACTCCTTCCGTCACGGCGCAAAACAGCGCCGCGCCACCTCTGGGTGAAACAACCGGTCGATTCGCACAAATAGCAAAAAACGGTGATTTGCCTCTCTGCCCGCCTCGGAGAGGAAGGCTTTAAAAACAAGGCACAGACAACAACGCTAGATTCAGATTTACTCCACATTGATACACCGCTTCCGCCTTTTCCATCGCTTGCCAAGTGTTTGCCCATAGTTTGCCAACCGTTCCGCCATCTTTCACGTGAAGCAACGTCCGCGAAGCGACTGCCATGAAGCAAAGCAAACAACTTCCACGCAGTGCA
>CAZNYN010000061.1:0-9254 GCA_964577295.1 uncultured Synergistaceae bacterium | reverse complement strand
GGTGTGAGAAAGTGCAGATCAGACCATCCCATTAAGATGCTTTTTGCCGGTATCAAAAGAGCTCCTGCTGAGACGTGTGCGTAGAAAAGCTGTATGATTGGGTCTGATGCCCCGCCTTTGGAGATTTTTCTCGTTATGAGAGTCTGTCCCGCTATCGCAAATACGGAGAGAGTGCCCCAAGCTATTCCTATTGGGGAGATACCATCCAAAAATGAGCTCTTCCCGTAAAAGAATCCTGTGTACAGTCCTACCATTACGAGAAATCCGGATATGACTTGAAGCTTGCTCGGGGGCTCTTTTGTTATAAATATTTCTCCTGCCATAGTTATAAGGGGGAAGGTGTAGTGCAGTATAAGAGCCTGAGGCACGGAAAGATAGACGCAGGAGAGCATAAAGCCGGAGGCGTTGCAGCCTATACCGAGTATGCCGACGGCAGAGTAAGAATAAGCAGTTGATCTGTCTATCTTAAAAGCAGATTTGCCTTTTGTGCAAAGTATAAAAAGCCCAACTGTCAATACAGTGAAAACAGCGCGGTAGCAAATGACCGAAACTTGATTAAGCCCGCTTGCGGATATTATCTTGGCAATGGGACTTTGGGCTCCCCAGAGAAGTGCTGAGCATAAACCCGCCATGACGCCTAAAAGATAGTTGTTCTTCATAATTGCCACCTCCGCGATCCGAAATATCTTGCCATAATAGAGCAAATCCCCGCTAAGCCAAAGAGCTGCGAGGATTTTGCCCTATGCGGTTTTAAAAAAATTCTTCTACGCCTTGCCCTGCGAACGCAGGAATTCTAGGCTGTGTTCATACATATAGTCTGTCGGAGCTTCCACTCCGGTCCAAAGGCGTATCTGCTCTGCCGCCTGATATGTGTTCATCCACAGACCGGAAAGAGTTCTGCATCCGCGTGCGGAGGCTTCTCTAAGCAGCTTTGTCATTACAGGAACGTAGACCACGTCGCATACTATATGCTCTGGTTTCAGAAGCTCAGGGTCAAAGAGTATATCGTCAGAGTGCGGATACATGCCGACCTTTGTGGCGTGTATGATGACGTCATACTTTTCAAGAGATTCTGCAATGTTTTTATCTGTCATTTCCGCTATGGTGCAGACCATGGGGAAGTGTTTGTCCACTCTGGCATAGAGAGTTTCTGCGCAGAAATAGTCTTTTGCGATGCAGAGGGACTTTATTTCTTTTGCTCCTTCCGACGCCAGCGTGCATGCTATTGCGGTGGCAGCTCCGCCCGAGCCTAAAATCAGATATTTGTGATCGGGAATTTCAAGCTGAAGCTGTTTTTTCAAAGAAAGAGCAAAGCCGGTTCCGTCCGTGTTGTGTCCGATTTTTTTGCCGTTTTCAAAGACTATGGTGTTTACCACCTCGGTATACTTTGCCGAATCGGCAAGGCCGTCAAGGTATTTGTAGGCATGAGTCTTAAACGGCATGGTCACTCCCGAGCCGGCATAGTGAAAGTTCTCAAGGTTCTTTATTACATGCTCGAGCTGTTCCATGTCGATTTCAAGCGGGACATAGAGGCAGTCCATTCCGAGCTTCTGATAGACGCTGTTCTGCATGAAAGGCGCAGCGCTCTGGCTCAAAGGACTGCCGAGCAGCCCGAAGAATTTTGTATTTACCGTAGTATTGAACATGAGAGCCTCACCTTCCGATTCTAGTCTTTTGTCACTGTAGGATCGTAGAACTCGCCAAAAAGTATATCCTCGGCGGGCTGGTCTGTCATTATCGGCTTTGCGACCCATGTGCTGTTCATGTAGTGTTTAAGAGCTATGTTTTCGGATACCTGGTTGCCGCCCCATGTTCCGCAGCCCATGCTGGAAGTCATTGCCATACCGTTCTGTGCGCTTCCGGCATTCGCCTTTGACTGAGGCTGACGCACCATTACTCTCGTTACGGGAGCTCTGAGAGCCAAACGGTTGATGTGGTCGTCGTCAAAGCTGAATATGCCGCAGCTGTGTCCGCGTCCGCCGACTTTGTAAATCTCGTCCATCATCTTAAGAGCGTTTTCAAACTCGCCCTCATATTTGTAAAGGGTCAAAAGGGTCGTAAGCTTTTCTCCGCTGAATTTGAACTCCTTGCCTATGCCTTCGCTGTTTACCATTACAAACTTGCGGTCTGCCGGGATCTCAAATCCTGCCTGGCGGCAGAGTTCCTGGGGGGATACGGCGACTGACGCCACTATTCTGTGTCCCGCTTCATCCCACATAACTTTCTTTATCGCTTCGCGCTCTTCGTCCGTAGCATGGTAGCCGCCTTCAGCCTCAAGAGCCGCAAGCATATCATCATAGACCTGGTCGCTGATGATAAGGTTGCCGTCTGCGGAACAGCCTGAACCAAAGTCGGAAGTCTTGCTTATTCTTGTGTTCATGGCTGCCTGTTTGACATCGGTTGTCTCGTCAAAAATCATTGTCGCGTTTCCTGCGCCCGAGCAATATGCAGGCTTGCCGCTGCTGTGGGCCGCCTTTGTCATTGCGGGGCCGCCTGTAGCCATAATAAGATCGCAGCGCTTCATTGTTTCCGCTACAAGATCCATATTTACCTCTGTTACGCACTGAAGGAAATCGGGGTTCTCGCCTATTGCGGCAAGAGCGTCTCTCATAATCTGTACAACTCTGTTTGTTGTCTTTACTGTGCGGGGATGCGGCGAAAAGACAACGACATCGCGTGCTTTAAGAGCATATATTGCCGTCACTATAGGGGTAAGTTCCGGGTTTGTCATGGGGATAAGAGAGGTTATTACTCCCGCCGGCTTGCCGTAGCGAACTATGCCCTTTTCCGGCAGAGTCTCGATGATTCCGACGCTCTTTTGACGAAGTGCATCGCGCAGCACTCCGAGAATCTTATGGCGCTTGCCGTAGCGTCCGTTTCTGTCTCCTGCTCCCGCTTCGTCAACACCCATCCAGCATATTTCCTGGAATGTCTTGGGGTTTCCGGCTGCCCATGCTACACAGCGTACCATACGGTCAACCTGTTCCTGAGTATAGTTTTCAATTACTTTTTCGGCTGCTCTGGCCTTGGTAAAAATCTCGTCTAAAGCCGCTGTCTGTTCCGGTGTTATTTCGTGATGTGCCATAATTACAGCTCCTTTTAGTGTATGTTATTAATTTAGGGTACAAAACATCTGTACCGAACCTTAAAAAGTTCGGAATAAAGCTATTAGTTTTGTACTGTCCGTCTTATTTAAAGCAGTGCCAAGCTGATTGCTGGGATAAATGTAATCAGAACAAGTGAAATCAGAAACGCTACGATAAAGGGGAAAGCTTTTTTTGCTATGGCAAGCACGGAAATGCCTGTCATAGAGCTTGCCACAAAGAGGTTGATTCCCATCGGAGGTGTTACAAATCCTATCGCAAGGTTGACAACCATAATGATACCGAAGTGAGTGGGGTCAACTCCGACCTCTTGTATGAGAGGAAGCAGAATGGGAGTTAGTATCAATATTGCGGGCGAGGTGTCAATAAGCATTCCGACTACAAGGAGGAGCAAGTTAATGACGATCAGAACTCCGACCTGGGACTCCACAAGGCTTGTAACAGCCATTGCCACAGCCTGAGGGGCCTGCATTATGGTAAGAACTCTGCCGAACGCCATTGCACCGGCAAGAATAAATGTAATAGGGGCGTATGTCGTCACAGCTTCTTTAAAAGTATCCACGACGCCTTTGAAGTCCATTGTTCTGTAAACGAAGCAGCAGACAAAGAGTGCATATACTACGGAGATGCAGGCTGCTTCTGTTGGTGTCGTAACTCCTCCGTAAATTCCTCCGAGGATTATTACCGGTGTCATGAGAGCCCAGAAGCTTTTTGAGAATATGTGCCAGAGCCCGTCCTTACGCAGTTCTCGGCAATATGCGGCGAGCTTCTCTTTGTCCTCTCCTCTTGTCTTGCAGTAGTACCATGCATAGCACATGAGAGCAAAGCCGATGAGACAGCCGGGAAGAATTCCCGCGATAAAGAGCGAACCGACCGAAACGCCTGAGGAAAGTCCGTAGAGGATGAAAGGAATGCTCGGAGGGATGATAACTCCCAGTCCTCCCGCCGTTGCTACAAGAGCTGTTACAAAAACTCTGTCATAGCCGAGGCTTACGAGAAGGGGGATAGACATTGCGCCTATGGCTGCTGTCGTCGCAGGGCCGGAACCGGATATAGCTCCGTAGAAGAGGCAGGTTATTACGACAGCGCAGGGAAGTCCGCCGGTTTTATCTCCGGCGAAATAGGAGAACATATTGAAAAGCTTCTCCGAAACTCCGCCTTTTGCCATTATTACGCCCGAGAGGACAAAGAGTGGTACAGCAAGAAAAGGTGTCGAGTCCACGCCTCCGACCATTTGACGGACGATAAACTCTATTTTTGCCGGGAATGTCGGGCTTATGAAATGAGGAATCATAGCGGAGATTCCCATAGTTATGCCGATAGGCAGACTGATAGCCAGACATATTGCGAATGTCAAAAATACCATAGCCAGCATGATTATTTACCTCCGTCATTAATCGGACAGCAGCGCAAGGTCTGAACCAGGTGCTGTACGCATCTTAAAATTGTAAGGGAGAAACCGACAATCGATGCTCCGTAAACAGTCCACATGGGGATTAAGAGCGCGGGGCTGCTCTGTCCGCTCTGAAAAAGCATATCTGTCACTCCTAATGCGCCTTTAAGCCAGTAAGACATTACTGCGATTAAAATTAAATCGACCAATATAAGGTTTGCCTTTTGCAGCGCCGGGGGAAGTGATGTAAGCAGGAGGTCTATTCTGATTGAAGAATTTTTGCGGATACAGAAGCTGATGCTTAGGAAGGCGGACCAGATGAAGCAGTATCTTGTAATTTCTTCCGCCCACGAGGGTGAATTGTTAAGTATGTAGCGCATGAAAACGCCGTATGCTATTATCGCTGTTATGAGGAAAAGCAGTATGGACATACAGGTTTCTTCAAAATGCTCATCCAGCCATCTAAGAACTTTCATAATGTTTCTCCTTTCACTGTTATAAAACGAGTGACATTTATCTTTATGCCGTTTTGCGAAATGGGCGGAGAGTCCTCATGGACAGGGCTGCTCCGCCCCTGTTTCGTGATGTGAAAGAGTTGTTATTTGGAAGTTTTTATTGCTGTGAGAAGTTTGTCGACCAGATCATTGCCGACAGCCTTTGTAATATTGTCATAAACCGGTTTTGCCTTAGCCTGCATTTCTCCGAGAACTTTGCTGTCAAGCTCTATTATCTTGACACCGTTCTTTTTGAGAATGTTGACTCTGTCGGCGTGACGCTTGTCAGCCTGCTGGCGTCCCCAGACTATTACTTCGCGTGCCGCGTCTGTTACGATCTTCTTGTCAGCCGGTGAGAGTGAGTCGTAAATCTGCTTGCTCATGATAATCGTTATGTAGTGGAGAAGGTGATTTGTATCTATGACATATTTCTGAACTTCGTAAAGCTTTGTCGCAACTATGACTTCATAAGGATTTTCCTGTCCTGTTACTGTTCCCTGCTGGAGCGCAAGGTAGAGTTCGCTGAAAGGAAGGGGCGTCGGGTTGGCACCGAGGGCCTTCCAATACTGAACATGATACTTGTTCTCCATTGTGCGGAGCTTCAGTCCCTTAAAGTCATCCAGCTTTGTGATAGGCTTGTTTGAGCTCGTTACACGGAAACCCTGATCTGCGAAGCCCAGCATTACAAGTCCAGCCTTTTCATATTCCGGCGCTATATCCTTCTGGAATTTATCGAGAGCTTTACGTGCCACATTCTTGTTGGGGAAGAGGTTGGGGAGATCAAATACAGCTGCCTTGGGGACAAAGTTGACCTGGGGTGCTGTTGTCTGAACGACAAAGGCGAGTTCGCCGTTCTGAGCGCTCTGGGTAAGCTCTCTGTCGTTTCCGAGCTGTGAGTTGGGGAAGGTGCTGACCTTAAACGCGCCTTTGGACTTGGCTTCCAGAACTTCTTTGAACTTCTTGGTCATAAGCCCTGTTACAGTATCCTCGGTAGAGTCATTAGCTACCGAAAATTCATACTTTGGAGCCGCTGTTGCGCTTGCCGCCATGATAACCACAAAACAAAATATTACGGACATAAGAATTGCTGTTTTCTTCATTACAAACACTCCTATCATTTATATAATTTTATTTGTATTTGGAACGATTGCTCTTTTGCCGCTGTTACTTTTTCTTCTGTTCTCTGAGCTCCGCCATGTACCAGGGTTCTGTCTCTTCCCATGACCACTGTCTCCATGGCTTCTCCTCGCCGCGCTTGCGGTAGATGTCGTTTATGTTCCAGCAGCCCCATGTGACGACCGGCGCATTTTCCATCCTTACATCTATTACGCATGGTTTGTTTGATGCCAGTGCTTCTTCGAGAGCGGGTTTGAAGTCCTCCGCTTTTGTTATCTGGTAGCCCTTTATGCCGTATGCTTCTGCAATGGCGGCAAAATCCGGGCTGTAAGGCTCTCCGTCTTTCATGAAGAGAGTTCCGAACTGGTGGTCGTAGTGCTGACGCTCAAGTCCGGCTATCGTTCCGAATGCGCAGTTGTTCATTACGACCCAGACAACCGCAACATTATCCATAGCGCCTGTGGCAAAGGGCGAAACATTTGTGCCCATGCCTCCGTCTCCTATAAGGGCGACAACCTTCTTATCTGGGTTCGCCACTTTAACGCCAAGTGCGGCGGAGGGGCCGTAGCCCATCGTGCAAAGTCCTCCGGGAGCTACGAAAGTGCCGGGTTCGTAAATTTCAAACTGCTGTCCTACACCGTTCTTATTCCAACCCACGTCCGCAACGACGTATCCGTCTTTCGGCAGAGCCTCGCGCAGGTCTTTCAGGATGCGTTCCGGGCGCATCGGGAACTGAGGCGAATTCTGAGCAGCAACTAATGTCTCCTTGTAAGCTGCTTTGGCTGCAGCAATCGCCGCTGTTTTTTCCGGGCGTTTGACACCGTACGGGTACTTCTTTTTAGCGGCTGCCAGTATTGCCTCAAGAGCTGCCTTAGCGTCACATATAGCGCCTATTACTGTATTAAAATTGCGTCCGATCTCTTCCTGATTGATATCAATGTGGATGAGCTTTGTCGGCGGAACGTCAAAGGTCTCGCCCATGTACCATGAGCTTGAATCTGCCTCGGAAAGTCTCGTGCCTATCGCCATCATCACATCGGCGTTCATTGCGGTTGTGTTGTTGAACTCTGTGCCCCAGAAACCTGTCATTCCGACTGCCATCGGATGATTGTCGGGAATGGAACCCTTACCCATAAGAGTGTAAAGGACAGGGATTTCAAGGTGTGTCGCAAGCTCTGTGAGAGCCTTTGCTCCGCCCGATGAAATTACGCCTCCTCCGGGATAGAGAACCGGGTTCTTAGCCTCTGCAAGGAGTGTAGCTATCTCTTCGGCAGTCGCTTCATCCATTCCGGGCTTGGGAAGTTCGGGGAAATTGTTCATTCTTGCTTCAAAGAAGCGAGTGTCTATCTCCATAGAGAAAATATCCATAGGGACGGAAACAAGCACAGGGCCGGGGCGTCCCGTTACGGCAAGGCGGAAGGCTTTGTCCATAACTTCGGGAAGAAGCTCTGGGCGATCCACGCGCCACGCTCTTTTGACAAAGGGGCGGTATATTTCATACTGGCTGGCGTCTGCGTGCATGTTGACTTCCTGGTGCGGGTGACGTCCGAAGTAGCATGTTGGGACATCTCCTGCGATGACAACCATAGGAATGGAATTAAGACCTGCTTCTGCAACTCCTGTTGTGGCGTTTGTCAGCCCGGGGCCCAAATGTGTCATTACAACTCCGGGAACCTTACAGTTTTTGCCTCTTGCGTAGCCGTCCGCAGCGTGAGCGGCTATCTGTTCGTGCCGTACCGATATATACTGAATGCTGCTGTCCTTCAGTGCGTCGAGAAAACCAATAACGGTATGGCCGCAAAGTCCGAAAATCTTCTCTACTCCGCGTGCTTCAAGAAACTTAACTAGCTGAAATGCTACTAAATCTTTTTGCATTACTGCACCTCCGAAGGGGTAATTTTAAGTAACAGTTTTCACAGAACGGAAATATAATCTAAATAACGGAAACAACTATACAATAATCTCTCTTTGCAAATTTGTCAAGATACCATTTAGTAGATTTATTTTCCGTGTGGTGAAATTTTTTTGTATAATATTTCCTTCTTTTCAGATGAACAAAGGCTTATGCTGATTTAATTATTTATTTTGCTTTATGAATAAGATAAGTTGTCTTACAGAAGTATTTATTCTATGCCGTTCTTCTTTAAATATTCTTTGGCAGAGAGAAGGCAGCGGCGCGCATGTTCGGTATATCCATATTCGGCGACCCTTTCCAGGTGCGGAAGTTCTATTGAAAGCACTGTCTCTTTCGGAAGCAGAGCAACCATTCCGGCTATGTCTATAGCTCCTTCTCCGACATAGTATCTTGCGTCCCTGCCTGTGAATATGAGAGCTTCCTTGTCTGATTTATCGGGAATTTCGGCAGGGCCGTCGCAGATATGAGCCATTTTTATCTGTTCGTGCGGAATGGCTTTTATCTCCTCATAGGTTGTATATGAGCGTGACGCGTGAAGAGTGTCAAGCATTACTCCGGCATTGGCTCTCTTTACGCTGTCCAGTACCTCGCGCACCTGTGCCAAAGTTCCTACAGGTGCCCATGACGGCCACTCAAGATTTATAAAGAGATTATATTTTGCCGCCAAGTCACACAGCTTTGCGAACTGCTCCAAGTAAAAATCTTTATCATCGGTCCATATACTGCTTATGACATTGCGCGCTCCCAAAGATGCGCCGGCTTCAAAAGCCTCTTCGTATGAGGATACGTCCACTCCGTCCGCAACGCGCGCCAGCTCTATGTCGTTTATGGCTATGCCTGTAATTTCAAGAGCTTCCTTTAATGATTTCCAGCGCGGAGAGCCTACGGGAATGGAGAAGTCCCTTTCTCCCTTTACTCCCATATTGATATTTCTTATACTGATGAAGTCATAGCCTATAAGAGATGCGTTGTAGGCCATTTCTGCCGGGCTCCAGCCTAAAACTGTGAGGTGTGCAAGTGAGAACTTATGACTCATTACTGAGATACCTCCTAAAATCTGTCTTTTCCGTTACATGAAAAACAAATCCGTTTAACGCCATAAAGATAGCTATTTTTCAGCAAAATGTCAAGCAAAATATTTCCACGATGTTAAAATATATTCCGCTAAATGGAAAATAATATTGCTTGACAGAATTTATTGTGAGATGTAAAGTAATTTTGTAAATCATCAA
>CAZNYN010000060.1:0-9345 GCA_964577295.1 uncultured Synergistaceae bacterium | reverse complement strand
GGATACCATTTGTTCTGAGTAAGCATATTGTAAGTGGAAGCTATGTGCTCTTTCATTACGGCTTCCGCTTCATCTGGGTTCTTATCCTTTATTGCAGTAAAGAGTCTTGCGTGTTGAGATGGACTTTTAAAATTTTCTAAGTACGAGGTGTTTTCCGATCCTCTGCTCATATAAAAGTTGTCAAAGAAGAACAAATAAAGCTGACAGCGCCAAGTGACTTGCTTCACGGAGTGGAGAAAGTAATTATTTCCTGATATCGTCACTGTCAGTGTGTGCATCTTCTCATTGATAATATGGAGCTCTCCTGCCTTACTGCGCAGGCATGTATTTTCCTCTTCTATCAAGGAATCTATCTCATCTTTATACGCAGGTGTGTAGTTTATCGCAGCTTCTCTAGCGCATGCAGGCTCAACAAGAGTGCGGAAGTCAAAAAGATAGTCGAGATCGCGCCTTGACAGGTTTGGGACGGAACAGCCTTTATTTAAGGTACAGTCAAGCAGCCCGTCCGATATGAGCCGCTTTAAGGCATTCCTGACAGGTGTCCTGCTCATGCACAGTTTTTCAGCGATCTGGGACTCGACAACAGCCGAGCCGGGTGGATACTGATGCATGATAATCATATTTATAATTTCATTATATGCAGTTTCCTCTGCCGATTGTGAAGACATATAACCCCTCCAGGCGAATGTGTATGCTTTTGTGATAATGATACCACAAACGTGATTTTGTACACGATACAAACTGTAAAACTTAATATAAAGTCTCTCATATGTTATCTCGGAATAGCTTCTACAAACTTCACGGTTTTAAGGACAAGGTGCAAGTCCTAGAAAATAATATATCCAGTGGTGATGCTGAGCTCAAATCCAGTCTTTTGAGCTGGGGCGTTTGAAATGTCCTGAAATTTTAAACGATACTGCCCTCCCATCAGAAGCCGCAGCTGAAGACGGAGCATGACCGTGAACCACATAACTGTGCATTAACGCCTGCCGAAAAGAAAGAGTATGACACCGCCGAACTCGAGAGTCGGCAAACGAAACTCTTGGCTGCGACACAACCGCACACTGCCTACAAAAACTCCCATAACACAAAAATAAAATAAGATAAAGCAGCCGACATTGTAAAACAAACCTTAATGCTCTCCGTACAGCGGAACGATAATTGCCTGTTGACTTTTGTACATAATGGCGCTATCCTCTAATCGAACACTTTATTGTGTACGATAAATAAGTATTTACACGTACGGTGATCCGAAAACTTTATTAACGGAGGTATAGGCATGAGTAAGTACATTGAAGTAGAAATTCCTGAAGCAAAAATTACTGTGACCGCGCTTCTCAATGAAGCAGAAGAACCCGAAATGTGCGAACGTTTTTGGGAACTTTTAAAGGAGCCGCTTAAAGGGATGAACTGCCACACCCTTTCAACCGGGTGTTTATTTGACGCTAGACCGAGGCCGCCGCGCCACCCTGTCAAGATAGGCTTTCAAGCATCGGGAATAGGCAAGACAAAAAAACTATATTCGGAGCTTGACCCCGGGATGCTCCTCTATTCGGGATACGAAGTGACAATATGCTACGGCGAACACATCACAGAACCCCTTATGGCATCGGGTTCATGCATAGCGACAGTCATACCGGAGGACTTGGACAAATTCTACGAGGCAGGCAAATTTGTATGGGATATCCAGTCATGTGTGCATAGCACAACCACAACAATATTCAGGAGAAAGGCGTGATAGCCATGTCCAAACATTGGAGTGCCGTAAAAGACGCAATAGAGAACGAAATTGATAAAACATGGTGGACAGAACCGCTTGAAGTCACAATGAGCAGAAATCTGGTTTTCCCAAGCGGAGCGGGAACAGACGGACAGTGCATGGGAAATCTCTTTTTCCTTGTAAGCGATACTCAGGCTATGGGCTGGTGGACAGCAGCACCCGCAATTCAGCAGGCAATAAAGGATCCGGAGATGTCATTGGAAACATGCAAAAAAATGTGGGTATATATAAACAAGCACATGTGCCATCTCATGGGTGATTCCACAGGCCCCGGCACGAAGTGCCCCGCACCATGGCTCAACCTGCCTAAGTTTACTGAATTCTGTGACGATATAATCGACAGTTTTGAAACTATCGAAACAAAAGATGATTTCTGGGATCTGATATGGAGCTGGCAGAACTACGTAAACTGCATGAACCGCTGGTTCCAGAACGTATTCCCCTGGGAACTCGGACTGCAGCTTAAAAGACAGGACGCTAAGAGGCTTGAGCTTCTCACGGAATATAATAAGGCGTGGGGAAAATAGAAATATACCAAAAGCCCTTTTAAGCATACTATAAACCTCCATATCGGCTTTATTTACATCAGCCGACTTGGAGGTTTTTGTTTTTATGCACATGTAACCATATTTCTGTAAGAGTAAATTTTAGCCTCTTGTGGCAATTTTTCTTGCATGATGCTGCTTTGCACTGCTGTGTCCGCGTTTTACTCCGCATCAAGGGCGTGATATGAAATTTTGCATGTCATTATGTTGTTGCGGGATTAAATTTTTTTGTGGAATATCTTCAGATTCCTCTTTATCGTCAGATAGTGTACAATGAGCACAGTCACCTTATATAATCGGAGATGAGAAAGTATGCCTCTTTGGGGATTTCTTTTGTGTTTTTTTATTGCTACGCTATGGGCAGTGTCACCGATAATGATTGCCCACGGACAGAAAATATCGGGATGCACCTCTAATGAAATTAATCCCGTAAGGTCTCTTTCGTTTTTTGCGGTATCTCTTATTATTGCTCTCGCTCATACAGGGGGCAATCTTACCGCAATGGAGTCTCCTTTCGCATTTTTTTGTATTATCGGAAATGTAATTTTAAGTTATCTTGTCGGAGACACTCTTTACTTTATGGCGATAAGAGCAATGGGGATAAGCCTTGCCATTCCTGTCGCAAATACGACTCCTATGCTTGCCGCAGTGACTTCCTGGCTTCTTTTGGGAGAGGAGATAACTTATGTAATTGTCATTGGCATAGCGATAGTCATAGCAGGGCTTCTTCTGCTGCGTTTCGGAGCGGCAAAGGATGACCGTGAGAAGGATAGGGACGCGGAGAGGTCTCTTAACGCCGCAAGGCTGATGAAGGGTTTTGCTCTGGCCGCGGGAGCAGCCGTATCTTGGTCTCTCGGTGCTCCTTTGATAAAAATGGGTATGGTCGCATCGGGACTTGACCCTATAGAACTGACATTTTACCGTTCTGCGATGCTGCTCTTTCTCTCTTGGGGACTACGTTTTGTCGTTATAAAAAGGTCTCCCTCATCTGTGATGCCTCTTACGAATCTTCCTTTGAAGACTTGGGGGTATTTTTTAGGCGCGGCCGTTATAGGACTCACTCTCGGTTCTATATTAAATGCCTACTGCATTGCCGTTATGCCTGTTGCTATTGTTACTGCCATTACTTCCACAAGTCCTTTTATGTCGGCCATGTTTGGGCACTTTGTTCTTAAAGACAGGCTGACAAAGCTTCAGTGGGCCGGAGTCGTTATGATAATATCCGGTTCTATTGTGATAAGCGTGTAGCCATGGTTTTTCCCGATACCCTCCGCGCTCTGAATAATAAGAATTACAGGCTCTTTTTTATCGCTCAGGCTATATCTCTTACCGGGCTTTGGATGCACCGTGTGGCTATGGGGTGGCTTGTTTACCGCCTTACAGGCTCCAATTCGGCTCTGGGTGTTATGGATTTTGCCGCGTCTATTCCGATTGTCTTTCTCACCGCAATAGCGGGAGCTATGATTGAGAGGTGGGATTTGAGAAAGACGCTTTTCTGCTGTCAGGCGGGCTGTATGGCCGTGGCTTTGACTCTTGCTTTTCTTACTATGACCGACCTTGTTACGTTCCACATTATTGTCTTTATGAGCCTCATGCTCGGAGTGCTTGATTCGTTTGAGCTTCCGTGCCGCTACGCTTTGGTCTCTTACCTTGTCGATAAGAAGGATGACATTACAAACGCCGTAGCTTTGAATTCCACAAATTTTAATTTAGCCAGAATGTTCGGCCCCACTGTCGCGGGTTTTGTTATACATGCCGTGGGAGAGGGAGTATGTTTTATGCTTAACGGCATAGCATATTCCTCGACTCTGTTCGCGCTTAAAAAGATGGATATGAAGGAGCCGCCGATAGGCCGTGCCGACGGAGGCAAGAGAGAGCCTATAAAGGAGGCTGTCGAGGGTTTCCGCATAGCCAATAATTTCGCTCCGAGCAGATATCTTCTGATGCTTATAGCAATAACTGGCTTTTTCGCTTTTCCCGCAATCGTTCTTATGCCGGCTATGGCAAAGAGTGTCTTAGGCGGCACATCCGAAACTTTGGGATTTCTGCTCATGGGAGTTGCGATAGGAGCTTTGACGGGATCTCTCATAATGGCTACTCTCAAGACGGCTCACAGACACGCCTGGTGGTGTACGAGAACCTGCATAGGCTTCGGCATTTCGGTGATACTCTTCTCTCTTTCAAGAAATATTTATATGGGAATAATTCTGGCAGCTCCGGTCGGATTCTGCATGGTCACATGCACTATAACCTGCAACACTCTGCTTCAGTCTATGGTTCCGGTAAACAGCAGGAGCCGCATAATGTCCCTTTATACTTTGGCTATACTCGGAGTTCCGCCTTTCGGCAGCCTGCTCTCGGGAAAGATAGGGGACTTGGTCGGCACAGATTGGTCTTTATTTATCTGCGGCGTTTGCTGCACTGCTTTCGCATATTATTTTATGAGAAAAATCGACTCGGTTGACGGACAGATTATATCTGCTTTGAGAGAACAGGAGGCTTTATAGTAAAATGAGCGAACTTCACGGCGGCTACACACAGAGACAAATTTTTATCGCAGACCTTATGCTTATTCTCGTCGCTTTTATATGGGGGGCGGGAATACCTATGAGTGCCGTTCTGGCGCGGAATATCACGCCTCTTTGGGCTGTGGCTCTCCGAATGGGGCTTGCCGCTATATTCCTGATAATAATGTTCCCGAAGAGGATTATCACTGCGACAAAGCAGGACTGGATGGTCTCCTCCATACAAACTGCGATACTGACGGGAGTATTTATCTTCCTGACTTTCGGACTTGTATTCAGCACCGCGAGCAAGCAGGCTTTTATCGGGGGACTTAACGTCGTCATGGTGCCGATATTTGTCTGGATAATTTACAAGACTCGTCCCAGCAACTGGATATTCGCGGGGGCGGCTCTGACCACCACGGGGCTTCTCGTCATGGGCTTTACTCCCGGCATGGAGTTTAACTTCGGAGACTTGCTCTCATTCTTCATGGCGGTATTTTACGCATTCCAAGTCCTTGGCGCGGGATACTGCTCGCGCAAAGTCGAGCCGATAAGGCTTGTTGCGCTTCACATAATACTTCTGGCAGTCGTTATGACAGTGCTTGCCGCTATATTCGAGCCCATTCCGGACGTGACATCCTTCTCTCCGAAAATATGGGCTACACTCCTCTGTGTCTCACTCGGAAACACAATCCTCTGCTTTATACTGCAGTTTAAGGCTCAGAAAGTCACTCCCGAAACACACGCTGCCGTCATATTCTCTCTGGAAGGGCTCTTCGGATATATCGTCGCAGTGATAAGCGGACAAGATCCATTCCATCTTCAGGGTGCAATCGGCGGTCTTATCGTCATAGCAGGCATGCTGCTGACCGAGGCTGAGGGCTTTCTGCGCAAAAAAAGCGCCTGATTTCAGTAAAAGGTGCAAGCAGCAATAATCCTTTGACAGCAAGGGTTTGCCGCAATATTGGAGTTATTTTAGGCGGTATTATGAGGTGCAAATCAGTAAGTTTTCCGATTATTTTAACCCTTACAGGATATAGGCATTATAGCCTAAGACATCACTTCCTTACTAATATAGAATTTTCATCAATGAATATAAATTTAAATTACGGGGTGTTTTTGATGAAAAAGATTCTATTTGCCATGTTCCTCCTTGTCTCCATGTTCATATTCACAGTCTCGGCTTACGCGCTCGACAAAGGCGCACAGGTCAAGAACTTTACATTGACGGATATAAGCGGAAAGAGCGTATCTCTCAGCGACTACAAGGGCAAAGTTGTTGTGCTGAACTTCTGGGCGTCATGGTGCCCCCCCTGCAAAGCGGAAATGCCCGAGTTTGACCAGATGGACAAAGAGTTCAAAAAGTCGGGAAGCAAAGCAGTTCTTCTTGCCGTAAATATGACAGACGGAAGAAGAGAGACAAAGAGCAAAGTTGAGAAATTTCTCTCTGAAACAAAGTACGGAATGAGAGTTCTTCTGGACACGGAGGGCAAAGTCGCGGAGATGTTCTCAGTCCGCTATCTGCCTACAACCTATGTCATTGATACAACAGGCAAGGTGAGCGGTCAGCTTGTCGGAGGCACGACAAAAGACGCAGTGATGCAGCTTGTCAGGGAAGCAAAATAGCGGATGAGCGCTGATCTGCCTCTTCTCTTCCTGGAAGGGATACTGGCCTTTATCTCGCCCTGTATGCTGCCTATGCTCCCGGTCTACATCATGTACCTTGCCGCGGAGACAGAGAACGGACGCAGGGCGAGCGTTCTGAACACAGTAGGTTTTGTGCTGGGCTTCACGCTGATATTTATGGCACTTGGCGCGACCGCGACCGCAATCGGAGCTGTGCTGAACGATCACAGGATGCTTCTCCAGCGCCTGAGCGGAGCAGTCATAATGATATTCGGCCTGCACTTCCTGGGAGTATTCAATATAGGTTTCCTTGATATAGAAAAGAAGCTGGAAATAAAGGTTGAACGCAGAGGATTCTTGGGAGCTATGTTATTCGGAGCAGCTTTTTCCGTAGGCTGGACTCCCTGTTTAGGGCCATTCCTCGGTTCGGCTCTCGTTCTCGCAGGCAACGGCAAAACTGTGCTCCAGGGTGTGTTTTACCTGTTTGTCTTTTCGATGGGGCTTGGCATTCCCTACATACTTGCCGCTCTCTTCTTTACCAACATAAAGGGAGTATTCCAGTGGCTGAAAAAGCACGGAAAGCAGATAAAAATGGTATCGGGAATCCTCCTCACAATAGCGGGACTTCTGATGATATTCGACATCTTCGGCTACTATGCGGGGCTCTTCTCCTAACTTAGACAGTTATATTAAAAATTGCGTCAAAAAAGCGTCCGAAAATCTTTCAAAAAGATTTTCGGACGCTTTGCATTTGCGGGAAATATTGGCAGTCTAAATCTCTGTTTCGCTTTTTAATCGTCTCCTTGCAAATCTTCAGTGCGAGGTTTAGCGGCGTTGGGTTTGACTTTAATTTTTTAGAATCTTAAAGTCGCTTTACCCCGCACAGACCCATTGATGGAAAAACTAAGTTCGGCTACGAAAATCAGAGATTTTCTGCCTTACTTATCGCACAAAACAAAGAAACGTTGTTTTGGCTCTCTGCTTATACTTATACGGGGAGACGAGAAGGAGCAAAAACATAGGCTAAATCTGAATTTATCACTGTGATTGTCGCTTCTGTGCCTATTGCGCCCGTCACGATGTCTTTGCTCACATCGTAACGTGCCACGCGTTTATCGGATATTGTGTCGGATAAGACATCTGCCGAAATTCCAAACTTTAGACAATTTGAACAATAATCCTTGTTTTGCACCGCAAAGTACAATATAATGAGACTATGAGGTGAAAATATGATAAAAACTACGGCAATGATGATGGAAGCTCTTAGGGAATATTCCAATCCAAAAGCCAAACTTTCGAGAATGGTCAGGCGTGGGGAGTGCTTTCCCATAGTTAAGGGGCTCTACGAAACGGAGTTAAACGTCTCGCCCCATCTGCTTGCCGGAAGCATATACGGACCATCTTACATCTCTTTCGAATTTGCTCTGATGCATTATGGATTAATACCGGAAACCTCATATTCTGTTACCTGTGCGACCTACAAGAAGAAAAAAAGGAAAATTTTTGTCACCACGTTTGGCACATTCACGTATCAAGACGTACCTCCGAGTGTTTTTTCATGGGAAATTTTTATCCGTAAAGATGGAGAATATTCATACTGGATAGCGAGCGCAGAAAAGGCGCTTTGTGACCGTCTCTACACAATGCCGCCTCTGTCAAATTTGAAAGAGCTGACAGCAGCGCTGAGCGAGGATCTGCGCATAGAAGAGAGCAGCCTGCTCCGACTTAATCAAAAAACGGTCTCTGAACTGAGTGAAAAGTATCACTGCACCAATGTAAAAAAACTAAGTTCACTGCTTGGGAGGATGCAAAGATGCACAGCGCGGTAGAGCAAATGCTGAAAAATTATAACATCGCGACACCTGTTGGTATGAGAAACGCAGCAAAGGAAGTTGTACAGGAACTTGCGCTTTGCGCAATGTATAAGGCAGGTTTTTTTAAAAAAGCTGCGTTCTACGGAGGAACGGCGCTTAGAATATTTTACGGACTGAACCGATTTTCTGAGGATTTGGATTTTTCGCTTGAGGAAGCAGACGAAAATTTTGACTTTGACTCATATTTTCCTGCATTGGAAAATGAAATCAACGCATTCGGATTAAATTTTTCTGTTGAAAAAAAAGTAAAATCGAAAGAGAGCGACATCCTTTCGGCGTTTCTGAAGGGCAGCACAAGGGAACACTTTCTTTTGTTCTATGCCGATTCTAAGGAGACAGAACATATCGCAAAAAATGAAGTTATAAAAATAAAGTTTGAAGTGGACGTAACACCGCCCAAGTATGCTGTTTTTGAGCACAAGTATAGGCTTTTGCCGCTTCCCTATGAAATCAATATGTATAATATGCCGTCTCTTTTCGCAGGGAAAATACATGCCGTTATTTGCCGTGCTTGGCAAAACAGGGTAAAGGGCAGAGACTTGTACGATTATGTTTTCTACCTTTCACGCGGGGCTTCCGTAAACCTTCGACACCTTCGGGAGAGGCTGATTCAGACGGGGCATCTCAAGAGAGAAGATGAATTCTCAATAGAATATGTGAAAGCCTTGTTGGAGGAAAAGTTCAACTCTGTTGATTTCAAACAAGCGAAACGTGATGTAATACCATTTATTCGCGACGCATCCGAATTGGATGTGTGGTGTCCTGATTTCTTCAAGCAAATCACCGCCGGGCTTACCGGGGATAAGGATTGCTCGTGACCGAAAGCGGAGCGCACGAGCACATTGATGAACAAACTAAGTGATTGATGGAAAAACTAAGTTCGGCTACGAAAATCAGAGATTTTCTGCCTTACTTATCGCACAAAACAAAGACACGTTGTTTTGGCTCTCTGCTTATACTTATGCGGGGAGACGAGAAAGGGCGAAAACATAGGCTAAATCTTGGTTTGGCTT
>CAZNYN010000059.1:0-10443 GCA_964577295.1 uncultured Synergistaceae bacterium | reverse complement strand
GGGATTTTTCTTCTTAACAAAACCTTAACAACTTTGCCTTTTCTCTAACGGCACTCTTATTTTTTCCGCTGTATACTCGCCGCATTAGAAATTTTGATGGGAGAGATGCACATGGAAATTTTGTCGCAGTATTTTTTAGCTCTTTTGGTTCTCTGCACAGCGGCTGTTCCTCTGGGCGGTTATATATATAAGGTTATGGAGGGGGAGAGGACTTTTATGTCGCCTCTTCTGCGGCCTTGTGAGAATTTTATTTACAGGCTTGTCGGCTCTGCTCCCGATGAGGATATGAACTGGAAGGAGTATGCTTTTGCGGCTCTTGCCTTCAGTTCTGTGAGCCTTGTTTTTCTCGCCGTTATGCTTATGGCTCAGGGTGTTCTTCCCTTAAATCCCGAGAGGTTGGGCGGCCTAAGCTGGCATCTTGCTTTTAATACCGCGGTGAGTTTTGTCACTAATACGAACTGGCAGTCTTACAACGGAGAGAATACTATGGGATATTTCGCTCAGTCTATGGGGCTGACGGTGCAGAATTTTGTCTCCGCCGCAGTTGGGATTGCCGTTCTTTTCGCCTTTCTGCGCGGCTTTACGAGAGTCGGGAGCGGACATATCGGTTCTTTCTGGAAGGATATGACGCGCGCTCTGCTTTATGTGCTCCTTCCTCTCTCTCTGATTCTCTCTGTCGCTCTGACTTCTCAGGGTGTTATGCAGAATTTCAAGAGTTATGAAAGTGTGGATTTGCTTGAGAGCGTGACTGCTTCGGACGGCTCTTCGGTTACAAAGCAGATTGTGCCCATGGGGCCTCAGGCGAGTCAGGTTGCTCCGAAGCAGCTCGGCACGAACGGAGGGGGCTTTAACGGCACAAATTCGGCAAGCCCTCTTGAGAATCCCACGCCTCTGTCAAATATGCTTCAGGTGCTCTCTATTCTTCTCATACCGGCATCGCTCTGTTTCAGTTTCGGCCGCGCAGTGAAGGATAAGAGGCAGGGACGTGCTGTTTTCGCCGCTATGTTTGTTCTTCTGCTTGCGGCTCTTGCCGTTATCACTTTTGCGGAAAGTGCCGCCACGCCTCAGCTTGCTCAGAACGGAGCTGTCAATATTTCGTCTTTGGGGCAGTCGGGCGGAAATATGGAGGGCAAGGAAGTTCGTTTCGGAATAGCTCTTTCCTCTCTGTGGGCGGCTTTTACAACTGCTGCGTCAAGCGGTTCTGTGAATGCTATGCTTGACAGTTTTACGCCTCTCGGAGGCATGACTGCAATGCTGATGATTCAGCTTGGTGAAGTGGTCTTCGGAGGAGTGGGCAGCGGTCTTTACGGTATGTTGGCTTTTGCTCTTCTCACAGTATTTATCGCAGGTCTGATGGTGGGCAGAACTCCCGAGTATTTGGGCAAGAAGATAGGGCCGTTTGAGATGAAGATGTCTGTCTTTATCTGTCTTGCCACTCCGGTTGCCATTCTTGTCGGAAGCGCCGTGGCTGTTATGGTTCCCTCTTCCGCGGCGAGCCTTGCGAACGAAGGAGCTCACGGACTTTCGGAGATTCTTTACGCCTACACTTCTGCCGGCGGCAACAACGGTTCGGCTTTTGCCGGCTTTAACGCGAACACTCCTTTCTTTAATGTAACTTTGGGGCTTGTCATGCTTTTCGCGCGCTTTGTCCCCATGACTGCAGCCCTTGCCGCGGCGGGAAGTCTTGCGGAGAAGAAGCGTTCCGCCGAGTCGGCAGGCACTCTTTCCACATGCAGTGTGATGTTTGTTCTGCTTTTGATATTTGTGGTGCTGATGATAGGAGCTCTCTCCTTCTTCCCCGTTTTGGCTTTGGGGCCCGTTGCCGAACATCTCATAAGCATTCGTTAATAAGGAGCTGTGAATAATATGAATAATAAAAATAAAATGTTTAATGTCTCTGCCGCGGCGGAGGCTTTGAAGGATTCTTTCATAAAGCTAGATCCCCGTGTGCAGGTTAAGAATCCCGTTATGTGTATCGTCTATATATCGGCAATAATTACTTCTGCGATATGTTTTACAGAGAGAGGAGAAAATTTCTCCTTTACTTTCGGAATAACGGTGATGCTCTGGCTGACTGTGCTCTTTGCGAACTTTGCGGAAGCGGCGGCGGAGGGACGCGGAAAGGCTCAGGCTGATTCCCTCCGTTCCGCAAGGAAGGATGTCCCGGTCAAAAAGCTGGAGGACGCATCTTCGCGCGAAAATTTTACTTCTATATCATCTTTGGAGCTAAAAAAGGGAGACATTTTCCTGGTATCTGCGGGAGATCAGATTCCCGCCGACGGAGAAGTGCTGGACGGAGCCGCCTCTGTTGACGAGTCTGCCATCACAGGAGAATCCGCCCCGGTTATAAGGGAGTCGGGCGGTGACAGAAGCTCTGTCACGGGCGGCACTACGATACTTTCAGACTGGCTTGTCGTAAAAGTTACAAATGACGCAGGCGAGAGTTTCCTCGACAAGATGATTGCCATGGTGGAAGGCGCGGCACGCAAGAAGACTCCGAATGAGATAGCTCTTCAGATACTTCTCTGCGCTCTTTCCGTGATATTTATTCTCGTTACGGCCTCTCTTTACTCCTACTCTGCTTTTTCCGCGAAGCAGGCAGGCATAGTCAACCCTACCACAGTTACCGCCCTTGTGGCTCTTCTCGTATGTCTTGCGCCCACAACTATCGGTGCTCTGCTGTCCTCCATAGGCATAGCAGGCATGAGCCGCCTAAACAGCGCCAATGTCTTGGCAATGAGCGGAAGGGCTATAGAGGCGGCAGGAGATGTGGACATTCTCATGCTTGATAAGACGGGAACTATAACATTGGGCAACAGACAGGCATCAGCCTTTTTGCCCGTTGACGGAGCTTCTCCCGAGGAGCTTGCCGATGCGGCTCAGCTCTCCTCTCTTGCGGACGAGACACCGGAAGGGCGAAGCATCGTCGTATTTGCAAAAAGCGAATATGGACTGAGGGGCAGAGGTATAAGCGAAGGAGGAATGAAATTTATTCCTTTTACCGCTGTCAGCAGAATGAGCGGAGTGGATTACAAAGGCGGCGAAGTGCGCAAGGGAGCCGCGGAGGCTGTGAAGCGCTGGGTTGAGGAAGAGGGTGGAATTTACAGCTCCGACTGCGCCGAAAAAGTTGCGGAAGTGGCGCGCAAGGGGGGGACTCCTCTCGTTGTAGCGAAAAACAGAAAAATTCTGGGTGTTATATACCTTAAAGATATAGTGAAAGACGGAGTGCGCGAAAAGTTTGCCGATATGCGCAAGATGGGCATAAAGAGCATAATGATAACTGGCGATAACCCCGTGACTGCCGCAGCCATAGCGGCAGAAGCAGGGGTGGACGACTTTCTTGCGGAGGCGACGCCGGAAGCGAAGCTTGAAATGATAAGGGACTATCAGGCGAAAGGGCATCTTGTCGCAATGACGGGAGACGGAACAAACGACGCCCCTGCTCTTGCTCAGGCCGATGTCGCAGTGGCGATGAACAGCGGAACTCAGGCCGCAAAGGAAGCCGGCAACATGGTTGACTTAGATTCCTCTCCGACAAAGCTCATAGAGATTGTTAGGATAGGCAAGCAGCTTTTGATGACGCGCGGAAGTCTTACAACTTTCTCTATAGCTAATGACTTGGCAAAATATTTTGCGATAATCCCCGCGATGTTCACGGGGCTATATCCCGAACTTGAAGTCCTGAACATAATGGGGCTGGCAAGCGGAGAGAGCGCCATCTATTCGGCTGTCATATACAACGCCTTCATAATAGTGGCTCTCATCCCTCTGGCTCTCAAAGGCGTGAAGTACCGCGAAGTCTCTGCTTCGTCTCTGCTCCTGCGCAACCTCATGGTTTACGGCCTCGGAGGCATAATAGCTCCCTTTATAGCGATAAAAGCTATAGATATGGCTATTACGGCTTTGCACCTTGTATAAGGAGGAAAATCAAGATGAATACAATTCTTAAATCATCGCTCTACCTTGTCATAGCGACAATAATTTTCGGGTTCTGCTACACCTTCGGAGTATCGGCGGTATCGCGCGTTATATTCCCCGAACAGGCTGGCGGAAGCATAATAGAGGTCGGAGGCAAAAGGTATTCGCCTCTGCTGGGGCAGCAGTTTAAAGCGATGAACCACCTTTGGGGGCGTCCTATGAATATAGATACGGAGAACTTTAAAGACGGAGAGGGAAAGAGAGCCATGTACTCATGGCCGTCAAATCTCAGCCCGGCAGGAGATAAATTTGAGCGGCTCGTACTGGCAAGAACAGCGGAGATAAAAAAGGCTCATCCGGAAATGTCGGACGAAGCCGTTCCTGTCGAACTTGTCACAGTATCCGGCAGCGGCCTAGACCCTCATATTTCGCCCGTGGCTGCGGAGTATCAGGTGAAAAGAGTGGCGGCAAACAGCGGACGCAGTGAGGATGAAGTGAGAGACGTAATTAAGAAAAACACGAAAGGCAAGTTCCTCGGAATTTTCGGAGAGCCCACGGTAAATGTGCTTCTGGTGAACCTTGCTCTTGACGGAGCGGCGATAAGCAGGTAAACAGTTTTAGTATAGAAGAGAGGAAGTGTTTCGATGGAAGAGGCAAGGCCCAATCCTGATATACTTCTGAAAAGGATAAAAGAAGAAGCAGCCCGTGACGGCGCGAGAGGCAGGCTGAAAATATTTTTCGGCTATGCGGCGGGAGTTGGCAAGACTTATGCCATGCTCGAAGCTGCGAAGGCTGCGGCGAAGAGCGGAACCGATATCGCTGTCGGCTATGTCGAACCTCATTCACGGCCGGAAACTATGGCTCTGCTGGAAGGGCTGGAAGTCATTCCGCCCCTTTCTCTGCAGTACAGGGGAATCACACTGCGCGAGTTTGACTTGGATTCTGCCCTTGCCAGAGCTCCCAAAATAATTCTCGTGGACGAGCTGGCACACACAAATGCCGAAGGCTGCCGCCACAGAAAAAGATATATGGATGTCAATGAGCTTCTAAGAAGCGGAATAGACGTATGGACTACGGTAAATGTTCAGCACATAGAGAGTTTAAACGACCTTGTCTCATCCATAACGGGAACAGCAGTTGCGGAGCGCCTTCCCGACTCAGTCTTTGACAGCGCGGCACAGGTCGAAGTCATAGACATAGAGCCGGAAGACCTCATTGTCAGGCTCAGGCAGGGAAAAATATACAAGGAGAGACAGGCTCACAAAGCCCTTGAAAACTTCTTCTCGCGCGGCAACCTGGACGCTTTAAGAGAGATAGCCCTCAGAAGGACTGCGGACAGGCTCAACATGAGCGCGGAAAAGTCTCAGGACGGCCTCGCCCTCTCTGCGGGAGAGCAGATACTCACCTGCATATCCGCATCCCCGTCAAATCCAAAAGTGCTCCGCAACGCAGCAAGAATAGCGGCGGCATTCAAAAGAAGCCTCACAGCCCTATTTGTGGACGGAGGCTGCTCCGATACTATGGATGAAAAGAGCCGCGCAAGGCTGAATGCCAACATGAAGCTCGCAAAAGACTTGGGCGCGCGCGTTGTTACCATATACGGCAGCGACGTTCCTCTTCTCATAGCGGAATATGCGAAGATAAGCGGCATATCCAAAATTGTCATAGGCAGAAGCAACCATAAAAGCAGGCTCTTCTCTCAGACTCTCGTGGAAAAACTCTCTGCCATTGTGCCGAACCTAGACATATACATCATCCCGGACAACCTCCCAAAATACAGACCGAAGCTGCGCTTTAAAATCAGCGCTTCCGTACTTTCGTTTTCAGACCTTGCAAAGTCTGCCTGCGCAGTAATAGGAGCTTCATGCGTGGGGCTCTTCTTCGACTACGCAGGTTTTGACGACGCCAACATAATGATGGTCTACATCCTGGGCGTGCTTTTGACAGCTATATGCACAAGCGGCTGGCTCTACGGGGCTCTCGTCTCGTTTGTAAGCGTATTTGCATTCAACTTCTTGTTCACAGAGCCGCGTCTTACCTTCATGGTCTACGACAGCAGCTACCCAGTCACATTCATCATCATGCTCTCTGTCAGCGTCATAACGGGAACTCTTGCAATGAAGCTCAGACAGCAGGCAGTCCAGTCTACAGAAAAAGCCTACAGGACAGAAATTCTTCTTGAGGCTATACAGAAAATACACAAAGCGGACGGATCGGACGAAATAATGAAAGCCGCGGCTCAGCAGATAATAAGGCTCACGGAACGCTCCGTAATATTCTACCCATCCGATAAAAACGGCGGACTTGCAGAGCCTCTAACCTTCACGGTAGACGGAAAAGCTCTTGATCCGTCATTCACCTCCGCGGACGAGAAAGCCGTTGCTATATGGTCATACAGGAACAACAAACAGGCGGGAGCCACCACTGATACACTTCCGAGTGCAAAGTGTCTCTACTATGCGGTGCGTGGTGAAAACTCCCCTCTTGCGGAAGCGGCTCTTGCCATGGAGGGTAAAAGAGAGCTTGGAGCTTTTGAGAGAAACCTCCTACTTGCTATACTTTCCGAGTGCGGCATGACACTCGAAAGGCTAGTAATAAGAAGCGAGAGGCAGAACGCAGTGATAAAAGCCCAGCGCGAGGCTCTGCGCTCAAACCTCCTGCGCGCAGTATCTCACGACCTCAGAACTCCCCTTACCTCTATAACGGGAAATTCATCCCTTCTCATGGAAGATTCCTCCGTGCTGGACAACGAAAAGAGAATGCAGATATACAAAGAGATAAACAACGACTCCGTGTGGCTGACCGGGCTTGTGGAGAACCTCCTCTCAGTGACGAGGATAGAAAACGGAACAATGGAGATAAAGACAGAGCCGGAGCTTATAGACGACATATTCGGCGAAGCGTCGAGGATAGTATCTCCGAGAAGCGGCGGACGCGTCATAAAGATAGAGACCTCCGGCGAAATAATAATGGCAATGATGGATGCGCGCCTCATATTGCAGGTGATAATAAATCTTCTGGACAACGCCGTTAAATACACTCCTCCGAAGTCAACAATAACACTCTCGGCTTCCGCATCGAAAGACAAAGTAACGGTAAGCATATCAGACGACGGAGAGGGAATAAGCGCCGAGGCGAAAGAGCACATATTTGAAATGTTCTATACAGCCGGCATAGCCTCAAGCGACGGCAGGCGCGGCCTTGGGCTTGGACTCAGCCTCTGCCGCTCGATAATAGAAGCTCACGGAGGGCAAATATACGTATCCGACAACAAGCCCAAAGGAACAACCTTCTCATTCACACTAAAAAGAGCGGAGGCTGATACCGGTGAATAACTCAAAAGTGCTTGCAATAGAGGACGACAGAGCCATATCCTCACTCATAGCCACAATGCTTGAAATGAACGGCATCACATACCGCTGCGCCAAAAGCGGCAGAGAGGGAATAATGGAGGCCATGTCCTTCCGCCCCGATTGTGTCATATTAGACCTGGGACTTCCCGACATGGACGGCACGGAAGTCATAAAAAAGATAAGGACATGGAGCAATGTCCCCATAATAATAGTCAGCGCGAGAGGCGAAGAATCCGACAAAGTAAACGGGCTGGACTTGGGAGCGGACGACTACATAACAAAACCCTTCAGCGTGGACGAACTGATGGCCCGCATAAGAGCCTCTCTCCGAAGGGCGGCCTCGGAGCTGGCAAAAAAAGAAGAGCCCCTCATATACAAAAACGGCTCTCTTAAAATAGACTACGCGTCTGGCACTGTATCAGTAGGAGAAACAGAAATACATCTCACTCCCATAGAGTACAAAATAATAGTATTCATGTCAAAGAACACAGGCAGAGTCCTCACCTACAACCAAATAACAAAAGAAATATGGGGAGCTTCCCTGCCTGACGACACTCCCTCGCTGCGCGTATTCATGGCGGGGCTGCGCAAAAAAATAGAAGAAGACACATCAGCTCCGAAATACATACAGACCCACATAAAAGTTGGCTACAGAATGGTCAGAGTACAGGAATAAGACGCAAAAAAACCCGAGGTGGGCTCGGGTTTTCTTGCTGTCAATTATTGGGTTTGTGCAACACGCTCTATCTATGCATTCAGAAAATTCGCTGTGAGCAGTGCCGCGCCTACGACTACAGTAAGTGCGACAGTGACTATATTGTTGTAGTGCAGTGCATCGGCATATCCTACCGTGGCTGTCTTGATGTTTGCTAAATCCATATCTGCTTCTCTTTTTTCAAGAGATCTGAAATACATAACAACTGAGAGCGGCATTTCTTTCTTTCCCTTTGCAAATCCGAACATATCCATTACCTCCGAGGCATATCCTCAAACTAATATTTCATGTGAATATTCTCTCAAAAAGGCACGTTTTAGGCTATAGCGTCTCTAAAGCATAGCCACATAGCGGCATTAGAGACTGAAGTAAAAACGCGAAACCGCTTCAGTTTTTAAGCATCATCCGAAATATTGCAGTTTTTATCCTCGCTCAAATGTTTAACCGAAATTTTAATCAACACTACGTATGAGAAAAATCTTCTTTTGAACGTATAATAGAAAAACTATGCACGCGGAGGGATCTTCCTGAAATGGATTTTAGAAAAGTAACGTTGGACACGACAGACTGGAATATATTGAAAGAGCTGCAAAAAAATGCAAGAGCTTCCTTCACCGATATAGGGCAGAAGGTTGGTCTCACCGGTCCTGCCGTAAGAGACAGAATAAAAGACATGGAAGAATTCGGCATAATAGACGGATATCGTGCCGTCCTCAACTACTCCATGCTCGGCCGCGGCATAAGGGCCATAATAGAACTGCGTGCAAAAATGGGACATGACGACGGCAACCTAGACGCAAAGACATTGGAACTTTGTGCCTCCACTCCCGAAATCATCAGATATTGGAACGTAACAGGCGAGGTAAGCTACATAATGGAAGCAGTCCTCACCTCCACAAGAGAGCTCGAGCGGCTAATCACAAAATTCAGCTCACTCGGATACTTCACAACAACATACCTTGTACTGGATGTCGCGAGCGAAAAATCATTTGAAAGCGGAACACAATAAAATGACACGCAGAATCTCCATAAAAGAAATTCTCTCGCTCAAAGGCAAAAAAATACTCGGAATCAACCCGCCGATAGAAGACTTCGCATTCTTCGACCTATGGTCAAAACCAGTGGGCATACTCTACCTCCTGCAGAGAATGAGAGAAAACGGAAATAAAATATCCTTCATAGACGCAATACACGAAGCTGCCTGCGGCAAAAAAACATACGGGCGCGAAAAAATAACCTCTGTCGAAATAGAAAAACCCAAAGTCTACAGCGAAATAAAAAGAAACTACCACAGATTCGGACTGAGCGGCGAAAAACTAACGGAAAGACTGCGCACCGCAGAAAAGCCCGACATAATATTCCTCACATCAATAATGACATACTGGTACGGCGGAGTAAAACACACAATAGAAACAGTAAAAAAAGAACTCCCCGACACACCGATAGTCCTCGGAGGAATATATGCGCGCCTCTGCCCCGAACACGCCTCTTCCCTCGGAGCAGACATGACAGTCACCGAAAACTGGGAGCCCGACGCGGCAATGCCTGCCATGGACTTGTACGGAACACTGCCATACGGTGTCACAATGACATCCTTCGGCTGTCCCCTCTCCTGCGACTACTGTGCCTCGCACGTCCTCTGGAACAGATACAGAAGACGACCCCTTGACGAAGTCCTCAAAGAAATAGACTTCCAGTATGAACTCGGAGCGCGGGACTTCGCATTTTACGACGACGCTCTTCTCATAGACAAAGAAAACTACTTCTACCCAATGTGCAAAGAGATAAGAAAAAAATACAAAGGCGAAATCCGCCTCCACACACCGAACGGACTCCACGTAAGACAGATAGACGAAAAATGCTCACAGATAATGAGAGAAAACGGACTTTTGACAATCCGCCTCTCACTCGAAAGCATAGACCCCAAAATAGCGCGCACAAGCAGTGGAAAAGTGGCGCGCGAAGAATACGCCTCCGCGGTAAAACACCTGCTTGCATCAGGATACCAAAGCTCCGACTGCGAAACATACATACTCCTGGGACTTCCGGGACAGAGCGTGCAGTCCGTAAAAGATACAATAAACTTCGTACACGAATCCGGAGGCAAGCCAAAACTTGCGGAATTTTCACCCATTCCCGGAACAAAATCCTTTGAAGAAGCGGCAAAGAAACTTCCCGAAATAAAAAGTGAACCGCTGCTCCAAAACAACTCCGTATACTCCTCATGGATATCCGGAGAGATAACCCCGGAAACTCTCCAGGAACTCAAAGACTGTGCAAGAGGAAGATAAAAATAAAAGCAAAAAACACAAAGAAAATTGACCTTTTGCAAATGTATTTTTACAAAAAATTACGTCCCTAAAAATCCGTCATAAAGGTAAAAAACAGACAACCGCACTGTGCACTAACCCGTGTGTCCTAAAGGAAAAAGCATAAAAAAAGCAAAAAAAGTAGTTG
>CAZNYN010000058.1:7143-10466 GCA_964577295.1 uncultured Synergistaceae bacterium | reverse complement strand
AAAAGAGGCCTTTTCCTTGTGTTGGCAAGGATTAGGGCCTCTTTTGATTTCGTCACTCTGCGTGGTGTACAAATTTTTTGGAAACTTGGGGGTGCGTCTTACTTTATCTCCTCTATCTTTGCGGCTAGTTCTTCCCATTTTGGGTAGTTTTCTTTTAGGCGGTTTTCTGTCTCTTTTAGTTCGAGCATCAGTTCGCGCACTTTGACCGAGTCTGACAGGACTTCCGCGTCGCATAGCAGGGCTGATATTTCTTCTTTTCTTGCTTCGTCTGTTTCTATGCTTTTTTCTATCGGTTCGAGCTGAGCCTGGAAGACTTTGCGTTCTCTGTAGAGGCGGTTGCGTTCTTCGGCTTCGGCTCTTTTCTGTTCTTTTGTGCGCTCGGGAGCGGCTTCCTGTTTTTCCGGAGCGTTTGCCCTGCTCTCGGTCATGGATTCCGCCTGTCTTTTTCTTTTTTCTATGAACCAGGAGTAGTTGCCGGGGTAGTCGTAGAGCACTCCGTCTCTTATTTCTATTACTCTGTCCACAAGGTCGTCTAAGAAGGATCTGTCATGTGAGACTATGAGTATTGTTCCGCCGTACTCCATAAGCGCTTTTTGGAACAGTATTTTTGTGCTTTGATCCAAGTGGTTTGTCGGTTCGTCCAATATTAGGAGGTTGGACTCAGAGAGGAGCATTTTAAGAAGCCCGACCCGCGACTTTTCCCCGCCAGAGAGTACGGATATGGGTTTGTATATTTCGTCTCCCGAGAAGAGGAAAGCTCCCAAGAGGTTTCTCTTTGCTCCTTCGAGGAGTTTTGAGCCTGTGTTGTTGACTTCCTGCCATATTGTGCGGTTGTAGTCCAGGTTCTGAGCGCTTTCCTGCGAGTAGTATTTTCTTTTGACGTTGAGGCCGTATGTTACTGTGCCTTCGGTCGGCTCTTCGGATTGGTTCAAGAGGCGCAGGAGTGTTGATTTTCCCGCTCCGTTTACTCCGACAAGGGCGACTCTCTCGCCTCGCTGTATCGTGACGCTGAGGTCTTTGAAGACTGTGTTTTCCCCGTAAATTTTTGTGAGGTTTTTGCCCAATATTACGTCAAGGCCGCTTCTCGGGGATTCGGGGAATTTGAAGCTGACGCTCTTTGAAGGGCCTTCGAGCTCTGTTATTTCCATTTTTTCAAGCTGGCGTATGCGGCTCTGCACCTGCGTGGCTTTTGTCGCTTTGTAGCGGAATCTTTCTACAAATCGCTGGATGTCTTCTATTTTTTCTTTCTGCTGCTCCCACTCGGCTTCGAGGCGAGCTCTGCGTTCTTCGCGCTCTGTCAGGAATTTTTCGTAGCCGCAGGAGTATATGTTTATCTTGCCGCCTGTCAGTTCCGCGACTGATGTGACCATGTTATCGAGGAAGCGTCTGTCGTGGGATACGGCTATTATCGTTCCGCGGTAGTCACGGAGCCAGCTTTCCAGCCACTCCATGCTCTCTGTGTCCAGGTGGTTCGTGGGTTCGTCGAGCAGGAGTATGTCTGGGCGCGAGAGGAGGAGCGCCGCAAGAGCGACGCGCATCTTCCAGCCGCCGGAAAATTCGGATGTGAGGCGCTGTGAGTCTCTTTCGGGGCGGAAGCCGAGTCCCTTTAAGACTTGTTTCGCCTCTATGTCAAAGCCGAAGCCGCCCTTGGCTTCAAAATTTCTCTGAAGTCTCTCGTGGAGTGAGAGGAGCGATTTGAGCATGGGGGAGTTTTCGTCGAGAGAGGAGAGTTTTCTCTCTGTCTCGGCAAGCTCGGCACTGAGTTCTTCAAGTCCGGCGCGTCTTTTTAAGTAGTCAAGCAGAGGCACATTGTCTATCTCTACTAGGTCTTGAGGCAGATATCCCACTGTGTGGTCTTTGGGCATGGATATGGTTCCGCCGTCCGGTTCCGCCTCTCCGGCGAGCATACGGAGCATTGTGGTCTTTCCCGCTCCGTTGTCTCCGACCAGCCCTATTCTGCTTTTGGGCGTGATAAACCAGTCAAGGCCGTTTATTACGACCTGTTCTCCAAAATTTACTTGTAAGTCTTTTATCTCAATCAGGGCAAGTTCCTCCCGTTAAATCATCTTTTTTCTATATTTATGTCAATAATAGTCAGGCGCTATATACTCTTTTCTCTCACAAGAGGCTCGTCATTCCAGCTTAAATTTGTAAGAAATCCGCGTTGGGACATTTCGGAAAGCAAGGGGGCGAGCCCTTCTCTCTCTCTGCACGGCACTTCCAGCTTTATCTCTACTTCCGCTCCGTAGCTGACGGAGAGTTTATCGTCTGTGAAGCCGTTTTTGTGCAGGGTGGTTACGAGTGTCTTTGAATAGTCGTAGCCGCATGAGAGAAATAGTGAGTTGAAAAATTCCATCTCCACTGTGCCTGCTTCCGCCACGGCAAGTTCCGCGCTCTCTCCGTATGCCTCTATTAAGCCCCTGACTCCGAGCTTTATGCCTCCGAAGTAGCGTGTCACTACGATAAGGGTGTTTTCGAGCATGTGGCGTTTCAAAGTTCCGAGTATGGGGCGTCCCGCTGTGCCGGCAGGCTCTCCCGCGTCCGAACAGTGTTCGAGAGGGGCGTCTATGCCGACTCTGTATGCCCAGCAGTGGTGGTTCGCCTTCGGATAGAGAGTCGGAAAGCCCTTTATGAGTTCCGCCGCTTCGTCCGCAGAGAGCACTGTGCGCACCGAGCCTATGAAGCGCGACCGCTTCACAGTCATTTCGACATCGCACTCTTTTTTCGGAGCGGTGAAGCTCTTATTTACTTGGGCCATACTTCTTTTATGCGCTTCCAAGTTGAGGAGAGGGCTTCGGAGACAACTCTCACGTCTCCCAGAACAGGCATAAAGTTTGTATCTCCGTTCCAGCGCGGCACGATGTGCATGTGGAGATGTGTGTCTATGCCGGCTCCCGCCACTTTGCCCAAGTTCATTCCCATGTTGAAGCCGTGGGGCTGCATGAGATCTGTCAGAACCTTACAGCAGGTCTGGCAGAGGGACATCATCTCTGCGAGTTCTTCCGCGGAGAGCCCCGGCATGTCCGCCGTATGGCGGTATGGCACGACCATTAAGTGTCCCGGATTGTAGGGAAATGCGTTCATTATGACAAAGCAGAGTTTTCCTCTGTGCAGTATGAGGTGTTTTTCGTCCTCGCTCTCGGCAAGTTTGGGAAAGTCGCAGAAGATGCAGCCGCTTCCCTTTTCGCCGCTGTCGGAATTTGAAAGTATATACTCCATGCGCCATGGCGCAAAAATAGAATTCACATAAGTCACCGGCCTTTAGCATTAATTTTGCATTCAGAACATATTATATCCTTTTATAAGGAATTCGTAACGAAAAA
>CAZNYN010000058.1:0-7043 GCA_964577295.1 uncultured Synergistaceae bacterium | reverse complement strand
AACTAATGGCAACGCAACAAGAAAGAGGGGCTCTTTATGAGGAGAATTTCCAGGTCTGTAATTTGGTTAATGGCAGCTGTTATGGTTCTTGTTTTTGCCGCGGGATCTTTTGCCGAGGAAAAGGCCCATGAAAGGCGTATTCGCCTCTCCGCCGAACTTGTCCGCAAAATGGCGATAGAGAGCGACGCTCCGAGCCTTGCCGATGTTATAAAGTCGGGCAAGGGCGTGGCGATATTCCCGGCCGTTACAAAGGCGGGACTTATCGTAGGCGGTCAGGTCGGCGAAGGCGTGGTTTTGCTGCGCAAGCCGAACGGAACTTGGTCAGGGCCCGCATTTATGGGACTTTCTGGGGCTTCCGTAGGTTTCCAGATAGGAGCTCAGTCTGTGGCTCTGGTTCTTGTAATTACAAATGAAGATGGACTTCGTGCCTTTACGGGCGGAAACAGTTTCAAGCTCGGAGCGGACGTCGCAATAGCGGCGGGCCCTGTGGGACGCGATGCCTCCGCCGCTACGGACGGACGCGCAAAAGCCTCGATATACAGCTACTCCATGTCTAAGGGGCTCTTTGCCGGAGTCTCGATCGAAGGCTGTGTCATAAACCAGAACAGAGATGCGAACAGAGCATACTGGGGACGCGATATGTCCGCTCAGGCTGCGCTGAAAAAGCCCGCAACGGACAAGAGAATCGCACCGCTTGTCAAGGAGCTTAAGAATCTGATAACCAAAGCTCCGAGGTAGTTCACTTTTTACGGTAACAATAAATAGGAGAGCGGCCGCGTGGATTGACGCAGCCGCTCTTTTCATGGAGTGAAAAAAAGAATGAAGATATTTTGAAGCCCTCCTCCTCTCTGTAGGAAACAGAGACGGAGTTTGTGCGGCCGCGCCGCAATGACCGTGGGATATTTATAAAAAGGCCAGGCTATTGTGTTTTAAGGATAAACAAAATGCTCTTCTATGTCAATGTATAATTTGACGAATTTTCAGTCATTTATTACCGTTACAGCTATCATTGACTGAATGTATACAATCCTTGCATGTATTTTTATCACAGTTTATATGCGGATTTTCTTTTTTATGGTGGTGACAGCCTCCGTCTGCGAATATGAAGTCATATATGGGGAGGTAAATTTCCAGCAGTGTTCTGACATTTTCGGCGCATCCGCACTTTGCTTCGCCGCAGATTGGGACTTTTTGGACGGTATCTTCGAAGGTTTTGGTTCCTGCCATTACTGCCTTGAGCACCATGTTTTTTGTTGCTTTTGCCGATTCGCAGATCATCTTATCCGCGGGCGCATCCCGCAGCTCTTTTTCGCTGTATTTCATATATAAACCCCCATCTGCTTTATATTTCCCGAACGGATGACCTTATCGGCACTCCGAAAAGGGGTCTGAATCCGAATTTTGTATAGACGGGCAAGCCCTCTTCCGTTGCAAGAAGGACAAATAGCTCTCTTTTTTCAAAGGCTTCTTTTGCCAGCGCTGCGAGAAGTTTTGCCGCTATTCCGCGCCTTCTGTAAGCCGGCACAGTGGCAAAGTAGTAGAGCCCGCAGGCTTTTTGGCTCGTGTGGAGCAGTCCGCACGCGACAGAGCGGCCGTCCTCTCTGTATGTAAAGAGTGTGTTTTCGGCACGGCTGTTGAGATATGAGGCAAATTCGCAGTAGCTCTCGTCCGTGTTTTCACCGCCGAAGCCCTGCCATGCCGCCTCAGCCCACTCTCTTTCGAGCTCTTTTCCCTCTGTCTTAACGACATTGGGAGATGTGCTTTTGTCAAATTTATCGTCTCTGCCGAGTACCATGGCTGTGTAATGTTTATGTACAAAGAGACGGTTTGCCTCGAGCCTCGCGGCAAGCTCCGCTCCTATTTCCGGAAACTGGGGCACGGTGAAGGGGATGGCGCGGCAGGAGAATATGTCTATCGCCTCCGCCACTTCGCACGGAGACGCGCCCTGCCTGAACAAAGCATAATTTTCTCCCGCATAGGGAAGGCCCGTCATTGCCACAAGCGAGCCCGACGGCATGACTGTGATGTATCCGCCTCTGTTTCCGCCCAGCATGGAAGCCGTAGAATAGAAATTTTCACTGAATGCAGTAATCTCATCCATGCAGAGTGCCTCCTCATTTTCTTTCGGGTTTATGACATCTATTTTAATACATAGTTTATAAATGGGCAATTCCTTGACTTTCTTATCCCGCAATGATAAAAGAGGATAAAAGGGAGGGTGATAACATGGCAAAAGATAAAAAAGACAAAAAAATCACTTCCGGCGACGGCTTTGCGATAGGGGACGGAGGCTCTTTCTCTCTCTCCATAGGCGCCATGCTCGGCAGAGAACAGAAAGCGGAGCAGAAGGAAGTGTCCGCACCGCGAAAGGAAGCTGCCGCACCGAAAACCACTCAGGCTCTTTCAAAGCTCCCGAAGGTCTCCGTTCAGCACAGGACTGCGGGCTGCGGAGGCAAGACTGTGACGGTCGTATCCATTCCGAAGGAGTGCGCTTTCGACCTTGAAGCTCTGGCGAAGGATATGAGAAAGGCTCTCGGCTGCGGCTCCAGAGTTGAGGAGGGCAAAATTGTCCTGCAGGGAGATATTTGCGACAGAGCCGAAGCATGGTTCACGAAAAACGGAGTTAAAAAGGTGGTAAGGGGATAGACTAATACTGACCTTTATTGAGTAAAATAAAAACCCTGCACGGCTTATGCGCTATGCAGGGTTTTTTACTATTTCTTGTGCAGGATTTCCACTTCTATTTCGGCCTGGGGATAGTCTGTCTTTACATGTTCTTCCTCGCCTTTGAGCTTTCTTATCTCTCTTCTCATAAGGTAGAGCTCTTCCTGCAGGCGCAGAATCTCGCGCCACATCACCTCGGGATTCATGCAGGCACTGCACTCGTCCACTCTCTTGCCGTCAACCTTTATGATTCTGGCTCTCATGCCCGTTACCGTGGAGTTTTTCGGCACATTTTTCAGCACCGCGCTGTTTGCTCCGATTCTGGAATTTTCGCCTATCGTTATCGGCCCTAAAATTTTTGCCCCGCTTCCGACAAAGACATTGGATTCCAGTGTGGGATGGCGCTTTTTGCCCTTCTCGTTCCCCGTGCCGCCGAGAGTGACCCCCTGATACAGAGTGACATTGTCTCCGACAACGGCGGTTTCTCCTATGACAACTCCCGCCCCGTGGTCGATGAAGAAGCCGCGCCCTATGCTCGCCCCGGGGTGAATCTCGATTCCCGTCCACCAGCGCACTATGAGGGAGAGAAAGCGCGGTATAACGGGCATGTGCATTGTAGAGTGGAGAAAGTGCACGGCCCTGTGGCAAGTTATGGCCAAAAATCCCGGAGTACAAAATACAACCTCCAAAAATCCGCGCGGCCCTCTCGGGATCGCAGGGTCGTTGTTCATTGCGGCTTCAAAATCACTCTTAATCAAGTCAAAAGCTCTCACTCTCACCACTCCTTTTTAATATAAAAAACGGGATTATCCGTAAAATTCGGACATCCCGTTCTGTATTCTTATAATGCTGTCCGCCCTATTACGCAGCGGCAGAGAGCCGTGCGGCTATTTCGTGGAAATCTCCGTACAGCAACAGCAGATTATTTCGCTTTTTTTGTGTGAAATCGTAATGTCTATCGTCATGGTAGACATTGTAGCCGTAAAAGGAAAAAAGCACAAGGGGAAAAATAAAGTAAGCTAATCCTTTCTGATAATCGCTCCCTGCCTTATAATCGAGTGGAAAAATTACGACAAAAAGGAGACTTATCATGCCCGCAATAAGCATAGCCACATACAACGTCAACTCCGTAAAGAGCCGCCTTCCCATATTGGAGAGCTGGCTGAAGTCCGAAAAAGCCCCCGACATACTCTGCCTCCAGGAGATAAAGTGTCAGGACATGGACTACCCCGCGCCATTTTTCGAGGAGCTGGGCTACAAATCCGTATTCAAGGGGATGAAGTCCTACAACGGCGTCGCCATCATTTCAAGGAGCGAGGCGGAGGAGGTACACTTCGGTCTCGGCGACGAAGCGGAGGCGGATAAAGCAGAGTCGGAAAAAGCGAGAGTGGTGAGGGCGCGCTTCGGCTCTCTTAACATTTTGAACACATACATTCCGCAGGGCAAAGCCATAGACAACCCCGACTATCCCTACAAGCTGAAATTTTTCGCAAGGGTGAAAGCTCTGCTTGAGAGAAATTACACTCCGCAGGACAATGTACTCTGGCTCGGAGACTTGAACATCGCCCCGACAGACATAGACGTGACGAACCCAAAGACAAAAAAAGACCACGCATGTTTCCATGAAGATGTCAAAAAAGCCTTTGCGGACGTCATGGATTGGGGACTGAGCGACATATTCAGAGAGCACAGGCCCGACGCGGGAGAGTTTACCTTCTGGGATTACAGAGTGAAAAATTCCCTGGAGCGGAACATCGGCTGGAGAATAGACCACATAATCGGCACAAAGTCCGCAGCCGACATGTGCTGCGAGGTCAGAGTGGAGAGGGAACTGCGCGCTATGGAACGTCCCTCCGACCACACCGCCGTGGTGGGAGTCTTTGAACTGTAAAAAATTATTGAGCAGCCGCACCTTTTTATGAAAGGAACAAACAGATGGCCGTATCGGATTTCGGAACAATAAATATTACAAATGCCTTTGAGAATAATTTAAAAAATATATCTTTAAAGATACCAAAGAAAAAAATAACCGTATTCACGGGCGTATCAGGCTCGGGGAAGTCATCCCTCTGCCTTGATACCATCGCAGCGGAGTCGCGCAGGGAACTCAACGAGACATTCCCCAGCTTCGTCCAGCAGTACCTGCCAAAATACGGCCGCCCGGACGTGGAGCGCATAGACGGACTGCCCGTGACAATAGTCATAGACCAGAAAAAGCCCGCATCCAACAACCGCTCCACAGTTGGGACATACACAGACATATACGCGCTTCTGCGCCTGCTCTTCTCCCGCGTGGGACGGCCCTTTATCGGCTATTCGGACGCCTTTTCCTTCAACCACCCTGCGGGAAAGTGCCAGCGCTGTGACGGTTTGGGCGAAGTCAGCGACCTTGATATCACAAAAATGGTAGACTTTGACAAATGCCTGAACGACGATGGGGTAATAAACTTCCCCGCCTTCACTACAGGCGCGTGGCGCTGGAAAAGATATGCCTACAGCGGACTCTTTGACCTTAACAAAAAAATAAAAGACTACTCGCCCGAAGAGCTGGAACTATTTCTCCACTCGCCCCAGATAAAGCTCAAAAATCCGCCCTCAAACTGGCCGAAAACGGCAAAATTCGAGGGCATATATCCGCGCATGTACAGAAGCATAATCACGACAAAAGAGGGAAAGAGGCACAAAGCCATTCTGGATAAAATGGTCACGACCTTCGAGTGCCCCGAGTGCCGCGGCTCGCGCGTCAACGAAAAAGTCAGAAGCTGCCTCATAAACGGCAAAAATATAGCGGATGTCACGGCAATGTCAGTGCCCGACGCAATATCCTTCATAATGTCCATAACAGACCCGATAGCCCAGGACCTTAAAAGAGAGCTCACGCGCCGCCTAAAAGCCCTGGAAGAAATAGGGCTCGGCTACTTATCGCTTGCCAGAGGCACCTCCACACTCTCGGGCGGTGAGGCTCAAAGGATAAAAATAGCAAAATACATAAACTCCGCCCTAACGGACATGGCATACGTCCTAGACGAACCGAGCGTAGGCCTCCACCCCAAAGACATAAGCCGCCTCAAAAACTCTCTCCTGCGCCTCCGCGACCACGGCAACACTATTATGATAGTAGAGCATCATAAAGAAGTGATAAAGCTCGCAGACCACATAGTAGACATGGGCCCCGGAGCGGGAAGAGACGGAGGAAAAATAGTATTTGAAGGCACTTATGACGAACTTCTTGCCTCAGACTCCCTGACGGGAAAAATGCTCAAAGCGAGGAGCGGCTTCAAAGAAAAACTGCGCGAACCGAACGGCTTCTTCAAGCTCGAAAACGTCACGCTTCACAACCTCAAAAACATAACGGCAGATCTGCCGAAAGGCGTAATGGCGGTAATAGCGGGAGTTGCAGGCTCGGGCAAAAGCTCCCTCATGGAATCATTCCAAAAATCCCGAAAAGAAGAAATAATCTTCATCGGACAGAAAAACATAGGCATAAACCTCCGCTCCACACCTGCCACATATCTGGACATATCCGACCCCATAAGGGCAATATTCGCAAAAGAAAACAAAGTCCCCGCCTCATACTTCAGCTTCAACTCCAAAGGCGCATGCCCATCGTGCGGAGGAAGCGGCGTAATAATATCGGGCATGGCCTTCATGGACTCCATAGAGACAGTGTGCGACGACTGCGGCGGGAAAAGATACTCAAAAGAGACAATGGGCTTCAAATACAGAGGTAAAAACATATCCGAAGTAATGGACATGACAGTAAACGAAGCGCGAGAATTCTTTGAGGGAGAAAATTTCACCGACAAATTGGAGTCGCTTCAAAAAACTGGCCTCGGCTACCTGCACTTAAACCAGTCCATGACAACACTCTCGGGCGGAGAGCTCCAGCGCGTAAAACTGGCCTCCCAGCTCTACAGAAAAAGCTCCATTTTCATACTGGACGAACCGACAGACGGCCTCCACTTGGACGACATAAAGACACTGATGAAACTCTTCAACGAAATGACAGACGCAGGAAACACACTCTTTCTCGTAGAGCACAGTGTGGACGTAATGAAAGAAGCTGACTGGATAACAGAACTGGGCCCCGGCGGAGGAGACTCAGGCGGATACCTGCTATACAACGGCATCCCGAAAGAAATACTGAACTGCGAAAAATCCGTAACTGGCAGCTATATAAAAGAAAGCCTGCCGGAATAACGGAGGAGCGGGGGGACTATTGGCAAACGATTGGCAAGCAATAGGCAAACCGTTGGCAAACGATTGAATTGAAAGAAAAACCAAAGCCGCTGCACCCCGCACTGAAGATTTGCGGGGAGACGAGAAGGAGCGAAAACATAGGCTGAGTCTTGGTTTGGCTTTTAATCGTCTCCCCGCAA
>CAZNYN010000057.1:0-10967 GCA_964577295.1 uncultured Synergistaceae bacterium | reverse complement strand
TTTGGATCGTTAGCTCAACTGGCAGAGCACCTGACTCTTAATCAGGGGGTTACAGGTTCGATTCCTGTACGATCCACCAATAAAAATTCAGACTGCATTAGCAGTCTTTTTTTATGGGAAAAAAACCTACACATGTAAAGATATTTTAACACAACAGTAATTTTCTGCAGCAAGTGTTGTGAAGTTCCTTTATCCCGACACTTAAAACCTCTTTATCAGAGCACAAATTTACATTTTGCCGCTCTTAGAAAAACAACATTGGAGATGGCGTTATACTAAAGCACTGTCATGTACAAAGCAACATGAGGCCAGCGAGGACGCACCGATGATATATAAATATCCATTAAAACATATTCAGAAAAAAGCAAGTCACAAAATAATTGCGATGACAACGGACCTGAAGATAATAAAAAAGCTCTAAAGCATATTCAGATAGTAATACATATAACTATTAAAGGTGGATTAAAATTATTAAGGATAATAAATTATTAATTTTGAAAGATATCGAGGCGCTCAAAGAGCGTATTTTACATTCGGAAGAGCTATTAGATGAACTGGTCTTGGAAAATTCCTGCTTAAAAGACATTTTAGAAGCTTTACAGGTTAGTGTAGAGAAAGAGCAAGGCGAGTAGCACGCGACTTGCACGAGACGCATGACTTCACATCTGCAACTATTCTAAACCGCAAGCAAGGAGATTTTTACTCATGGTAAAAGATGAAGAGTTACTTATAAAACTGCTTACACTCTCGACAGTGGTCGACACGGCCAATGGTACAGTTCCCAAAATGCCAGTACAGTATCTAGCAGGTTTTTTGAAAATTGCTGTCGCAGACTTAACTGGCACACCAACAACTGTTAATGCTCTCTGTAATGATATAGGCATATCTACCGCAGGTGCTACTAGGATAGTAAATTACCTTGCTGGTGGTGTCTATGACCATACTGACGGACTACATTATGTAATCAAAGTTGAAAGCTCAAGCGACAATCGTTACAAAACCTTACATCTGACACCAGCAGGGATAGCCTTTTTAAAAAATCTTGTAAGCAAACTCATTTAAAGGGTGGTAAAAGTGGTAGTAAAAACAGAAAGTCTGCCACGTGGTATACGCAAGCGTGGTAAAAAATATTTCTTTGACGTATCTCATGCTGATATACGCAAAACAGGTACGTGTGAGACATTGGAGGAGGCTATTGCAGGACGTGCAAAAGCCCTAGCCGAACTAACAGCCCCAATACCTGTTAATGGTGCGGTATCAGACTGGACGTTACAACGTGCCTATGACCTCACTGTTGCTACACGCTGGAGTACCTCTAATGCTATTGTTACCGCTACACACAACGCCAATGCCTGCCTTGATTTTTTCGGAAAAGAGACACGCCTGGATAAAATTGATGAAACTGCTATTGATGATTTTCGTATGCACTTACGAGCCAAAGGTTATACAAATTCTACAATAAATCGCAAGACCTCTGCACTCTCCGTAATGCTGAACGTAGCTTACCGTCGGCGTGGCCCATCCCGTATGCCTCACATTGGCAGACTTCCAGAATTAAACGTGTTGTAACGGTATATCACACCAGAAAAATAGGCCAGTGTGGTGCGTACTATGCGTCATTTTGGCTATACTGAACAAGCTGACGCTGTTATTGTGTTAATTGATACAGGTATGAGAACAGGGGAATTTTTTAAGCTACGTAGCAATGATGTAAATTTCAAGTCAGGAAACAGCGGTTGTATCTCAATATGGGGGCAAAACTATAAAAATTGGAGTAATGACAGAAGATAACGAACTTATCTTCCCATATACAAAGGCATTGACGTGCTAGAACAGTCTTTAGTTGACACAGGGGCACGTAGCAGTTTATAATCAACAACTGCGTGGGCAGATGGTGGAATTGGTATACACGCTGGTCTTAGGAGCCAGTGACGTGAGTCATGAGGGTTCGAGTCCCTTTCTGCCCACCACTTATTGTTTTTCTATCAGCTACAATTTATGCACAGGATATAAAACCTAGGTGCGCAACAAATAGCATTTTCAGTTGCAACCACAGCAACAAAACGCAACAATTTCATTTCAGCTACAAGCAAGGGTTCAGGCATAGACAGTAGTTTTCAACTTTTATGATATTTTCTTTAGGACTTAGGATCCTGTGTCACCGACGTAGGGGGTCAAGTCCCCTCTCCCGCACCATTTGACCTACATAATCCTACTTTGGAATTCCGTTTATTTATAAAATCTTATTATATCGGAACACCAGCTTATAAGCCGCTCTGATGCTTCAGTAAAATTATCAGTACCTGCTGTTTGTTTAACTTCGGATAATTTCGCTTTTGTGTTCAAGATTTCTGCATCACTGCCCGACAATAGTGCGGTTAGGTCTCTTTCCCTTTTTATAAAAGTGCCGTTGTCGTGATAGTATTTTGTTCTCAGCAGAAAAAAAGCCGCTTTATACAACGAGAGAAGCAAAGCACTATCCCTCTCGAATAAAAAATTATGGCAGCACCCGTGGTATATGGCACATGCTGAAGATTTTATAAAATCAGCGATATCCTTTTTCGTATACTTCCCGCATAAAAAATCTAATGTTCCGTATATCGGCAGAGTATCATTAACCAGCAGAAATATCTCGCCGGGAATCCATGAGGCTATATCCCTAAGCCCTGCAATAAATCCGCAGGCCCGTTCATGGTATGGCATGGAATCTATTACGCTTCGATATTTTTCCAGTTTTTCGGTGTTAATTTCATCTAAGATAACAACAACATCAGTGTCGCTTGACGGAGTTGCCTCCTTACGCCCGTAACTGCCTTGCAGACCTACAAACACGAGTTCACTGCCAAAGGTGCTCTGTAATCTTACGGTGAGATTTGAACACCACACTTCAATATCCATATCCATCAAACGACTCTTTCTCTCTTGTCTAAAGTTAACGCATCTGAAACTTCGCACCGGCCAAACATAGCTCACACCTTGCAAACTCAATATCTTAAGACCAAAATGAAGCGGTGCGGACCTTTTTATTCTATCATCAAAAAACCGAGAGAGAAGCTCACACCGTGAATTGAATACCTCTGAGGTCTCCCAAATTTGCTTTTCAGCATACATGAGCCCTCAACTTCTGTTCGATGTCAAGCCTTTTATCCGCAGAGCTTCGCTCAAACAAAGCGTAAGGGCTTCCCCTTAACAGAGAGGCCCTTACGTTTTGTTTATTTATAGCTTGTGTTTGTGCCGTTATTTGTTACTTTTTTCTTTTCAGGAAGGGGAGAGCCGCAAGAGCAAGCAGTGCCTAGTCTATAGATAACTGTTTTCTTGAAATCGTATGTCAATTAATGCCGGCGGTGTCGTTGGGTCTAACGTAACATCATAGGCAGCCACAATCTGTGGCTACAACGTATTGATATATGCCTGCTGTAACTACTAGCCGAACCGCTAGCGGCATTTTGAGCTTGCGCTTCGGCGCTTTTTTTGTTTAGAGCAAAGCCTTTATTGCGGCGCAGGAATAATATTTTAATAATTGTGCTATCATAAATGCGATTTATATGCCGCACAAGAAGGTGTTGCCATGATACACGGAATAGGCGTGGATTTATGTGATATTGCAAGAATGGAAAAAGCCATTATGCAGAAGGGCTTTCGCGAGAAGGTCTTTTCTGCGGAAGAGATAGAGTATGCGGAGAGGAGTTCATCTCCGGCAAAGCATTACGCAAGCGCGTTTGCAGCAAGAGAGGCTCTTGCAAAGGCTACAGGGTGGGGACTTGCCGTTACCGGGCTTGACTCGTGTTTTGTGCGCAGAACGGACAATGGGCCTGTTTTTGTATTTACTGCCGAATTTCAAAATAAACTGACCGAGGCGCAGATAGGCGCGGCTTTTTTGAGTCTGTCCCATGAAGGCACAAACGCTGTTGCTATGGTGCTCTTGGAGAAAAAATATGATTAGGTACTATCACACATCCGACATTCGCAAAGCTGATGTTATTGCCGTTGAGAAATATTCTTTTTCCTCTTTGGATTTAATGGAACATGCAGGGCGAAATGCCGCGTCTCTTATTTTGTCATCTTACCCAAACGTACAAAATATAACTATACTTGCCGGAGCGGGGAATAACGGGGGAGACGGCTTTGTTGCGGCAAGGTATTTTGCCGATGGTGGCAAAAATGTATCAGTCATAACCTCAGCCGCTTTTGATAAGTATAAAAATGACGCTCTGCCGAATTTAGAATTGCTTATTTCTTCTTATGGCGGCAAATGTGCCGTTGCGCCGTCAATATCTTTAAGCGATGGAGAAATAGCGGATATTATTTCAAAGTCAGATTTGCTTGTGGACGCATTGCTCGGCACAGGCTCAAGCGGTGCGCCAAGAGGGGAGATATCCAGACTTATTTCTCTTTGCTCGGGCTTTACTCCTACTGTCTCTTTTGACATTCCAAGCGGCATAGATGCGGAATCGGGAGCCGTATATGCCAATTCTGTAAAAGCCGATATAACTGTTACCTTCCTCGCTCCGAAAATCGGAATGGCGTTCTATCCCGCAAAAGCTCGGTGCGGCATAATATTGACCGCATCTATAGGAGCAGAGCCGGAGCTAGTATTGGACGGTGCTGAATATCTGGAACTTTTCTCGGATAATGACGTTAAATACAAAGTTCCAAAACTGCCCAGAACGATACATAAAGGAGACCGTGGGGGAGTCCTGATATACGGAGGCTCTAATAATTACCGCGGAGCTCCGATTCTTTCCGCGCTCGGCGCTCTGCGTTCCGGGGCAGGGCTGGTTGTGCTTGCGATACCGGACTTTATGGTTGATATGGCATCTGTCGCTGTACCCGAGGCTATATTTGTTCCTCTGCCGACATCGCACGGCTCTGTATTGCACGAAAAGTCTCTGAATGAAATCACACCGTGGCTCTCAAGGTGCGACAGCATTGTATTCGGCCCTGGAATAGGACGTGAGGCGCCACTGCAAAATGTTTTGGCCTCTCTTCTGAGTGATGTGCGTCTGCCCATGCTTATCGATGCGGACGGGCTTTTCCATCTTTCTAAGATAAAAAGTATATCTAAAAAAAACAATATTGTTATAACACCTCACGCAGGGGAAGCAGCTGTGCTTCTGGGTATCTCTCCGCAGGAGGTAAACAAAGACAGATTTTCTGCCGTACGTAAGCTTACAGAGCATTCGGGAACTGCGCTGCTTAAAGGGATGGGAACTCTGGTGTCGGACGGTGTTCACTTCAGACAGATATCAGAGGGTTCTCCCGTTCTGGCCGTCCCCGGCTCGGGTGATGTGTTAAGCGGAGCTATAGGAGCTTTTTTGGCATCGGGACTATCTCCGTTTGACGCAGCAGCAGTCGGAGCTTCCATTCACGCCTCGGCGGGATGCAGCCTGGAAAAAATTTATGGTACCGGAGGTACTTCGGCAAGGGAGATAGCGGATGAATTACGTTCTGTGCTCAGAGAACAGTTATAAGATAAACTCATATTCTCCGGAGGATACCTACAAAATAGGTGTGCTGCTCGGAGGTGCCTGTTATCCCGGGCTTACGATACTTCTGTACGGCGGTTTGGGCATGGGAAAGACACAGATAACACAGGGAATAGGACACTCACTCGGAATCAAAAGGGTTAAAAGTCCCACATTTATAATAATATCGGAGCACGAGGGCAGCCTTCCATTGATTCATGCTGATCTGTACAGACTTGAAACATTTTCCGATGTAGACTCACTTGATTTAGAAAGCTACACTGATTCGGGAGCGGTTCTGGCCGTGGAGTGGGCAGAGAGATGGCATAACACGCCGCAAAATGACATCTGGGATATACATTTTATCAACTCTTCCCAAGAAAATCCGGATCAAAGAGAGATTAGAATAACAGCTTACGGTACCCAAGCCGCAAAGCACCTATCCGAAGCATTAGAAAACATATAAAGGAGTAAATGATGATTGTTCTGGGAATAGACTGCACGACAAAATGGACGAATATCGGAATTTCGGATAATGATACCGTATTAGGCGAGATTAATGAGGAACTCGGCAGAAAACAGGCATCACAGCTTCCGTTAATGGTTGAAAAACTGACGAAATCCTGCTCCCTCACGCTGTCTGATATAAATGTGATCGCCGTCGCGTCAGGCCCCGGATATTACACGGGTATCAGAACCGGCATTGCATACGCATCATCGCTGGCACTTGCTCTTGGGCTAAAAATAATTCCCCTTGCAACAACGGAACTATTTGTATATGACTTGCGTAAGACGGAAAAAATACTTGTCCCAGTGATAAAGGCAAGAAGCGACAGTTTTTACACTGCCATATATGAATCCGACAGCAGCAGTTTGATTCCTATTATGCCCCCAACTTTTATCTCGTCTGCACAATTTGCCGAAAAAATAAAACTCTATCCTTCCGCAGCAATAGTGGGAAGCGATGTCAATCTCTATCCCAATATAAAAAATCTCGGCGGCAAAAGAATAGAAAGAAGCTGCGGAAGCGGGGGAGATGCGGCACTGCTGGGTTATTCAAAGCGGGATGACGCGGCAGAACCTTATAAAATTAAGGGGCAATATTTAAGGGAACCGGACATAGGTCCGACAAAACAATAATTTTAAACAAGATTCACTATTGTCGGAATATAAAGAATTTAATCTTTTCCTTGAATAAATGTGAAATCTTTGTCATAATAGCAGAAGTTGTGCCAATCATCCCTATTTTGGTTGACAGACAAAAAATTGATTTGATGTGTGGGAAGGAAGGTGGGTTATTTTGGCGAAGATGTTCAACATCGATGTAAACACGAAATGGTGCAAAGGATGTGGCCTCTGTATCGCTATATGCCCCAAGAAAGTTCTTGAACTTAACGATCAGGTTAAGTGTGTTGCTGTCCGTCAGGATGATTGCATTGGCTGCCGTCAGTGTGAAAATATCTGCCCGGATATTGCGTTAACAGTTAAGGAGCGTGACTAAGAATGGCTCAGAATGAATTCTGGCAGGGCAATAAAGCCATTGCTATGGGCGCTATCGCAGCAGGATGCAGATTCTTTGGTGGCTACCCTATAACACCGTCTACAGAAATAATGGAAACCATGGCAGAAGAACTTCCGAAACTTTCCGGTAAATTTATCCAGATGGAAGATGAAATCGGAGGAATTGCTTCCGCTATAGGAGCCTCAATAGCAGGCAAAAAAGCAATGACAGCAAGCTCAGGCCCCGGCATGGCACTTAAGCAGGAGCTCTTGGGATACGCATACATTGCCGAAATTCCCATCGTTGTAGCAGACGTACAGCGCGGCGGTCCTTCAACAGGACTTCCCACAAAAATATCCCAGGCTGACGTTATGCAGGCAAAGTGGGGCCCCAACGGCGACCACGGAACAATCGCATACGCACCCTGCTCAGTTCAGGACTGCTATGAGATTACAATTAAAGCTTTCAACAGAGCAGAGCGCTTCCGTCAGCCCGTACTTATCATGGCAGACGAAGTCCTCGGACACATGCGCGAGAAGATCACGATTCCCGAAGCCGGATCTTTTGAAATAGTCAACCGCAAGAAGCCGACAGTATGCCCCGAAGAATTCATCCCCTATCGTGCGGATGAAGACGGCGTACCTCCCATGGCTGCTTTCGGAGACGGCTACCGCTGGCATGTAACAGGTCTTACAACAAACGAGTGGGGCTTCCCGACAAACGATGCTCCCGATATCGACCTTAAGGCAAACAGAATAATCACAAAGGTTGACCGTTTCCGTGATGAGATCGTTGAATACAAAGAAGAATACATGGATGATGCTGAAGTAGCAGTAGTATCCTACGGAAGCGTCTATCGTTCATCCCTCCGCGCAATTCGCGTTCTCCGCGAAGAAGGCGTCAAAGTCGGACACTTCCGTCCCATCACACTTTGGCCCTTCCCCGATAAGGAAATCGCAGAACTGTCAAAGAGAGTCAAAACAATAATCGTTCCTGAGCTCAACGCAGGTCAGATGGTTCAGGAAGTTGAAAGAGCCGTTGCCGGCAGATGCAAAGTCGTTGGCAAGAGCCTCATCAACGGCGAGCTTTACAAGCCCGCAGAGATCATGTCCTTCATCAAGGAGGTGGCGTAACTATGCCACGCGAAGATGTAAAGAAACTTTTGCGTTCAAAATTCATGCCCCACATTTGGTGCCCGGGATGCGGTCACGGTATCATTATGCACTCCATCCTCCGTGCACTCGCAGATCTTAAAATCCCCCAGGACAAAATCTGCATATCCTCAGGTATAGGCTGCTCAAGCCGTATGCCCGGATACATCGATGCCTGCACACTCCATACAGCTCACGGACGTTCACTCGCCTTTGCTACTGGAGTTAAGCTCGCCAATCCCGAAATGACAATAGTCAACGTCATGGGCGACGGCGACGGCACGGCAATCGGAGGCAACCACTTCATCCACGCATGCCGCCGCAACATAGGCATCACAGCCGTAGTCATGAACAACAACATCTACGGAATGACAGGCGGACAGGCATCACCGACAACACCGGAAGGCGCATTCGCAGCAACAGCACCCTACGGAGCAATCGACCCCACCTTCGATATCTGCAAACTCGCAGAGGGCGCGGGAGCAACATATATTGCACGTGCGACAGTAGCCCAGCCCGCACTTTGCGAGCAGTTCCTCAAAAAGGCTATCGAGCACCAGAAGAAGGGCTTTGCCGTAGTTGAAATCGTCTCATTCTGCCACACGCAGTTTGGACGTAAAAACAAGCGCAGCCGTCCGATGGACAACATCAACTTCCTCAAAGATCACACTGTCATGAAGGCAAAAGCAGACACAATGACAGCGGAAGAACTTAAAGACAAAATTGTCGTAGGCGAATTCGTCAACATAGAGAACGCCCGCGAATACACTGAGCGCTACAACGATGTAATCGCACGCGCACAGGCAAAGGCATAGGAGGTACGGATCATGAGCGATCGTTTTGAAATTCGCGTTGCTGGATCCGGCGGTCAGGGAGTAATCCTCGCCGCAGTGATCCTGGGCGAGGCAGCTGCTCTTCATACAGATGGACTCCACTCAGTGCAGAGCCAGGCATACGGACCTGAAGCACGCGGCGGTGCTTCAAAGTCAGAAGTAGTATATGACCGCAGCCCTATCGACTACCCGAAAGCATCACATCCCAACCTTCAGGTAATCCTTACCCAGAAGGCATGTGATTCCTACAGCCACGACACAGCTCCCGGAGCAATAGTCATCCTTGATGACTTCTTTGTAACAGAGCCCCCGAAGCTTGATGCACAGGTCTACATGCTTCCTATCGTAAGAACAGCCCGTGAGAAGCTCGGACGTGAAATAGTCGTCAACATGGTAGCACTCGGAACAGCAGCAAGAGCTCTTGAAGCAAAGGGACTTATCGACCCCGAAGCAATCAAGACAGCCATACTTGCAAGAGTTCCTAAGGGCACGGAAGAACTCAACGAAAAAGCCTTTGAAGCAGGCTACGAAATGATGCTTCAGGCAATGCCCAAATAAACATAATCAACAAATAAATATCAAAGGGCGGGGATTTTTTCCCTGCCCTTTTTTTATATCCCTACCTTATATATAATATACAGAGCTATGATTAACGCTTATAAAAATTTATGACACGGTTACAATTCGGAGGAAAAATGCTGCAAGGTGAAATACACAAACTGCTTATTACAGGACTGAACAACGAAGGCGAAGGCGTAGTAAGAGTCGGGGACGAAAAATTTGTCCTCTTCGTACCGGATGCTCTGCCCGGAGAAGAAGTTACATGCAGAATAATAACAAAGAAAAAAAACTACGGCACAGCCAAAATAATATCAAGAGAAAACAACTCGCCCGACAGAGTAAAACCACTGTGTCCCGCATTCGGACTTTGCGGAGGATGCCAACTGCAGCACTTAAACTACAAAGCACAGCTCAAATTAAAGACACAGACAGTATATGACGCACTGCATCGCATAGGAGGCATAGAATCCCCCGAAGTGGAGGAGTGCATGCCCTCTCCGTCATCATGGGGTTACAGAAACAAAGCCGCACTGCCCGTACAGGACACAAAAAAAGATAACTTCCTCTGCGGCTTCTACAAATCAAGAAGCCATGACATAGTGCCATTTAAATCATGCCCCGTACTGAGTCAGCAATTCAACAAAAACATACAATATGCAATAGCTGAAATGAAGAATGCCAACTTCTCAGGCTACAGAGAGAATAACATTACCTCATTTATAAGACATCTCGTGTTTAGAAATACAAGCATTGATGAACTGCTCTTCGGAGTAGTTGGAAGCAGAAATCCGAGCAAAACAGAGCGTTCCAGATTAGTAAATATATCAAAAAAATACCCGTGCCGCTTAAACGGAACAGTATTCAACAGAAACGCCGCTCCAGGAAACTTCATATGGGGCGACACATTTGCGACATTAACGGGAGAGCCGACTATTACAGAAAACCTCGGCAAATTCAAATTTCAATTTGAAATATCATCATTCTTCCAAATCAACACAGCGCAGACATTGAACCTATACAACTACGCGGCAAAGGCGGCGCTTGAAAATTCTCCCGAAAACATACTGGAGCTATACTCGGGAGTCGGAAGTCTGACAGCTTTCCTGGCAGACGGAGCAAAGAGCGTGACAGCAGTCGAAAGTTGGATTCCCGCCGCAAAATACATCGAAGTAAACGCAGCAAACAACTCTCTTGACAACATCACGCCGCATACAGGCAAAGCGGAAGAAATAGCCGCGGAACTGACAGATAAAAAATACGAAACAGTAGTAATAGACCCGCCAAGAACCGGCTGTGCCCCGGAAGTAATAAACGCTATAACCAAAATATCACCTAAGTCCATAGTATACGTATCCTGCAACCCGGCAACACTGGCAAGAGACATAAAACTGTTGACAACAGCAGGCTACAAACTAAAAAAAACTGCCCCATTCGACATGTTCCCACAAACGGGCCA
>CAZNYN010000056.1:0-11470 GCA_964577295.1 uncultured Synergistaceae bacterium | reverse complement strand
TAAAGAAAGCGATGGTGGGATAAATGGGCAAAACATTTGCCGAAAAAGCACTTGGCAGAGCAGCAGGCTATGACGTTGTCGCAAACCAGGTTGTAACGGTAGAACCCGACTGGTGCATGAGCCACGACAACGGAGCTCCTATCGCCAGAACATTCAAGAAAATAGGCGTCAAAAACGTATGGAAGCCCGAGCGTATATGCTTCATACTCGACCATGCAGTTCCCGCTCCTTCAAGCGACCACGCGGTAAACCATAAAGAAGTCCGCGAATTCGTAGCGGAGCAGGGCATACCCAACTTCTACGACGTAACAAGCAGCGGCGGCGTCTGCCACCAGAAGATGTGCGAAGAGGGCTATGCCCTTCCCGGACTCATCATGGTCGGAAGCGACAGCCACACCTGCACATACGGAGCATACGGAGCCTTCTCCACAGGCATAGGCCGCTCCGAAATGGCAGCCGCATGGGCAACAGGCAAAATCTGGTTCAAAGTCCCCGAAAGCATGAAAGTCGTAGTCACAGGCGAATTTAAGCCCGGTGTCTCCGCAAAAGACTTCATACTCAAGTTCATCGGTGACGTAAGAGCCGACGGAGCCGACTACATGAGCGTAGAGTTCCACGGCAGCGGCATTGAACAGATGAGCGTAGCCGAAAGAATGACCCTCTGCAACATGGGCATCGAATTCGGAGCGAAAAACGCAGTCTGCAAGCCCGATGCAAAAGTCCTTGACGCAATAAAGGGCAAAGAGAAGTGCGACCGCTGGGAGTGCCTCTGGGCCGACGAAGATGCGGTATACGCCAAAGAGCTTCACTATGACTTGGGCGACATCGAACCAGGCGTTGCGAAACCCCACAAGGTTGACAACTACGGAAGCATGGACGAAGTCAAAGGCACAAAGATTCACGAAGCATTCCTCGGAAGCTGCACCAACGGACGCATCGAAGACCTGCGCGCGGCAGCCGCGATACTCAAAGGCAAAAAAGTCGCAGTTCGCACAATAGTCATCCCCGCTTCCTGGATAGTCTACCGCCAGGCGATGAAAGAGGGACTCTTTGACATATTCCTCGATGCAGGCTGCATAATCTGCAACCCGGGCTGCGGCCCCTGCATGGGCAACCACGAAGGAATCCTTGCTCCGACCGAAGCCGCGATAAGCACGGCGAACCGCAACTTCAAGGGACGCATGGGCGACAAAGAGAGCTTCATCTACCTTGCAAGCCCCATGACAGTGGCGGCATCCGCCCTGAAGGGCGAAATCTCCGACCCAAGGGAGGCGCTTTAAGATGGCAGTCAAAGGAAAAGTTTGGAAATACGGTGACGACGTCAACACTGACGTAATATTCCCCGGAAAATATACATACACAATTAAAGAGCGCGCCGATATGGCCAAAGTCGCATGTGAAGACCTCGACATCGAGTTCACGAAAAACGCTCAGCCCGGCGACATCATAGTCGGAGGCAAAAACTGGGGCTGCGGCTCAAGCCGTGAACAGGCCGTCTCCTGCATCAAAGAGCGCGGAATAGCAGTCATCATAGCCAAGAGCTTCGCGCGCATCTACTACCGCAACTGCTTCAACGAAGGACTTGCGATAATCATCTGCCCCGAAGCGGTAGACTCAATCAACGCCGGCGAAGAAGTCGAAGTCGACTTTGAAACAGGCATAATCACTACGGCATCCGGCAAAAAGATAAGCTTCCCCCCGTATCCCGACTTTGTAAAGGGACTCATCGAGGACGGAGGACTTATCCCCCACGTCAAAAAAGAGCTGGGACTGGCGTAAAAATAAAAAGTGCAATGCCGCCGCATTTAATCAGCGGATCACTAAAATAATTTATCTTGAGGAGGATACACAAAATGTCAGGAAACGTACTCAAAGTGAAAGAACAGAAAGATCGCTATAACGTATGCTACATGGCCGGTGACGACTCCGGTTTCGACATGATGGAGGGCGCACTCTTAGTCCTCGAATCCCTTAAGCTGCCCATCGACTGGGTTCGCGCAGACCTCGGCTGGTGCATGTGGGAAAAATCAGTTAAAAAGTTCGGCGAAGGCGACGCACGCTGCAACACAGTTCCCCCCGAAACAATCAAAACAATCAAAGATACAGACGCAACTCTCATGGCAGCCATCACATCAAAGGCCGGAGTAAAGGGCTTTAAGTCAGCAATACTCCAGATGCGTCAGCTCTTTGACCTCTACATCAACATCCGCCCCGCGAAGAAGCTCCCCGGAATCGGAACACCCCTCGCGAAGGACCCCAACATTGACATAGTCATGTTCCGTGAAAACACGGAAGACCTCTATGCCGCAGTCGAATTCTACCCGCTTCCCGAAGCAATGTTCGACCTCCACAAAGGCATGGATCGCTTCCGCGGCCGCGAAGTAGCAGTCTCCTGGCGTGTATTCTCAAAAGACGGATGCGAGAGAATCATCCGCGCCGCTTTTGAATATGCCAAAGCCACAGGCCGCAAGACAGTACACTGCGGAAACAAAGCAAACGTTATCCGCGAAACAGACGGCATGATGAAGAGACTCTTCCTTGCGATAGGCAAAGAATACGAACAGTACGGCATCAAAGCCATCGAAGAAAACGCAGACGCAACAGCAATGTGGCTCATCAAGAACCCCCAGGACTACAGCGTAGTCGTAGCTTCCAACGTATTCGGCGACATCCTCTCCGACGAAGCTTCACAGCTCACAGGCGGACTGGGCTTTGCTCCCTCCGGAAATATCGGACTCAATGCGGCAATCTTCGAGCCGAGCAGCGGTTCCGTTCCCAAGTATGCCCACCAGTACAAAGTCAACCCCAGCGCAATGATACTCACAGCCAAAATGATGCTTGAGTACCTCGGACTTGACGAACAGGCAGCCAAAATAGAAAAGGCACTCGGCGAAGTCCTTGTCGAAAACAAGCCCGGAACACTCACATACGACGTTCTCCGCGACTTCCGCGGCGACCCCGACTGGGAGAAGAACGCAGCAAGCACAATCGAAATGGCGGCAGCCATCGCAGGAAAAATCGACCCCGAATTTGCGGGCGATGTTCTCGAAGCAGCCAAAGAAAAAGTCCACAAGATGTGCGCATGGGACGAAGCATCACTCGTCGGCTACATGGACTAACATCGGAATAAAAGATAATCTCGGCCCGCCAAGCAGGCGGGCCTTTTTCCAATCATTCAGGGAGGTAACAAAGCCATGAAAACAGCTCAGGCGGGAACACTGGAATCAATGGACTGCCTCGTGACCGTAACGGAAGCCGCTGCCGGAGCCGGTGTGACAATATCCATAACCGGAAGCAGCGCTGCCCGCTTCAAGACAGCCATGACAAAAAAAATCAACGAAACCCTTGCGGAAATGGGAATAAAGGACATGGAAGTCCTCGTACAGGATAACGGCGCTCTGGACATAGTCCTCGGAGCCAGAATAGAAGCGGCCGTAAAAAGACTCGGAGGTGCTAAATAATGAGACGCACCATGCTGTACCTCCCGGGCAACAACCCCAACATGCTCACCCGCGGACACCTCTTCGGATCTGACGGACTCGTTCTCGACCTCGAAGACGCAGTAGCAATGGTCGAAAAAGACACAGCCCGCATACTCGTAAGCCGCTACCTCAAACAGGGCGAGTTCGGAAACTGCTACGTCTCAGTCCGCATCAACGGAGTGGACACAGAATTCTGGAAAGACGACCTTGCCGCCATAGTGCCCATGGAACGCCTTAACGGAATCCGCGTCCCCAAAGTCGAAGACGCAAACACAGTAAAAATCATAGACGAAGAACTCTCACGCCTTGAAGAGAAAAACGGCATCCCCGTCGGCAAACTCACCCTCCACTGCCTGCTTGAGACAGCCAACGGAATATGGAACGCATACGACATAGCAAAAGCATCACCCCGTATCGAAGCCATAATCCCGGGAGGAGAAGACCTCAGAGCCGACCTCAAAACAAACCGCTCCGACGACAGCATCGAGCTCGAATGGGCAAGACGCATGCTCGTATTCGCCGCGCGCGCAGCGGGAGTAGAACCCCTCGACACAGTATTCTCCCGCATCACCGACGACGCGGGGCTTCGCAAAGAGACAGAATTCATAAAACAGCTCGGATTCTCAGGCAAATCCATAATACACCCGAACCAGATAGGCATTATCCATGATGTATTCACCCCGACAGACAAAGAAATAGCTCAGGCCCAGAAAATAATAGCCGCGGCCAAAGATGCGGCGGAGCGCGGTCAGGGAGCTGTAACAGTCGACGGAAAAATGGTAGACATCCCTGTCGTAAAGAGAGCGGAATATGTCTTAGTCCGCGCCGGAATCACGGAGGTGAAATAACATGGCAATCAATGCAGTAGGCCGCGACATCCCCGATTTTATCGAAGGTTACGGCAAAGTAAGACATTATGAAGGAGCTTTCGCAAGAAAGCCCGAAGGAAACATAGCAGGCCCTAAACTCCGCTGCGTAAACAGTGACCGCACAGACAAACGAGTCAGCGGAATCAAAGAAGCCATAATAGCGTCAGGCCTTAAAAGCGGCATGACAGTATCATTCCACCACCACATGCGCAACGGAGACTACGTTGTAAACATGGTAATAGACGCATGTGCGGAACTCGGAATAAAAGACCTCACACTATTCCCCACAGCACTGTTCGGAGTACATAAAAAACTCATAGAACACATCAAAAACGGAGTAATCACCAGAATAATGGGCTCTGTAAACGGCCCCATCGGTCAGCTAATATCCGAAGGCGGCATGGACGTGCCAGTAGTTTTGAGAAGCCACGGCGGACGCCCCCGCGCTGTCATGGCTGGCGATGTCCACATCGACGTAGCATTCGTAGCAGCTCCGACAGCCGACAAATACGGCAACATCTGCGGTACACACGGCCCTGCGGCATGCGGCTCACTAGGCTATGCCTTCACCGACGCCCAGTACGCCGACTGTGTCGTAGCCGTGACAGACAACCTCCAGCCCTATCCGGCTGCCCCCATTTCAATATCACAGGTCTATGCCGACCTCGTTGTTGAAGTGCCGTCAATAGGCGACCCTGCCGGAATAGTCTCAGGCACGACAAAAGTCACAAGAGACCCGCTCCGCCTCCTCATATCCAGATACGCATCAAAACTCATAGAAGCCAGCCCCTACTTCACTGACGGAATATCCTTCCAGACGGGAGCGGGCGGAATTCCTCTCGCAGTCACAGCCTTCATGAAAGAGGCAATGATCAAAAAAGGAATCAAAGGCAGCTTCGGCCTCGGCGGAATCACAGGCTACTTTGTCGAACTCCTGAGAGAAGGACTTGTAGAAAGACTCATGGACGTACAGTCCTTTGACCTCGAAGCAGTAAAGTCCATAGCCGAAAACCCCAACCACATAGAAATATCCGCAGACTGGTATGCCAACCCATGGAACAACGGAGCGGCAGTAAACATGCTTGACGTAGTAATACTCGGCGCGACCGAAGTTGACACAGACTTCAATGCCAACGTCAACACCGAAGCGGACGGAGCACTGCTCCACGGAACGGGCGGACACCAGGACACAGCGGCAGGAGCTAAACTCACAATCATAGCCCAGCCCCTTCTCCGCGGCCGCATCCCCTGCGTCACCGACAAAGTCTACAACGTAACCACACCGGGCGAAGTAGTAGACGCAATAGTTACAGAATACGGAATCACAATCAACCCGCGCCGCAAAGACCTCTTAGACGCAGTCTCAGAAGTAAAGGGACTTCCCGTCATATCCATGGAAGAACTCTCCGCCAGAGCCCACAAAATGGCAGGCCCGACAGACCCCGTAGCAACAACAGACCGCATCATCGGAGTAGTCGAATGGAGAGACGGAACAGTAATAGACGTAGTAAGACAGCTCAAGAAGTAAGAAAAGAAAAAAGCAATAAAGCCCAAAAACGCCCCCAAGGTTTTCCTAGGGGGCTTTTTTTTTGCCTCGCGCACCCAAAACACAAATGCCCGATTCAAAGATACAGAAAGCACGGCAGGAAACTCATACATTATGTACGGCACAACAGGACGGGACGTTAAATAATCAGGTGGCAATAAGGGGTGGATGGTGTTTCTAAAACTGTAAAATTTGCAGAAGTTATTGCGAGGCCAGATGGAATGTGTCGCTCGTTTTTGTTGTACAGTTAATTTGCTGATTTTTATTAGGATTAAATCTTTTAGAATGGTAAGTATATAACAATATAATACGGGAAAAATTAAATTTATTTCTTTCTAAAGGGGAGTAAAGTTTTTGTTTAAGTGTTTTGCGCAGTTTTGGAAGAGGCCTTTATTTCAAGAATCGTATCCTTCTGGGAAGGCGGACGTGATGAAAACGAATTTGGCTGATAAAGGGTTTACCTTGGTCGAGACTATTGTTGTAATAGCTATCATTGGTATTTTGGCTGCTATGCTGCTTCCGAGTTACTCAAGATACGTCGACAGAGCAGAAAAAACAGTCTGTATTAATAATGTCTCTGTGTTAAAGCAGTCAATATTTACCGAAACGGCAGCTGACAGGTCGAAGAGTGCCTCTTTGCTTACAAACAGTGAAATACAAAAACTTATTGCCGACTGCAAATGCCCCTCGGGCGGAACTTATACTTTGGATGTTTCGGGAGGAGCGGTGCGAATCATTTGCAGCAAGCATAATGCCTCTGCCTCTCCAAGCGCAGTTCTGAGTTTGGCCAATGCTATGATTCCCGCGCAAGGCTATGATTCAAATTATCTAAGAACAGCGTGGGAGCAGAAATACGGCAGCAATACCGTTATCACATACAACGGTAATTCCTATGTCTTAAATCTGGCAACAAATACATACAGCCGGACTAATAAAGGGAACACCGCTTTGGTTTACGCATCGGAAACTTGGAATAACAATGCCGGAATTTCCAATCGCTATGCAAAGATGGTCTACGACGGCGAATCAGGCAATTGGTATGTTTATAAAGCGTCAACAAAAACCGAGCTTTATGATATAGGAAGATATCGCGAAGGCGGCGGCAATATCAGCTCTTTTATGAACATGGTGAAAACAAGCGGTAATTGGAGCGCCGCTGTTGCTCCGGTAGTTGTAGACCTGAAGAAAAAATAAAACAATCAGATGTCATAAGAACGCGGCTCACGACTTTGGCACTTTTTCTCTGCTAACCATGTGATAGTCAATCTTTCTGAAAAAGCAAGGTGCTACATTTCCTATGCGGAGGTGCGGTGCCTTTCGTTTTTAGAGGGCGGCTCATAATCCAACCTTAGATTTCGCTCCTACCCTCTCTTTGAGCTGTTCTTGTCCGGTGCTCTACTATCCGCAGTCTCAGTAAAAATAAGTTGCGCAAGGTATTTGGGTCTGTTACTATTTACTAAAATTTATAATAAATATGAAATTGTTTTTGTCAGGGGCCTTTGACCACTGTTATATAGAGGTTTTACGCGGAGTTTTTTCTTTTTCGCACGCTATTGGGGTATTGGAAGGCATTGGGGGAATTTTATGAAGCGTGACAGTCGAAATGTATTTATAGCTGCAATTTTATTTATGGGGGCGATGTTCCTTCTTTCGGCGTACTATTACCGAACGGATGCGGTGAAGAGGGTGTCCGAGCAGACGTACCGGCGGCTTGCCGATTCCGGTGCGGAGCAGAGTGTTGTCCTCAATGCGAAGATAAATGCTCAGTTTGCGGTTTTGGAAACTTTTGCGAAGTCTATCAATTATAAGGACGGAACCGCAGTAAAGAGTGACATGACTGCTTTTATGCGCAATCTGGTTTTGTCCTCTGTTTTTATGCACTCTGCCTATATAGACAGAAACGGAAAGGGTTATCTGGAGTATGGAACGGAGATAGACGCTTCGCAGTCCGATTATTTTAAAAAGGCAATGGCTGGCAATAGATTTATTGAGATGCAACCTGCGACCAAGCAGCATCCCGTCCGTTTTATCGCCGCTGTTCCCGTGTTCAGGGGCGGTGAGGTCGTGGGCGTGGTTACGGGCTCTTACGGCGAGAAGACGCTGAAGAAGCTTTTGGAGTCGAAGTCTTTTTCCGGACAGCATGCTTCCTTTATATGTGACTCGAAGGGAAATATTGTGCTCGGAAGCGATTCTCCGACATATATGTTTGCAGCCGGCCGTCCTCTGGATGGAATGAATAATGTTTTTAACGGCTACTGGAACGACGAGGCTTCTGCGAATAGAAATTCAGATGACGTTGCCGCCGATTTTAAGGCGCTTCGCAGCGGTTCTTTCACCTTTGCGATGAAGGGTCACAGCCGTTATGTAACATACGAGCCTCTTGGCATAAATGACTGGCTTGTGGTCAACGGCATCCCGGGTGAGGTTGTAGAAGGTATCGTGAAAGAGGATTCCGCAACGGCATATATGCTTTTTGTGGTGATTGCTCTGGGAACGATTCTTGTCATAGTCCTTGTGCTCTGGAGAGAGCGGCGCAATACGAATGTTCTGGAGAGAGAGCAGACGAAGCTGCGGATAAGCGAGGAGAAGTACAGGATCGCGGCTGAGCAGAGCCCAAAGCACATTATCAGGTATGACATAGCAAACAGAACTCTTTATTACGATGTTACATCCGAGCCATTTATGGGGGATAAAACAGTCATAGATAATATTCCCGATTCGCTTGCAGAGGCGGGATTGGTGGAGCCCGACAGTTTTTCGGATTTAAGGTCGTTCTTTGATTCTATCGATAAGGGTGAGCCATGCGGCAGTGTGACAGTGAGGATGAAGCCCACCCCCGATATGCCGCCGATGTTCTACAGAGGGGATTTTACCGCGGTCAAGGGGCTGGACAATAAGTATTCTCAGGCCATTATTTCTTTCTCCGATATAACGGAGCAGATGGAGAAAGAGGTCGCTTATGAGCTTTGGAAGCAGAGTATCGCAAAGTTGCCGGCCGAGAGAAGTATGTTCTTTGAGCATAATCTCAGCCTTGATATTCCCGAAAATTTCGGTGGCTATATCTCTGTGCTGCGCAATGATGACCCGTCTCTTTCTTTTAACGAGAGGGGATCACTGTGGGCGCGGGACAATGTCCACAGTGATGACTCCGATGCTTATAGAACTTTTATGAATAGGGAGAGGCTGCTTGCCGCTTTTAAAGAGGGAGATACGGAGCAGAATTTGTGCTTCAGAATTTTGACGGATGATAACGGTTCTTTCCGCTGGGCGCGCCTCAATGTTCGTATGGCGGAGTACCCTGCGACAAAGGATGTAAAGGCCTTTCTGATATATGAGGATATCCATGAGGAGAGGCTGGCTTTGCAGGAGATGGAGGAGCGTTCTCAATTGGATTCTCTGACATCGGTTCTGAATCGCAAGGCTTTTTCGGAGGGAGTTGACTCTATTATTGAGGAGAACCCCTCGTCTCAGCATGCTGTGTTTATGATAGACCTTGATAAATTTAAGAATATCAACGATTCATACGGACATATAGCGGGAGACAGAGTTCTTATCGAAATATCAAGCGCTCTTAAGTCTGTCCTGCGCGCAGGCGACCTTGTAGGACGCATCGGCGGGGATGAATTTATGATATGTCTTAAGAATATCCCTTATATTGACGCAATAGAAAAACGAGCCGATTTTCTGTGCAGACTTATGCATATAGAGATAGCCGAAGGGGTCCATATTTCCGGCAGTCTCGGAATAGCGGTATATCCGCGTGACGGACTCAGCTTCAGCGAACTTTACAGATGTGCCGATGTAGCTGTTTACAAAGCTAAAGAAAACGGGAGAAGCCGCTACGAGTTTTATTCAAAGGAGATAGATTCCTTTGACGCAGTGCCGCCCCGTACTCCGATAGATAAGCTGGGAAGTGCCGATGAGCATGACGAGGAGCGCAGAAAGCGTATAGAAGAGATGCTTGCGAACAATGCGGCTCTGCTTTCCAGACAGAGTGACGATGCGAGATGCCGTATTATACTGGACAGAATGAATATGGTCTCTTTTGAATATAACTATAAGACGGAAGAGTTCCTCTCCCAGGCTTCTTTCGGCAGATATTCTTTCTCCCGTGAGGACGCTCTCTCTATATTCGGTGATAACCCGTCACTTGAACCGATTCATACGGCGGACAGAAAGGTCTTTGCCGAGCAGTTCCTGCCTCGTATACATGATGACAGCGAAGAAGCTCAGATATCGCTCAGAATGAAGCTTGACACAGGCGGCTATGAGTGGGTACGCCTCTATCTTATAAAGACAAGAGATGATAACGGTGCTTTTGAAAGTGCAATATGTGCAATGTCAAAAGAGGATGTCCTTAAAAATCAGTCATATCTTCAGCTTATGGCAATTACAAAGTATATGATGGCAGGTGTCTGTCTGTTTGAGACCGATACCGACGAATACACACTCAACCCCATATATATCAGCGACAACATGGCTAAGATGTTCGGAAGTTCCGATGAAAAGCAGCTTTCTTCTACACGCATTAAAGATATGATAGCGGAAGATGACCGCGATGAGATATGGCTTGACCTCTTCTCCGCAGTTACAGGAGGCAATGTCTTTGACCGCACTCTGCGCGTTTGTGTGAATGGCGAAGAGGGCTGGCGCAACATAAGAGCTGTCCGCATTCCTTATGCCGACAGTGAAAAGCCCGTTATAATTGCGATTATCACTGATGTAACAGACTATAAGAGACAGGAAGCCGTCCTTGTTACGGAACAGGAGCGCATGGCTCTGGCTCTTGAGAACACAACTATAAGCTTCTGGGATTTCTTCCATGACAAATCAGAGATTGTTCAGACAGAGCATTCACAGGACATTCACGGATACCCGATAGTTGTTGCTGATGTACCTCAGAGCTTTATAGACTCCGGTTATGTGCACCCTCAAGATGCCGCTAATTTTATAGAGATGTATGACCGTCTCTATAAGGGTGAGAAAAGCGTATCGGGAATATTCAGAGTAAAGTGCGAAGGGCAGACGGACTACCACTACGAGCACATAAGGTACACAAACATCCTTGATGAGGACGGACACCCCTACCGAGCCGTAGGCTTCTCCGAACAGATAAACATGCTCTATGCCGGAGTTACGGGAGAGAGTGTAATCAACCTCAATGAAGTGGCATCAAGCCTTGCTGTGGCAAAGATCGTAGGTGTCTTTAAAATAATGATGGACGACGGTTTTACCGTAGTCTACGCCAACGACTATTACTACAACATGCTGGGATATAAAGACAGAGCCGACATGGGCAAGGCTGTAGAACTTAAGGGACTCCACTGTATTCATCCCGATTCAAGAGAGTACCTGTCAAAAATTCTGCGTGACGGAATGGCTTCGGAATCTCGTAACTGTAAATTTGATATAAAAATTGTTACGAGACTTGGCGATGTGAGGAATGCTCTTGTCTGGGGAATATTTACGGAGGACGAGGAAGGAACTTTCCTTCTGGGCTGCATGATAGACGTATCCGAGCAGACCTCACAAAAAGAGATGATAGAGTACCAGAATTCCATGCTCTACGCGGC
>CAZNYN010000055.1:0-11522 GCA_964577295.1 uncultured Synergistaceae bacterium | reverse complement strand
TGCTTTCTTCTTTTAATACAGGCAGCAGTATTCTTGATACGGGGTTGCCTACGTAGCGGCCGTCTTTGTCCAGATTTCTGATTACTACTCCGCCCGCTCCGACCATGACATTTTCTTCTATTCTAATGTGCGGAATAATAACGGCTCCCATGCCTACAAACGAGCCTTCGCCGATTTTCACTCCGTCGGCAACCGCGCATCTCATTCCTATGTGGCAGAAGTCGCCGATATCACTGTCCTGGTTTACGGCGGCGGATGTGTTTATTATGCAGTGTTTGCCTATAACCGTGTCTGCGAGGACTATGGCGCCCGGCATTATCACTGTGCCCTCTCCGATTCGGACGGAGCTGTGGATTGATGTCTGAGGATGCACCACTATGGGCCAGCACACTTTTTCAAAGCGCGACGCTATTTTTTTTCTCGCTTCGTTTGAACCTATCGCGATAACTGCCATTGTTTCGGCTTCGTCGGGCATTTCCGATATTGCTCCGAGCACCGGAATACCCCATACCGTGCTTCCCCAAAGTTCTTTGTTGTCGTCATATATGCCGCTGCAGCACATGCCGCACTCCCCAAGTGCCGACAGTATGATTTTGGCGTGGTTTCCCGCTCCTATTAGGAATACGCAATCTTTCTTCATAGCACCAGCCTCCTCGCTGTTTTGGTAAGATTTTACATTTAGATTATGTATATATTTTACACGATAACCGCAGCTTTTCACATGATTGCACGCACTTCGCAGGCAAAAATGTTGTTGTTTTTGATTCTTTCAGAAATTATAAAATTCTGATTACGGCACTGTGTCAAAATGGTGTTTTTGCTATATTATATCTATGAACGGTTTAAATTTTGTATTAACTTCGGAGGTTTTTTTGTGATTTATGATTCTGTCGAAAATTTTTTGAAGAATGTACCGTCTGTCGCTCCCGGCGTCTCTGTCCTTGCGCCCCTTTTGAATGCCATGGGCAGATTTTCTTTTGAAGAGCTGAAATCTATGGATTTTTCGCCGCTCGATCTGCGCTTCGGCGAGTATGAGACAAAGCCCGCAGAGTGTGTTCCTTTCGAAGCGCACAGGGTTTATTGGGATTTGCAGCTTGTGCTTGACGGCGAGGAGCTTGTCGGGTGCGCGCCTCTTGCATCTCTCACTGAGTCCGTGCCTTATGACGGGCAGAACGATATAGCTTTTTACTCGGGAGAAGGAGACTATGTCACTCTCAAAGAAGGAATGGCTCTGCTGCTGGCTCCGTGGGACGGACACAAGCCCGGAGTGAGCGGGAAAGCCGTCTCTCACATTAAAAAAATCGTAGTGAAGCTCACGCATGAGGATTTGTGCGGAAAGTTAGGCCCGAAATGATGGACAGGGAGGAACTGAAAGGCTCGCTGCTCGTTGTTGCTGCCGGTATGTGCTGGGGACTGACGGGCACGGTCCAGGCCTTTGCCCCCGCAGGTGCTTCGCCCTTAACTGTCGGTGCTGCTCGCGTTGCGGCGGCGGGTATTATTATGGTTATCTGCGCTCTTCTGAAGAACGGTCCCTCCTTTTTCGGAGGAAGCTGGAACTTTAAGGGGCTCTTTTTTGCGGCACTCGGGCTTATCGCATACCAGCTTACTTTTTTTTCGGCGGTGAAACTTACGGGCGTTGCGATAGGCACGATGATAGCGATAGGCTCGTCTCCGGCTATGGCGGGAATATTGGGCAGAATCGCATTTAAGGAGCATCTCAAACCCCGCTGGTACATTGCCACGGCGATGGCTGTGGCGGGATGTTCCGCCCTCGCTCTGGCAGGCGGTGCGGATACTGTAAAAGTGAGCGCTCTCGGCATATTTCTGGCGTTTGCCGCGGGCTTTTCCTACGCTCTCGAAGGCTACGGACTTCGCCTGGTCACAGGGCGCAGCCCGTTTGAAACTATAACCGTGGTCACTGCTATGAGCGCAGTCATGGGGCTTCCGTGGCTGATATTCGGGGATATTTCGTGGATTGCGACCCCGTCCGGGCTGTCCGTGGTTATGATTCTGGCTCTCGTGTCCTCCGTATTTCCCTTCTGCTTTTTCGCCGCGGGGCTGAAGCGAATCACTATGGGCAAGGCGTACACACTCTCCCTCTCAGAGCCTATGACGGCGTGGATTCTCTCGTCTCTTATCTTGGGAGAGAGGCTTTCCGTAACGGGAATAGCGGGGGTTTCTGTCCTCTTTTGCGGCATTATTTTGCTCGCATGCGGCAGCGACAAGTAATTTTACACCGCATTTTGCCAATATTATTTAATGTTAATTGATATTTTAATTTAAATATATTTATTGGCAACTACGTATTATTGAGTTTTTACCTTGTAAACGCTTGTTTTTCAGAAAATTCTCTTGACTTCTTGCGCCTCTCGGTTATCATATTTAATGCGTTAAGAATAGCGGTTCGGAAGTCTAAAAATATTATTTTATTCATCTCTCCTTCCGATCCTTTTCCCGTACCGCAAGGAGGTAAACATGAGAAAAATCTGGAAAATGCGGAGGATTTTTATTCCGCAGGCCATAACACTCCTCATACTTACGATTTCGATTTTCTGCGCCCCAAACGTAAGCAGTGCAGATGTGCCAAAGCCTAACAGCAATAACCCCACTCCCGAAGGCACGATAGTTACAACGACGGAGCCCGACGCCGGCAGCAGCGCGTCTGATGTGAAAACCCACTCTATGGTTATCAGCCCAGAGGGAGCGGCAAAGACAAAAGCGGAACCTGCCGTTACTTCCATGCTGGACAATTCCGTTCACAAAGCCCTCAAAAAGATGGGGCTATCTTCAAGTCATATCGACCTTTGGGCGGAACAGCACCCGAAATCCACTCTCAAGTCATTGGGAGCAATGCCGCCGGCAAAACAGGCCGCAGTGGCAAATGTGGCGACATTTATCCGCAAGGTCAACAAGAATATTTCTCCCAAGATAGCGTGGAGAGAGGCCAGCGCCATAGTATTCTACTGCCAGAAGTACAAAGTTCCCGTCGAACTGGCAGTAAGCGTGGCAAAGGCGGAGAGCCGCTTTAACCCGAGCGCCGTCAGCAGAGGCGGTGCTGTAGGCACAATGCAGGTAATGTGGAAAATTCACCACGGAATGCTCAGTGCGAAAGGAATAGCCACAAAAAGAGACCACATGTTTGACCCGGAGCGCGGCACGGAAGCCGGCATTATGATACTTTCACGCTACATAGGCGCATACGGGACAATACAAAAGGCCTTGAACCGCTACTACGGCGGAATCTCCACAGCCTATCTCAAAAAAGTGAACAAAAATATGGCAATGCTCGAAAACCACTCTTCAAAGACAGGCTACTAATCAAAGCAGTAAAACCGGGATTTTATCTAACGCAGCGCGGGACGCCACAACGGCATCCCGCGTATTTTTTTGCTTTTGTGAAATTACTTCTTCCAGCTCCAGCTCTCTCCGTCTGTGAAAAGCTTGGGATTGCTGGTCATTACCGCGGCGTTGTCGTCCATTGTTATAGACTTAAACTTTACGGGGAAGGGAATCTTCGTAAAGGGGAGAAGCGGGTTAATCCTATCTAAAATCATATTTGTGAGGCTGTCGGGCTGCTTCACGTTTTCAACATAAATATTTGTCTTTTCAAGGTAGACGCCGTCCGGCCTCATGCCCAGAACACCCTTCGCCATCAGCCGAATCCTGATTGTCACGATAAACTTCGCCGTAAAAAGCCCGTTTGCGACAAAGCCCGACGGGGTGAAGTCAAACTTCAGATTCGTAAAGCCCTTCGTATCCACGCCCTTTAAAAAATAGTCGTTGACATCCTTTTCGAGCAGCACAGCCTCGCCCTCGGACATCATAATCAGATTCGCCAGCATATACTTATCATTCGAGTCTACACTCTTGGGAACTTCCTTCAGCATAGCGCGCAGTTTCATCGTGTCGATGCGTATTCCCTCTATGACAGCGCCCTTTGTCTCCGCCCATGCAAAACTGCCTCCGTTGCTTATCACAACCTTCACCGCATCGGGCTTAAACAGAGTTATAAGTTGATTTCCTATCTCCTTCGCAATCTGCTTCTCATGCTCTCCGGCGCTCGCCCCCGACGGGATAAAAATAAGTGCCGCAAGCAAAATAAGCGGAAGGATAATCCTCTTCATAAAACACACCTCCGATTTTCTATATCAACAAAGATATATTATACCTATTTTGCGCAAAATAAACTCTTTTTTGACTTTTATTTTTTGCGCAATTCCATTAAACTGTAAGAAGATTTTTTCGGTTTGGAGATTTTCATAATGACGCTTTGGCAATTATTTATATTCTTCTTCAGAATCAGCGCCGTAACATTCGGCGGAGGCATAGTCATATTGGGCATGGTGCAGCTCGAACAGGAGCGGCGCAAGGACATAGACGCGGAGGAATTCGCCGACATGGTAAGCCTGGCGGCGTCGATGCCCGGTCCTATTGCCGTATCCATAGCATGGCTCATGGGCAGGCACTACAAAGGGCTCAAAGGCAGTATGACCGCAGTCGCGGGCGCAGTGCTGCCACCGTTTCTCATAGTCCTCATACTCTCCCCCTTCGTCCTCAAATACTCCGACATCCCCCAAGTCAGGGGCTTCTTCCGCGGGGTTCTCGCAGGCACCGGAGCCATCATCACCACAGTAATATTTGACAACGTAAAAGCAACCCTCAAGTCAAGCGCCTGGAACATAATCCCCATAGCCGCAGTAGTCTCGCTCATAGGGATATTCAAAATACACCCCTTTACAGCAATGGCCCTTGTCATAGCGCTCCAGTTCGCGCGCGAAAAGCTGGCGTCACGATGAACACACTTCTCGAACTCGCCGCCGCTTTCGCACAGGTCGGTATATGCGCCTTCGGAGGCGGGCTCTCCTCTCTGCCCCTGATCGAATACCAAATCGTCACAAAGACGGGGTGGCTCACACCCGAAGCCTTTGCTCAGGTGCTTGCCCTCTCGCAGGTCACACCGGGCCCTATAGCCATAAACGCAGCCACATTTGTCGGATACCAGCAGGCGGGATTCTTAGGCTCTCTCACCGCCACAGTATTCCTCACAGCCGCGCCTATATGCGCTCTGGCCGCCGTGCTTGTGCTTCTCAAAAGAGCAAGCGCCGAGAACAGCAAAAAATTCAAAATGCTTCTGCGCCCCGTGGTAGCAGGGCTTCTCTCCCTCTCCCTCATATCGCCGCTCACAGTGACATGGAAAAACGGACTCCTCGCTTCAGCAATGCTCGCGGCAGGAATACTCTGCATCCAAAAAATAAAAATTTTCAGAGAAAACCCGCCTCTTCTCCTATTCCTCTTCGGCATGATAGGAATCTTCTTCTTATAGCCTGACATAGCCCTTATTGCAACTTTGATACACAGAGCGGAGTATTTTTCCCGTTCTGTAAATTGTTCTATATTATAAAATTCTCTAAAAACTTAAACAAATCTTATCTATATTTTCATTTATATTTTGCAATAATCGACTTTGATTCACTTATCTCTAAAACTATATTGACTTATCGCTCTATTTGATGTAATTTATAGCTCAGATTTCCTTAGTCGGTTTTTTTTCAAATTCAGTTTATTATACTATGTTGCATAAGGGGGGGGAAGTAGGGGACACACAGCTTCGCCGTATTCTGCGCAAAGAATAATTCGGCCTATGGTTTCAACAGCAACTATTTCGATTTAAAGGAGAGATTCCCATGAAGAAATTCGCAGCATTGGCACTTTTCGTTTTTATTATCGCAGCTTTGGTCACACCGGCAACGGCCGCACCGATTGTTTTCCGTTTTGCAGGGCAGTCTCCTCCCGACCACGCAGCGACAAAGACAATGAACGCCATGGCGAAAGAAATAGCGGAAAAAACATCCGGACGCGTTGAAGTAAAGGTATATCCCGCCAGCCAGCTCGGAAACTACTCACTCGTTATGGAAGAAATGATTCGCGGCACAGTCGACATGTCTATGATGTCAATAGCCAGTGAATTTGACCCCCGCCTTGAGCTCGTCTACATCAACGGATACGTCAGCGGCTATGATGATGCAAAAAAGGTCTTCGTCCCCGGCGCATGGCTTCCCAATAAACTCAACGAACTTTCAAGCGCACTCGGAGTAAGACTGATAGGCTCATATATAGAAGGTATGATCGGTATCGGATCTGCCAAGCCGGTTAAAGACCCCCTCAACCCGAAGGTTGACAAAGGCGTTCTCACACGCGTTCCCAACATGGACGTCTACTCACTCGGAGCAAAAGCAATGGGCTACCGCCCCATCACAATCCCCTACTCAGATGTTTACCAGTCAATGCAGACAGGCGTCTGCGACGCAGTTGACGGATATCCCGTGGCAGCAGCCTACACAATGCTCGGCGACGTTATAAAGTACTGGTACCACACCAACTACTCAATGGAATACCTCGCAATCATGGTCAGCGAAAAGTCATGGAAGAAACTCTCCGCCGACGACCAGAAAGTTTTCCAGGATGTAGCAAAGAAGTACACACTGCTCTCGATAGACAACGCTCAGAAGGAAGACAACAAATACATGGAACTCATGAAGAAAAAGGGCATCAAAGTCTACAAGTACAGCGAAGCTGAACTTAAGCCCATCAAAGCAGCATGCATCACAACATGGGAAGAACTCGGCAAGCGCGGCATGACCCCGGAACTCATGAGTGAATTTAAAAAGCACCTCGGCAAGTAAAATACTTTAAAAAAGGGGAGAGAGGCTTCGGCTTCTCTCCCTTACTATTCTGATATATTAGATAGATACTACACAAAAAAATTTTTCCCCTCTAGTTCGTGAATTGTTCCACAAATTAGTATATACTGTAAATTTAAAATTAAAACGGCAAAAGCACTGAATATAACAATGCCAACGCACCATGAAAATCGATTCTTTTAAAGTACAATGCGGAAATATAACTGCTTTGTCATACTCTTTAAACCTCTTTTTGCCGAAAAAATAACTGACTGAAACATCAGATTGGGTGAAATTTTCAAAAACCTTGTTGACGAAAACGCCGAGTTGGGGTAAATTACTTACGTAAAGGGAGAAATAAATACGTATAAATCCTTAATATTACCCAAAATATTCAAAACGGGGCAGTCCTCCCTTGATGATATATCAGTACTACACTGGTTTGGTTCTTACGCAGATATATCTGCGTTCGGCAAAAATAGCAACAAAAATATATAAGAGGTTTGAAGGGAGAAAGTTTCAGAATGAAAAAGCTACTTGCACTACTCGCATCCGTTTTCCTTTTCGCAGCTATCTCGTCACCGGCATTCGCAGCTCCTATCGTGTTCCGCTTTGCAGGACAGCAGCCCCCCGAACATCTTTGCACAAAGATGATGAATGATGTTGCAAAAGAAATCAAAGCAAAGACAAACGGCCGTGTGGAAGTAAAAGTATACCCCGCCAGCCAGCTCGGCAACTACTCACTCGTAATGGAAGAGATGCTCCGCGGAACAATCGACATGTCCGTAACATCCTTCGCCAGCGAATTTGACCCCCGCTTTGAACTCGTCTACATCAACGGATACGTCAGCGGCTATGACTCAGCGAAGAAAGTTTTCGCACCCGGTGCATGGCTCCCCAACAAACTTAACGAACTCGGCAAACCCCTCGGCGTCCGCGTCCTCGGCGCATACATCGAAGGTATGATCGGTATCGGATCCACAAAAGAAGTCAAACAGCCCCTCAACCCGAAAGTTGACAAGGGTGTTCTTACACGCGTTCCCAACATGGACGTCTACTCACTCGCAGCAAAAGCAATGGGCTACCGCACAATCACCATTCCCTGGTCAGACGTTTACCAGTCAATGCAGACAGGCGTCTGCGACGCAGTTGACGGAATGGCCACACCCGCGGCATACACAATGCTCGGCGACGTCATCAAATACTGGTACGCAACAAACTACTCAATGGAGTACCTCCCCTTCATGATCAGCGAAAAGTCATGGAAGAAGCTCTCACCGGCAGACCAGAAGGTCTTCATGGAAGTAGCAAAGAAATTCACAATCAACTCCATCAACACAGCTCAGAAGGAAGACAACAAGTACATGGACCTCATGAAGAAGAAGGGCATCAAAGTCTACAAGTACAGCGAAGCCGAACTTAAGCCCATCAAAGCGGCATGCGTAACAACATGGGACGAACTCGGCAAGCGCGGCATGACACCCGAACTTATGGCAGAGTTCAAAAAGAACCTCGCAAAATAAGCTTCGTTAACACCGCTTTGCTATCAACACCAAACTGAGAATTCGGGGAGGGTTTTATACCCTCCCCATTTTGGATTCTCTCCATGAAAGGAGATTCCCAAATGTCTGAACTTCAAAACGGGGAATACACAGCAGAAGCTGACGTCTACTGTGAACCTGAATCAACCGTCAGAAAACCGAAATGCCTCTTTGATAAAATAACAGTCAATTTCTACTCCATAATATGTTTCTCTATGGCAATGATTCTTACCGTTATTATAAGCGCCGCAACAATTATGCGTTACATATTGGAAATGGACCTCTACGGCTATGAGGAATGGATCAAAATTTTTGCTTTTTGGCTTTACTTTATGGGTGCGGCATACGGCGCATTCGCAGGCTCCCATGTATCGGCTGACCTTGTACAGTCCTACGTCAAGGAAGGCACAATCAAACGCATTATGATATTCACAAAAACAGTAATCACTCTCGCAGTAACACTGCTTTTTACAAAATACGGCTGGGACTACTTTATTTTCGGCTTCTTGGGGCCGCTCGGAAACGGTCTTGCCCTGCCAAAGACAGTCGCATGGCGCATCCCGCTTTGGACTGCCTATCTGCCTATCCTCATCGGCCTTGTTTCTATGTCATACTACTTCTTCTGGGACATGGTACGCGCAGGCAAAGCCCTCTTCTCGGGAGGTAAAAACTCATGATTTATGTAGCCCTTGTAATACTCATAGCGACACTCGTAATAGGAGTTCCCGTACCTGTCAGCTTCATGGCATCATGCGCGTGGCTCATATTCTTCGGCGGAGTCAACCAGGTAGGATATCAGGCTACACAGCTCCTCCCTTACGGCTTCACCCAGATGAACTCAGTCTCCCTGATAGCCATAGCAATGTTCATACTGGCAGGCGGAATCATGGAAAGAGGCCGCATAGCAGAAAAACTCATTGACATGGTCGACGTCTTTGTCGGACACATCAGAGGCGGACTCGGAATAGTCGGAACAGTCTCCTGCGCCGTATTCGGCTCAATATGCGGAGCTGCATGCGCCACACTCTCCTGCATCGGAGCAATAATGTTCCCCCGTTTCAAAAAAGGCGGCTACCCAATGGGACACGCATGCGCCCTTATGGCAAACGCATCCCTCCTGGGACTCCTCATCCCGCCTAACGCCACACTCATCATCTTTGCGTGGATAAGCGGAATATCCGTCCTGGCCTGCTTCCTCTCCACAATAGGCCCGGGAATCATCACAACAATACTCCTCTCCGTCATCAACATGTGGATGCTCAAAGACAACCCCGATGTTCTCGTATCGCAGAAACGCACCGGCAAAGAGCGCTACGAGATGTTCATGAAGCGCGGACGCCTTGCTATACCGGCACTCTTCATGCCGGTCATGGTCTTGGGCGGCATATACGGCGGCGTCATGACAACAACAGAAGCCTCCGCACTCGCAGTTCTCTACTGCATCCCCATCGGACTTTGGGTATATAAAGGCCTCACATGGAAAAACCTCTACAGCATCGTCGTAGAAAGCGCCATCACAACAGGCGTTATCATGGTAATGCTCTACTCCGTCTCCATGCTCTCAAGGCTCTACATACTCGAAGATCTCCCGGGAAAAGTGCTCTATCTCTTCTACTCCATAAGCACAAACAAATGGGTCATCCTGTTTATGATAAACATATTCCTTGTCCTCATGGGAATGCTCATGGACGACATCAGCGTCGTTGTTCTCACGACACCGATACTCATGCCCATAATCACAGAACTCGGCTTCAACCCCGTTCACTACGCGGCCATAGTCGGAGTCAACACAGCTCTGGGATGCATCACGCCGCCCGCCGCACCTGTCCTATACCTAAGCGGACGTGTCGGAGGCGCCTCGATCAACGAAATAATGAAACCGGCGCTCACATTCATGTGCCTGTGCTGGATACCTGTACTTCTCGTCACAGCCTACATCCCCAAAGTTGTTCTCTTCCTGCCGCACTTCATACTTGGTGTGCCCTGGTAGAGCCGGACACTAAAAAACAAAGAAGCGCCGTTTTAGGACATAATCCTGAAACGGCGCTTCTTTTATACCCACAATACAGCGTATAATAACACCAGCCAACTAAACACGGGAGGGACACAAAAATGTACAGCTTCATAAACGACTACAGCGAAGGAGCGCACGAAAAAATAATAGAAGCAATGGTGCGCACCAACAGAGAACAGACATGCGGCTACGGCCTCGACCCACACTGCGAAAACGCAAGACACCTCATACAGCAGGCAATAGGCCGCAAAAGCGACATACACTTCCTGGTGGGAGGAACACAGGCAAACTTCACGGTAATATCCGCCCTCCTGCGCCCGCATCAGGGAGTAATATCCGCAGACACGGGACACATCAACGTTCACGAATCCGGAGCTGTAGAAGCCACCGGGCACAAAGTCCTCACAATAAAAGCCTGCGACGGCAAAATAACCGCAGAACAAGTAGAAAAAATGCTCACCGCGCACTACACCGACGAAAGCTATGAGCACATCGTCCAGCCCGGCATGGTCTACATATCCCACCCCACCGAACTCGGCACAATATACACAAAAGCCGAACTCACAGCACTTCGTGACACATGCGCAAAAAACAAAATTCCCCTCTTCCTCGACGGCGCGCGCCTCGGCTGCGCCTTAGCAGCGGAAGGAACAGACGTAACATTGAAAGACATAGCCGAACTTACAGACATATTCTACATAGGCGGCACAAAAATGGGAGCAATGTTCGGAGAAGCAGTAGTCATAAACAACAGCGAACTCGGAAAAGACTTCCGCTACATACTGAAACAGCACGGCGGAATGATGGCAAAAGGACGGCTGCTCGGAATACAGTTTGAAGAACTATTCAAAGACGGACTATACACAGAACTCGCAAAACACGCAATAAAATGCGCAGAAAAAATAAAAAAAGCCATGAAAGAAAAAGGCTATAAATTCGCCGTAAACTCACCGACAAACCAAATATTTCCCGTAATACCGAAAACAAAACTCCAAGAAATAAAAGACGAGTTCGCCGTCGGATTCTGGGAAAAACACGACGAAGAAAACGACGTAGTCCGTATATGCACCTCATGGGCATCGGACGAAAAAGAGATTGAACTGTTTTTGGAAAAAATATAAAAAAGTTGACAGTATATTCTTGAATATACTTATTGTAAGTGATATACTTGCTCTAGCATAAATATGCGCGTCAGTCAATTTTGTGAAGGGAGAAAGGGCGGACATGGAATGCAGACAGACAGACAGACAGACAGACAGACAGACAGACAGACAGACAGACAGACAG
>CAZNYN010000054.1:0-12726 GCA_964577295.1 uncultured Synergistaceae bacterium | reverse complement strand
CTTTCGCAGAGAATAACTCCTACCATTGTACCTTTATCGTCAAGAGCACATATGCCTGTTGAGTTCTCGCCTATGGTATCGCATACGGATTTCATATAATCTCTGTATGCCTGTTCAAAGTTTACATATTTGTCGGTCAAAGCAACAATCTGTGTATAATCCTCTTTTATGATAGGTCTGTATTTTAGTTTTATGATAGCCATCCCCAGTCACAATGGTATAAACAGATTCGATAATATATATTATTGCACATTTTCGCCGATTGATAATGGGTAAGGGAGATTACTCGGAAGAATTTTGCATGTAAGTACATTCGTGGTGTAAAATATGTACAATCAATGTATGGGAGGTATGGCAATGAATATTACTACATCGGCAGAGGGCAGCGGCATCACTCTTTATTTTGAAGGCAGGCTTGACACGGTGACTTCTCCGAAGCTGGAGGAGATGCTTGCTCTTTTGCTGAAAGAGACTAAAGAAATGACATTTGATTTTGCAAAGCTTGAATATCTTTCCTCGGCTGGGCTAAGGATTATACTCAGCACCCACAAGAAGCTTAAGGCCGCAGGCGGAATGCTCACAGTTGCCAATGTAAATGAAGTCATATCAAATGTATTTGAGATGACAGGGTTCAGCGACATTCTGCACATTGTCTAAAACGGCAGCCACCATGAAACATATATTTCAGAAGTGGCTTTTCCTATTTGTTCTGTTCGCTTTCGTTGTGACATGCGGGATTGTTTTTGTCATTCAGACAAAGGAAGCCGAGCGTACCGCCCAAGATATGATTCAGCTTCGTATTGATGACGCGAAGGCTGAAGTTGTACGCAATACGAACATTTTAAATACAATAAGAATACAAAATCGTACCGATGCCATCAGCAAAGCTCACTGCTTTGCTGAAATTCTTTCATCTAATCCTAAGAAGGCGAACTTTGAAGGGCTTCAGCAGCTTTTGCGTATTCTTAACGTGGACGAACTGGATGTAATTGACGCTAACGGGATAATAACCTCTTCATCTGTACAGAAATATATAGGGTATGATATGAATTCAGCGGAGCAGTCCGCCGAATTTATCGAAATATTAACAGATCCCTCCAAGGAAATTGTTCAGGAACCCCGCTCTATAGGTTTTGATTCGGATATTAAGATGCAGTATGCCGGTGTCGCACGTCTGGATACTAAAGGTGTTGTGCAGATCGGGTATCTTCCTCGGCGTTTAGTTCGTGCTCTTGAAATGGCCGATATTTCAAACGCGGCTGTAAAATTTCGTATCGGGCGCAGCGGAGGCATCCTGATAGCAAAAGATAGTAAAATCATAGCAAGCGAACCGTCATATTATATAGGCAAGGAACTGTCGGAGATAGATATCACTCAAGAGGAGATCGTATCCCAAACTCTTTTTGACGCATTAATGCAAGGCGAACGGCAATTATGTATATCAGAGGCTTATGGGGATTTGCATATAATAGGCTATATGTCTGAGACGGAGATATACGGGGGACGCCAGTCTCGTATGCTGACTTTGACAATGTGCCTGTTATTAATCTTCATAGCGATATTTGTGCTTATTTCAAAACTGGTGCAGAATGTAGTCATCAAGGGTATTGACGATATCAATGAGACACTTGCTCTTATAACGGGCGGCGACCTCGACAGCATGGTTCAGGTAATGACGAACAAGGAATTTATCTCCCTGTCCTGCGGCATAAACACAATGGTTGACGCTTTGAAGAGCGCCATAGCCGAAGCAAAAGAGCGCATTGACGCTGAGCTGCAAGTTGCCAAAGCGATTCAGCACTCCGCTCTGCCGGAGACAAAGAGACTGGCGCGCAACGGAGTCGACTTTGAAATCAATGCGGAGATGTACACGGCAAAAGAGGTTGGAGGCGACTTCTACGACTTCTTCTTCGCCGACTCGGATCATCTTGTATTTACCGTTGCCGACGTATCGGGAAAGGGAATTCCCGCTGCTCTTTTCATGATGAAATGCAAGACTGTCATAAACAGTATTGCCGAGTTTGAACACTCTCCCGCGTCAATTCTTACCGAAGCGAACGAGAGGCTCTGCGAAGGAAACGAGATGGAGATGTTTGTAACAGTCTGGCTGGGTGTGCTTGAAATCAGCAGCGGACGACTGAGATTCGCCAACGCAGGACATAATCTGCCGCTATTGGCACGCTCGGACGGAGCTTTTGAATACCTCAGCGGGACTTCGGGCCTTGTGCTCGGAGGAATGGAAGGTGTCAAATACAGAGAATTTGAACTTAAAGTGGATTGCGGCGATACTATTTTCCTCTACACTGATGGAGTAACGGAAGCTATTGACGGAGTCGAAAACGCTTACGGCGAAGATCGGCTCAAGGCAGTGCTTGATTCCTGCACCTGCAGAGCGGTGTCGGATCTGACAGAGAGAGTCAAAAACGATCTGCGCACCTTCACGGATGGAGAGCCCCAGTTTGACGACGTTACTCTCCTTGCCCTGCACGTGCTGAGCACTCCCGAAAAAGAGCTTGCTGTGCCGGTCTCCATGGAGAGCTATGAAAAAGTTATCTCCTTCATCGAAGATACTCTTACGGAGCTTGGATGTCCGATGCATAACTTAACGGAGATAAATATCGCGATGGACGAAATATTCTCCAATATAGTCAGATACAGCGGAGCTTCGGAAGCTCTTGTCCGCTGCGGAGTCAGAGACAACACTGCTATTGTACGTATCTTCGATGACGGACATCCCTACGACCCTCTGCAAAACAGCGATCCCGATGTTGCACTCTCTGCGGAAGATCGCGAAATAGGGGGGCTCGGCATTTTCATAGTCAAAAAGATTATGGACAATGTCGTCTACGAATACCGTGACGGCAGAAATACACTGAATATCGAGAAAAAGTTTACAGAAATGAAGAAAAAATCATAAGGGGTAATAGCTATGGATGTATCATGCCGTGAAATGACAAAAGATGATTTTCCCGAAGCGGTTCTTATCGCTCAGAAGTCGATAAATGACACAGATCCCGCATTTTATGATTATGTTAAAAATATGACGGAGCTTCTGGGTACGGAGACAACGGGCTTTGTCGCGCTTGCGGAGGGTAAAATTATCGGAGTTATGTACATGGTAAGAGGCACTCACCTAAGCGCCGGACGCACCGATTTTCTTGATGAGATAAACGAACGGTTCGGCGGAGAAGGGCTCTGTACCGGCACCATAGTTGCGGTCGAACCTGAATACAGGGGGCTTAAAGTTTCTAAAAAGCTCCAAGAATACGCGTTTGAATTTCTCAGGAGCAAAAATATACGTCACATCCTGGTCGAAATATGGATAAGACCTGACAGTTACATGCCGGGATATAATTCCGTCCACTATGCTCAATCTTTCACCGACTACGGGGATGTCCCCGAATACTATGCTACGGCTCCGGAAGCCGAGGGCAGAGTCTGTTCCGTCTGCGGCGAACACTGTCGCTGTGCCGCAAAGATTGTCGTTATGCACATATAGCCTGCCGTGTGGTATAAGCAATGACATTTGCTCTCTATAATAACGGAATCCCGAAACCGTAACACAATGTTTCGGGATTTTTGCTGTTTGTACGGATATCAACTTTTTTCGCAAAATCTTGTCTTGGAAATTTCACTAAAAAATGTACAAATATGCTCAATGCATAGTATAATCTATGATTAGACTATTGATTAGTCTTAACGACAGATAGTTGTACATTTCAGGGAGGCGCTAAAAATGGACTCGAATATTTCTCATGCTCCTCTTGTCTTAACAATAGACGGACCTGCAGGTGCGGGAAAGAGTACTATTGCCAAGCTTGTTGCTAAGAGGCTTGGTCTTCCGTACCTTGACACAGGTGCGATATATAGAGCTATATCCTGGTGGATGAATAGCAAGGAAATTTCGTATGAAGATGAGTCTTCTGTCGAAGGTGAAATGCGCGGACTTAAGATCTCGCTTTCTGATACATCAGTCTTTGTAAACGGGACTGATGTCACTTGTGAGATAAGAACTCCCGATATTGATGCAATTGTTTCTTACTATGCTGCTATTAAGCCTGTGCGTGACGCTTTGCTCTCTCTTCAAAGAGAGCAGGCTGCATCCGGGCTTGTCGCTGATGGACGCGATATGGGAACAGTTGTCTTCCCCGATGCGGAGCTTAAAATATTTCTCACTGCATCATCTGAGGAGCGAGCTAAACGCAGGTACAAAGAGCGGCTTGAACGAGGCGAGACGGCCGATTATGATGACATACTAAAACAGGTCAACGAGCGTGACATGTATGATATAAACAGAGAAATATCCCCGCTGAGACCCGCTTTAGGTTCTGTTATACTGGACAGCACTTCTATGTCAATTGATGAGGTTGTCGATGCTATATCTTCCCTGGCGGAGCAATACGGAGCGCAGACGGCACGTTGAGCAGACAGAGAAGATCCATAGATCTTACAATAAAGCCCAAAAAGGCTATTATAGCTGCCATTGACAGGTTTGGAGCTGATGACACGGAAGTTTCTCTTGATGAGCTTGTCCTGCTTCTTGAGAACTTGCACATACCTACAGTGGCACGTGTTATTCAGCGCAGAAACACCCCCGATCCTGCCGCTTTTATCGGTGCGGGCAAGGCGGATGAGATAAAGGACTTCGCCTCAAAGACGGATGCGACCCTTGTTGTCGTGGACGATTTTCTCTCTCCGACTCAAAAGAGTAATTTACAAAAAACTCTCTCAATCGAAGTTTGGGACAGAGCTTTTGTTATAATGAAAATTTTCGAGAGCAGGGCTCACACTGCCGAAGCTAAACTTCAAGTGGAACTTGCTCAATACAGATACGAAATACCGAGCCTAAAAGGTCTCGGGCATCAGATGTCCCGCACTGGCGGAGGAATCGGAACGAGAGGCCCGGGAGAGACAGAATATGAGCGCCACAGACGCAAGCTGGAACGAAGAATAAAGAGCATATCCGAACGTCTTGAGGACGTAAGAAAGAGGCGCAAAGAGAGGCGCGACAGGCGCAGACGCGACGGAGTGCCCCTTGCTGCGCTTGTAGGATACACAAACAGCGGCAAGTCGACTCTGCTGAAGGCTCTTTCCAAAGATGCGACAATCGTATCGGCGAATCAGCTCTTTTCGACTCTCGACACTGTCGTGCGCCGTATTCCCTATCACGACGGAGGAGCGTTTCTGCTCTCCGACACTGTAGGGTTTATAAGAAAGCTGCCGCCCGAGCTTGTCGCCGCATTTCGCGCCACTCTGGAGGAAGTCGCGGGTGCGGATTTGCTTCTGCTTGTTTTGGATTCCTCGGACAAAGACCCTGTCGAGAATTTTGACATAGTGCTTGATACTCTCAAATCACTCGAAGCCGATGATTTGCCGAGAATCATAATACTGAACAAAATAGACAAAACGGGAGAGGCAGCGCAGTTTACGGCTATGGAGCTCCGGGCTAGAGGCGAAGACACAGTCTGCATTTCGGCTCTTACCGGCGAAGGTTTTGAAACACTTCTTGAAACAATCAAACATAAATTTGAGGAAGAGTCTCTCTACAGGGGCTCGGACGCTTTCGGACGCGATTGGGAGCGAATGCTTGCGGAGATGTCCGAAGAAGAAGCTGTAAAAGAATTCGATAGGGTGTGATTTTATGTATGTCAGCATGACAGGATTCAGCCGTTCACAGATTCAGGCTCCGTGGGGCACGTTAAGCCTTGAAGTCTCCAGTGTTAATCACCGATACCAGGAAATATTCGTGCGTCTGCCGAGAGAATTCTCGAGCTGGGAGCCTTGGTTTCACCAGAAGCTCAGGAAACTTTTCCGCAGAGGCAAAGTTCAGCTTCGCATGGAGGTGCTCTGGGCCCCGACTTTTAAAATGGGACGCATAAACAAAGAAATTCTATCATCATACTGCGATGAACTGCTCCAGATTCAACGCTCCATGGGGCAGGCAAGGGAACTTGAGCTTGAAAAAATAGTTTCTCTTCCCGGTGTTCTCGACCTGCCGAGGTTTGAAGACAGCGAGGATGCCGAAAAACTCGACACCGTGTTTGAAAAACTGATAAATACAGCCGCCGCATCGTGGCAGGATATGCGCGCTTTGGAAGGCTCCCACTTGAGAGAAGAGATACTTACCCACCTGACTGAGCTGGAAAGGCTCACGACGGAAATAGAAGCACGCTGGCTGCCGACAAGAGACACTGCGTTTGAGGCTTTGCGTACAAGAATATCGGATACGCTTGAAGGGCTCGGCGAAAGGCTCGACGAAGGGCGCTTCCTGCAGGAAATAGCCATACTTACGGATAAGTGGGATGTATCGGAAGAGCTTGCAAGGCTTAAAAGCCACATAATCAAGTTCAGAGCTACGGGGGATGACTCCGAATCTGCGGGACGCAAGCTCGACTTTATAGTTCAGGAAATGAACAGGGAAGTAAACACATTGGACTCCAAAGTCGCGGACGCAGATATACGCTGGCTTGCCGTTGACGCAAAAGCCGCTCTTGAGAGAATAAGAGAGCAGATTCAGAACCTGGAGTAATCACATTATGAATTATAAATTAGTGCATGTAGGCTTCGGCAACATGGTGGTGGCGGAGAGAATAGTAGCTATAATAAGCCCCTCTTCCGCTCCTATAAAGAGGCTGAAAGAGGAAGCACGCGAGGCGGGACTTCTCGTTGATGTCACTCAGGGAAGAAAGACCCGCGCTATAATAATAACCGACAGCAAACATGTCATACTATCGGCAATACAGCCCGAGACCATAACGGGACGTTTTGAGGGAGACGACGCAAAGGAAGATAAAGAATGAAGGGGCATCTGTTTGTATTCTCCGGCCCTTCGGGCGTAGGCAAAGGAACCATACTCAGAAAAGTCTTAAAGAGGCTGGACAACATAACATTCTCCGTCTCATGCACGACGAGAAAGCCGCGTGCTGAGGATATAGAGGGCAAGAGCTACTTTTTTATAGACGATGAATCTTTTCTGCAAATGAAGAGCGAAGGGCTCTTTCTCGAGTGGGCGGAGGTTCACGGTCACTGCTACGGCACGAGAAAAGACCTCGTGGACAAAGCTCTCGAAAAAGGCACGGATATCGTGCTTGAGATAGATGTTCAGGGAGCTTTGCAGGTAAAAGAGAAAAACCCCGATGCCGTAACGATATTCGTAATGCCCCCGTCGATGGAAGCCTTAAAGAGCAGGCTGATCGGGAGAGGCTCCGAAACGGAAGAAGAGGCATCTCTGCGTATATTGAATGCTGAAAAAGAGATGTCTTACGCAGAGAAGTACGACCATACAATAGTAAACAATACGGTTGATAAAGCCGTAGAAGATTTAATAAAAATTATTCAAAAATACAGGGAGGAATTTTAATGATCTACATGGATCTTGAAAAAATTTACAGAGAAAGAGACATTCCCAACAAATACATACTCACGCTTGTAGTGGCCGCACGTGCGCGTCAGCTCAGCGAGAGAAAGGGCGCTCTCACGGGTTATGAGGAGAAATTCATCACCAAAGCGGTCGATGATGTCACAAACGGCAATATCACATACAAAGTCGTAGACCCCGTAAAAGTCAAAGAGACAAATGAACCTCTGGAAGTTAAATAAAAAAGTACTCTTCGCGGTAAGCGGAGGAATAGCCGCATACAAGGCTCCGGATATCATACACGGCCTTGTAAAGGCGGGCTGTGAGGTCGAGACTATAATGACGGAATCGGCCGAAGAGTTTGTCAGCCCTCTTGTCATATCTACAATGACAAAAAAAAGAGTCTGGCGCGAGAGGGACTTTCTCTCTGCGGAAGAAGGGTGGAAAATCCCCCACATTACTCTCACTGATTGGGCCGACTGCTTTGCTGTTGCCCCATGCACCGCCAACGTGCTCTCGATATGCGCATCGGGCGGCAGTTCCACACTCTTGGGGGCAGCTATGCTTGCTTATGACAAGCCCATACTCTTCTTTCCCGCTATGAACGGAAAAATGCTTGCCAATCCTGCCACAGTCAGGAATATCAATAGTGTCAAAGAGATGGGGCATATCGTCGTAGAGCCGGACAGAGGAATGCTGGCCTGCGGTTATGAGGGCAAGGGACGGCTTCCCGCCAATAATGTCATACATGAGCACATATACAGGGCTCTCTGCCCTCTGAAAGACCTTTCCGGGCTTAAAGTCACAGTGACGGCAGGACCTACTCACGAATATATCGACCCTGTCCGCTACATAAGCAACCCCAGCAGCGGCAGGATGGGATATGCGATAGCGAAAGCGGCCTGGTACAGAGGGGCGGATGTCACTCTTATATCGGGGACGTGCAGCATAACCCCGCCTGTAGGCGTAGAAATAATAAACGTTGTGAGCGCGGATGAAATGTACAGAGAGTGCATTAACCACGCTCCGAGCTCCGATATAATAATAAAAGCGGCTGCAGTCGGAGACTTCAAAGCCGCGGATATATCCGATCAAAAGATAAAACGCAAAGACGGCGAACCGATGGTGCTGAACCTTGTGCAGAATCACGACATAGCCGCCGAACTCGGCAAAATCAAAAGAGAAGGTCAAATTCTCGTAGGCTTTGCCGCGGAGACGCAAAACCTTAAAGAGAACGCGCAGAAAAAAATGCAGTCCAAAAACCTCGACATCATAGCGGCAAATAACGTGCTCGCCAAGGATGCGGGATTTGGAACCGATACAAACACACTGGCGATAATGGTGCGCGGTTCAGAAACGACAGAAGTTTCAGGCACAAAAGACGAAGCCGCCAACGTCCTCCTTGACACTGTCCTCAGAAAAAAATCAGGCGAGTAATGCCCAAAGTTTCAGTCTCTGTCCCGGGGCCGTGGTGGACACAGCTTTTATACCTGCATGACACACCGCTCCCCGAGGGAGTCAGAGTAAAAGTCCCGCTTGGCAGGGGTTTTCGTATCGGAATCGTTGCTGCGGAGGACACTCCCGATGATATAGACAGTGCGAAATTAAAAAACATATCTGAAGTTCTGGACGCAAGACAGCCTCTTCCCTATGACGTGGCAGAGACGATAAAGTGGTTTGCCAAAACTTGGTTTCTCGGAACGGGAATGGCGGCCAAGACGCTCCTGCCGTCAAAATTTTTTGACGGTGCGGCATTGCCTGTCGCCAGCGGGGATATTTCCAAAACAGAGAGAGCGCATACGGTGCGGTACATATACGAGCCGAGGGATTCAAATCGTGCGTCATCATACCTCGAACTGATATCAACAAAAAACGAAGGTGTAATGGTACTCTTTCCAGAAGCACAGAACGCAAAAAATTTCTGGAATAAAATTCCAAAGTCCGAAAGAGACGGGGGAATCTTATGGCCTCTCTCCTCTCCCGCAAAGCAGTGGGAGCTATGGAAAGAAGCCGCGTCGGGCGGCATAAAATACATAATAGGCTCTCCGTCCGCATCATTTGTTCCTCTGAAAGGACTTTCCGTGATAGCAATGGACGATGAGAGCAGCCGCGCATGGAAGACGCAGAAACACCCGATATTTCACCACCGCTCTCTGCTTGCGGCGAGAGCCGCCTTTGCGGATGCGGAACTCATACTCGGAGGGCGCATCCCCTCGTCAAAGCCTTTCCTGCGCTGTAAATCGGAAGAGAAAAAAGAAAAAACGTCGGAGCGCCTCATATTTGTAGACATGCACGATGCATCCAGCTTTGATGTCGATGCGGTAAAAGACCCGATGCCGATAAGCCGTCCTCTCATAAGAGAGACAATTTCATCAAGAGAGAGCGGAAAGTGGGCTTTCTGGCTGCTGGACAGAAAAGGCTATGCGGGAGAAATATTCTGTGAAGATTGCGGTTCTCCCGTGCGCTGCGATGTGTGCGGCGGAGTAATGAGATGGGAGGGGCGCAAAAATAGACTCTCATGCCTCAACTGCCGCTCCGTAAGAGATATCCCCTCAAAATGCCCTTCCTGCGGAGGCCCGTTTTTAGAAGGGGTTCGCCCCGGACTTGAGGCTCTTGCGGAAAAAGCCGCATCAATAGCGTATGGAAAACGGGGGCCTGTTCTGCTCTTCCAAAACAATGAAGAAAAAATGGATTCGGCCAAAAAACTGCTCTCCGAAAATCCCAACGGGGCTCTGATAATCGGCACAAGAAAGACTCTGGCTCTGATGGATGATATCGCCCCGTCTGTCGTAGGCTGGATAGACTCGGATTCCGAAGCAAGAGGAACGGAGTACGATTCAAAACAGAGAGCCTTTTCGTTGATATGGGAGTCCATGTGGCGGGGCATAGATCCCGACAGCAGGAAAATAGTCATTCAGAGCAGGCGGCCGTGCAAAAATTGGCAAAACAGCCTTACTTTGGGATGGGGGAATTTTTGGGAAAGAGAGCTCAAAGAACGCAGGGATATGGAACTGCCTCCGTACACACCCATGATAAGCGTGACAATGCCTGAAGGAACTGGGTGCGAGCTAGCAAAAACACTTGACGAAGAAGAGATGGACTACTGGGAAACGGAAGAGTCTGCCGACAAAATATGGATAAGAACAAAAAAATTTGACAAACTCAGTGAGGTAATAGCCCCATACTTTCATATAAAAAATACAAGACGCGGATTTCCGCTCATAACACTCTCTCTTGACTGATACGCTCTTACAAGTACAATATACGGAAGAAACATAGAGTGTGTGAAATAAACAAAAAAATATCAATACTATAAAACTGAAAATAAACACACATAACGAACAACAAAGAAAGTTGGAAAAAACATGGCGATAGCAGCGATAGTCGGACGTCCAAACGTTGGCAAGTCCTCGATATTCAACAGAATACTGGGACAGAGAGCCGCAATAGTGGATGACCAGCCAGGAGTTACAAGAGACAGGCTCTACGGCGAAACGGAATGGGCGAACAAAAAATTCTACATAGTCGACACAGGCGGAATCATGTCCGCTGTGGATCATCCCTTCATGGACCTTATAGCCAAGCAGGTCGACCTCGCATTGGCAGAGAGCAGTGTCGTAATATTCGTACTTGACGGGCGTGACGGAGTTACACCGATGGACGAAGAAATAGCCTTAAAACTCAGAAAAAGCGGCAAACCCGTAATAGTCGCAATGAACAAGCTAGACAGCACAAAGCTGGAGGAAAAGACACTTTATGAGGCCTATGCTCTGGGCTTTGACGATGTTATCGCGACAAGTGCGGAACACAACGCCGGCTTTGATGATGTCATGGATGCAGTCGCGGCAAAATTGCCCGCAGAAGACGATTTTGAATCGGAAAGCGATGACATAAGAGTAACACTTGTGGGACGCCCGAACGTCGGCAAATCCAGCCTTCTTAATGCCATTGCCGGCGAAGAACGGTCCATGGTCAGCGACATGGCAGGAACAACGAGAGACGTTGTTGACTCATACATAGAAATCGACGGCATAAACTTCCGCTTCTTGGACACAGCAGGCCTGCGCAGAAAAGCCAAAGTAAACACAGACCTTGAGTATTACTCAAACGTCCGCACATACCAGGCTATAGACAGATGCCACGTTGCTCTTGTCCTTCTGGATGCACAGGACCTTGTGACAGAGCAGGACAAACGCCTCATAGGTCAGGTACTCGACAGAGGAAAGGGACTCATCATAGTAGTCAACAAATGGGACCTCGCCCCGAAAGAAAACCTTATCGGCGACAAAATAACAAAACTGCTGCTGGAAGAGCTGCCATTTGCGAAACATGCTCCGAGAGTGTTCATATCTGCAGTTTCTGGAAGAAGCCTCCACAAACTGCCGGAAATGATACTCAAAGTGGAAGAAAACAGAAGACGCAGGATTCCGACCTCGGAGCTTAACAGACTCGTAAAAGAAGTCCTTATCTTTGAACGTATGCCGGGAGACGGTAAAGGCCACAATCTGAAAATCTATTACTGCACACAGGCCGATGGCGCGCCCCCTGCATTTATATTCTTTGTCAATAATTCAGAGCTCTGCTCAAAGTCGTTTAAACGCCACTTAGAGAACTGTATCAGAGAAATGGCGGACTTTTCGGGAGTTCCGATAAAGATTTTCCTGCGTGACAAAGAATAACATACCTATTTTATAAAAATAGCCTTGACGATATCGTGAAAAGGCTGTAAAAACAGTAGTGTACTGCTTTAGCAGTGTTAATCTTCTCAGGAGGTGTCATTACAGTGACAAAAACAGATCTTGTCAACGCAGTAGCAAAGTCGGTAGAGGGTATCACGAAGAAGAAGGCTGCAGAAGTAGTTGACGCGGTATTCATTGGTATCCACGAAGCACTTAATAAGGATGACAAAGTACAGATAGTCGGATTCGGTACATTTGAAGTCCAGACAAGAGCAGCCCGTCAGGGCCGCAACCCCCAGGATCCTAAGAAAGTTATCGAGATTCCGGAGAAGAAGGTTCCTGTCTTCCGCGCAGGCAAAGCTCTTAAAGAAACCGTCAACGCGAAGTAAGTCTCTTAATAATATTTCTTTATGTTTTTTATAAAAAATCCCGACAAATTAGATGTCGGGATTTTTTATAAATATATTTTTTACAATAAAAAAACTACTACTGATGGTAAGATGAAAAATGCGGAATTCGCAGCGATATCTTGCATGCAGACCGGCGCCCCAAAAGATTGCAGAGGCTTGACATATAGAAGATCTGATGCTATTATTTCTCTCGTTGTTTACGGGATGTAGCGCAGCCTGGCTAGCGTACCTGCATGGGGTGCAGGTGGTCGGAGGTTCGAATCCTCTCATCCCGACCATT
>CAZNYN010000053.1:0-12953 GCA_964577295.1 uncultured Synergistaceae bacterium | reverse complement strand
GCAGTGCGGATTTTTGTTCTCACATGGCTTTGGAATGTCCCGCAAGCACCTAAGGCATAAATTACAAAAGACTACTGCAAAAACAAACTCTAGACCCTTAGAAGCGAACGTTGTAAGAACGAAAATACGCACTGCACGAAGGCTGACAATAGTGCAATCGCCTCACCGCGCATCTGCGATTGCGGCAGTACAAAAAAATCCGCACGGTGCGGGGAAGTCGCACAGCGCGGACAGTGAGTGTGTCTGCGGTATTTATTTATCCTATAACGATGTGCTTGTCCGCTGTGAATACAGCTTCTGTAATTTCGAACATATTAGATATCACTCCGACTGAAATTTGTTCTGTAATGCCGAAATGTTTTGTGCATGTGCCGCATACGAGTATTGCCGTTCCTTTTTTTTCAAGCTCTTTGAGCGAGTCTGCGACGGACGACTCCGGCAATGCCATTTTGACGCCTTCGTTCATCAGGGCGACTGCGGCGGGAGCTGTCTCTTTCTGTAACAGCGTGCCGACATAAGCCTTCATGAGAACTTCTCCGAGACCGTTTGACTCCGCACCGAGCTTGTCCGAAGTAAAGAGTACCGAGAGTGTGCCGGAGCTTTTTTTCTCTTCCGCTTTCGCCGTACGTACAGCTTCAAGCTCCATCGCCGCACCCATACGCTTTACGGAAAAACCCTGCCCCTCAAGAAACCTGGTTACGTTTGAGACGGCAACTTCGTTGTCCACGATAACACGGATTTCATCACAGCCCGAGTCCACTGCCTCTTTTGTTCTAATTACCGGTTTCGGACATTCCAGTCCTTTTGCATCGATTATCTTCATCTGTTTCATCCTCCTTCTTCTGTAGAGCCTATTTCTGATCAAATGCTATAAGAGCAGCCCCCATCGCACCGGCATACTGCGGATGATCGGGGATTATTACTTTTCTGCCGAGATGTCCCTCTATCAGTCCCGCAAGCCGAGAGTTAAGAGCTCCCCCGCCTGTGAATACGACATCCCCTTCGGACGATATTCTGCCTATCATGGCCGAGGCTCTTTTCGCTATGGAGTCAAGCAGTCCCAGGGCGACAGATTCTTTGGATATTCCCTTCGCCAGCAGGCTTATCACTTCGGACTCGGCAAATACGGTGCACATATTTGATATAGGCTGAATCTTTGTCTCCTGTGAAATGTTTGAAAAATCTTCCAGCGTACATTCCAGCAGCACAGCCATGTTCTGCAGAAAGCGCCCCGTGCCTGCCGCGCACTTGTCGTTCATGAGAAAGTCGCGCACATTTCCCTCTCCGTCCGTAACTATGACTTTACTGTCCTGTCCGCCTATGTCAAGTATCGTCTCTGTCCCTTGGTGCATGAAGGACGCGCCCGCCGCATGGCATGTTATCTCCGTCACGGTTTTAAAGGCGCAGTCGAGCATTTTCCGTCCGTAGCCCGTTGCGGTTATCCTCACTTCACCTTTTACATCTTTCATAAGATGCGATACCACACTCTCCGCAGATTCTTTAGGGTTCCACCCTGTAGGCTGTATGTGCAGTTTTAAGCTTTCGCCGTCCCAGAGTGCCGCCTTTACTGCTGTTGAGCCTATATCTATGCCTATCCCCTTCATCACAGCATCTCTATAAAGGCGCCGAATCTCGTGGATAACTGGCCTATGTCACCCTGAGAGTAGTCCGTCTCTATGGCTATATACGGTGTGGACGTCTCTTTGAGGCTCTCCGCCACCGCACGGCTTTCAACGCTGTATGTGTGGCATGCCTGAAGGATTACGTCTATTACCCCTTCGGCTCTGTAAGATTTCACGTAATGAGCTATGAGCCGCAGTCTTTCATTATTCGGAGACATCACGGAGCACGGAATACTGAGATATTTTTCCGCTATTGCCGTTATAGGGTCAATACCGACTTTTACCGGATATGACGAGCATTTCAGATTTCCGCAGTTCTCAAAGCCTATAACGACGCCGCCGCTGTCTTCCGACTCGATGGCATCAACCACCTTTTCAAGTGATTTTCCCATGGGACAGCCTGTTATAAGCACTCTCTTTCTCTTCGGGCTTACTCTGCGCTCTCCTATCAGATAATTCTCATTGAGCTGACAGGTGAGGGTGCGCACAAGGTCAAGCGATTTTTCATAGTCAAAGGTGAATTTCAGAAAGTCCGACACGAGCATTATTTCACGCCCCGTAACAGCGGGAGTGGGGAGCTTGGCAAGGTCGTAAAACTCGCACATGGTTCTATGCATCCTGTTTCGTAAATTTATCGACTTCCTGAGTTTCTCGTCTGTTATCTCTGTATTAAATTTCTTTTCGAGGACTTCTTTTAATCTCACTACTTCATGCTTCCATAAGTCCATGCTCATGGGATGATTCACAGTCTGAGGGAGCTGCATAACGTGAGTCTCACGGAGCTCGTTCAGATATTCATACATTTTTTTCTTGCCGTCACATGTTGTTTCCCCTATTACTATGTCGCAGAAGTGAAAATAGGGGCATGTGTCCGTCAGTGCAAAGCCGTAGCTTGACTTAATAAGGGGGCAAAGGTTGCGCGGAAGGTGGCGCTCCGCCGCGGCTATCGGCTTTTCGCTGGTACTGCATAGGGATACTGCGACTCCGCCGGCCGCGTTGATAAGTTCCCACGGCGTAAAGGTGCAGTAGGTTCCCACTATGGGGACTCCCTTTTCTTTAAGCTCTTTGACTTGAATGGGCCCCATCCTTACGCCTTCGCGCATTATTTCAAAAATTTCTTCTACGTTGTGCATTTTTACATCTCCTTTACTCAGCGGCAATAATTAAAAATTTTCAAGCAAGCCGAAGATTCTCTCCGTCATCTCTCCGTAGCCAGAGGCGGAACGGGAGCGAGGTCTCGGAAAGTCAATTTTTATCTCTTCAAGCACACGGCCCGGGTGAGCGGTCATGACAACTACTCTGTCGGCAAGGTAGAGAGCTTCGTCAACACTGTGAGTGACAAATACGACCGTCTTTCTGTCCTGTTCCCATATTTTTAAAAGCTCTTTTTGAAGTATGACTCTCGTGTGAGCGTCAAGAGCTCCGAAAGGCTCGTCCATGAGCAGAACATCGGGGTTGTTTGCCAAGGCTCTGGCTATTGCGGCTCTCTGCCTCATACCGCCCGAGAGCTCGTGCGGCTTTGCGTCGGCAAAATTTTCAAGCCCGACGCGCGACAGGTAATCGGCTGCCACCTCTCTGCGCTCCCTGTGAGAGAGCCCTCCGAACTCCGGCCCCAATGTGACATTGTCCGCTACGGAACGCCACGGCAGCAGGGAATACTCCTGAAATACCATTCCGCGCTCCTTGCCGGGCGAGGAGACCGGCTCTCCCTTGTAAAGCACTTCGTCTTCCGTCGCGTGTTCCAGTCCCGCAGCTATGCGCAGCCACGTAGACTTTCCGCACCCCGAGGGCCCGAGCAGACAGACAAATTCCTTGTCAAATATCTGCACGTCCGCTCCTTCAAGGGCAGTCACTTTTTCTCCCTTTTCGAGGATGAATTCCTTTTTCAGCCCTTTTGTCTCTATAAGCGGAGTTATCTTGCCATTTTTTGCCATGCGAAGCACCTCTCCTCAAAAAGTCTGAAAGCCCAGTCTATTACAAGCCCCATGACTCCGATAGCAATCATTCCCGCTATGACGATATCTGTTCTTGCCACCGTGTAAGCGTGAGTTATGATGTATCCTATTCCCGATATACTGCCAGGCATCATCTCGGCAGCGACAAGGCACATCCAGGAAATACCGAGCCCGAGACGCATTCCCGTAACTATAGAGGGAGCGGCGGCGGGAAGAAGTATCTTGAAGAATATGTCCCTTTCCGACGCGCCTAAGACCCTTGCGGAATCTATCAAAGTCGCCCTTACTCCCGATACTCCGTGAACGGTATTGAGAAGTATCGGGAAGAAAGCTCCGATAAAAATTATTATCAGCATCGAGAATTTTATGTTGTTGAGCAGCACATACCACTCGCCTTCCTCTATTCCGATAAGAGTGGCGAAGCTAGCCACTCCGAACCAAGCCAGTATCAGAGGTATCCAAGAAAGAGGCGGCATGGGGCGAAGCATCTCTATAAGAGGGGTGAAAAACCTGTTCACAAGTTTATAGTGCCCCATGAGTATTCCGAGAGGAAGAGCCAGAACAAGCCCTGCCATATACCCGAAGAAAACTCTGACCGTACTCATCCAGAGATTGTCCGTCATAGAGCCCATGCTGAGCAGATCCTCATAAGGGTGGGTCAGCAGAGTCCAAACCTGCCCCACTGTCGGAAGGACAACGTCATTTTCTATTTTCAACGCCGCATACTGCCAGACAAGCAGCAGACAGACGGGAGCTATCAAAGGAAGAATTAGCCTGTAAAATATTTTTTTTATGTTCATCTGAGTCCTCCGAAAAAACTTATAAACTGCAAAAATTACATAACCTTTTAACGTCCCTTCCGCACGATACGGAAGGGACGGATAAAATTTTTACTTAACTGTCTCTGTAAATCTGAAATCAAATACCAAATCTTTTACTTCTGCGAGTTTTTTGCCCTTAAGAGCTCCGGTAAGCTGACCCAAGTCTGTGAGCATTACAGGATAGAGAGCCGCATTTTTCATCCAGTTCTTTGTAACTTTCGTGGAAAATTCCATGTCCGCTCTTTCGATAACCGGTGCGGGAACTCCGAGCCACTCCGAAGCAGCAATCGAAGCCTCGTGCTTGTTGTTCTGGCACCAGTCGCTTGTCATGGAGAGGAGCTTTACAAAAGCCTTCACAGCTTCGGGGTTCTTCTCTATGACTTCCGTTCTTCCCGCTATGCAGCAGCATGGGAAGCTCTTCCATCTGCCTGCGGGAGGAAGTTCCTTCATCTGAAGGACTATGTGTCCCTGATTTTTTGACTCTACGACTTCCGGTGTGGGAGCGGGAGCTACGGCAAATTCCACCTGCTTGGCGTTCATCGCGGGAATGATGTTGGCAACGCCCTTTAGGTCTATCATGAGAATATCGGCATCGGCCTTAGTCGCGTTAGCATCTCCCGTGATTTTCAAGCCGGCATTGTCCATGGCGGCTTCAAATACTATCTTAGGAGCGCTTGTCGGTGAGTGATACCCCACTGTGACAGGCTTTTTTGACTTCTTGACATATTCTTTGAATCCGTTCCAGCCTTTGGCGTCTATGTCGTTTCTGCAGACCATGGCTATTGCGTCAGCCTGAAGAGGAGCCAAGACTTTAATCTTTGTCCCTCTGTCTATGGCCGAGAGCATCGCTGGAAATGAGTTTGTCGTTATGTCCAAGTGGTTCTGAGCAAAGAGAGATGTGGCCTCCGAGCCGCTCTTCGTAACTATAACGTCGAGACGCGCAACTTTTTTGCCCTCCATATAGAGGTCAAACTTCTCCTTTGGCACGACAGTCTTGAGATAGCTTCCTGTGCTCTTAAACTTTTCGCCGAGAGCCATTGCCACCATAAAAGCTTCCTGGTGAGTTGTGATGCCGTAGCTTGCGCGCAGTGTCGGAACATCTGCCGCAAAAGCGCCTGACGCTCCGATGGAGAGGAGGAGCAGTAAAAGAATTATGCCTGTTGCTTTTTTCATTTGTTACACTCCTTAGAAATTTTATTCTTGCTTACGCCGTGTTTGTCGGTTTAGAAGCATTTTGTCTGCAGTACAAGCCGCTTAAAACTTGGCAAAATCGCGGTGGAAAAGCCACGCCTGCTACAAAAACTCCGCTAATGTTACTTCTGCGTCTTTGTCTTGAAGATTTTCTTTCTCTATAATTTTTTTTACGCAGCCATCGCTCATTATGATGAACCTGTCTCCCAGCTTTATCGCCTGGCTTAAGCTGTGAGAGACCATAATCATCGGATACTTTCCTTTAAGAGAGAGCAGGTGCTCCTCTATCAGCTCGGAAGATTTTCTGTCGAGAGACGCTGTAGGCTCATCCAGCAAAAGGAGGTCGGGTTCGAGAGCCAAGGTGCGCGCAAGGCACATTCTCTGCTGCTGTCCTCCGGAGAAGGAAAGGGCGCTGCTGTCAAGCCTGTCATGCACTTCATCCCAGAGCCCGACTTCCGTAAGAGACTTTTTCATCCTCTCCTCAGCCGCTTTCTTCCCAAGTTTCAGGACAAGGCTCATGGGAAGCATCATATTTCTTCTTACGCTCATTGGAAGAGGATTCGGAACTTGAAATACCATGCCGACTTTTCGCCTTATCGATGTAAGAGAGTAGGACGATGAAGCATATATATCATCCATTGCTCCGTCTAAGGCGACTTTGACAGAGCCGCTCTGCTCGTATCCTTCAAATGTCTCATTAAGCCTGTTGAGTGATCTCAGAAGTGTTGTCTTGCCCGATCCGGAACGTCCGAGCAGTACCGTTATTCCCTCCCGGGGAATGTCCAAAGATACGTCCGAAAGAGCGGATCTGCCAAAGAAAGATACAGAGAGATTTTTAATCGCAGCGCAGTTTTCCATTACATAACACCTTTCCATTTCTTCTCCATGCGCCTTTGCAGAAGCCAGGCACAGCCCAGCAGAGAAGATGAGAGTATCAAAAGTACGAGGGCAGCTCCGAACCCGCGCAGCAGCTCCGCTTCGTCGACATATTGAGCGGCTGTGTAATATATGAGAAAAGGAAGAGCCTCAAACTTAGCAGTCAGACCTGCGGGAAGCCCCGAATTTACTACGACTCCCGTAAGCATGATGACTGCCGTATCTTCCGCCGCCCTGCCCATGGCGAGCATAACTCCGCCCAAAATACCCTGACCGGCGGCGGGAATGAGAAGATGTCTTAAGAGCTGCTGTTCCGAAAAACCTAAGGCCCTTCCCGTCTGCTCTATAGAAGGAGGAAGACTCTCAAGCGACGAGCGCGACGTCACTACGAGCGAGGGCAGAACGAGAAGGGCAAGACAGAAAGCCGCCAGAGCCACACATGTCGTGGCATTGGGAGCTATTGTATTCCTGAGAAGAAGAATCAAAACAAAGCCGAAAAGTCCCATGACAATGGAAGGAACTCCCGCCAACAGGTCTACCGAGGCGGAGAGAAGAATCTTTGTCCTTCCCTTTGCAAAGCGGGCAAGGTATATTCCGCAGCCTATTCCAGGAACAAGAGCCATTGCCATAGTGAGAAAAAGCAGGTAAAAAGTCCCGGCGAAAGCGGGCCATATACCGTCCCACACAGGTTTCATAAGGACTACGGCATCAAACCAGTAGGTGTCTCCGAAAAACAATTTGAGATTTAATACTGCGGCACCGTGATAAAGCAGAAAGCCTATAAGGGCTGAAAAAGTCCCTATAACTATTAAAGCCGATACTGCGGCGCCGGCTCTGAATAAAAATTCTTTTTTCATCGTAAATCAGACCTCATAACATAAAAGAGCACATTGACAGCCACGCTTACGGCAAGAAGTATTCCGCCCGCGACAAAGAGCGAAAGGTAAGCCGTACCGCCCACATCGGACGAAAGAACAAGTCCGATGTGAGCTGTCAGAGTCCTCATGGCATCAAGCGGCGACATTGCATAGTGCACCGCGTTGCCGGCAAGCATAGTCGGTATCAAAGTATCTCCAGCGGCGCGACCGAAGCCCAGTGCGGCAGACGACCAAAGCCACTGCTTTGAAGCAGGAAGTATCACATATACAAGGTTCTGAGACGGAGTAAGCCCCAAGGAGGCGGAGGTCAAAGAAGTCTCCTTCTCTATTGAACCTACCGCGCTGTCCATTGCCAATACTATCGAAGGCATTATAAGAAGGCTCAGTATCAAAGAGGCGGAGAGCCAGCAGAAGCCCGAACCGCCCATGCCGTCGCGGATGAGAGGCACAAGCAGAAAGACCGAGGCAAAGCCGTAGACAACGGTGGGAACTCCAGTCATAAAGCGCAGCACAGCCCGCAGCAATGCCGCCGCTGGGCGTGGCCCCATTCCGTGCATGAAACAGACAGAACCTAAAGCCAAGAACCAGCCTAGTACAAGAGAGGAAGAAGAGAGCAGCACAGTAGCCCATATCATTGGGGCTATGCCGAACTCTCCCATTTCGGGATTCCATATCGAACCGAAGAGAGAAGGGCCGCTCTTAAGCCAGCCGCCTACGGCGCATACTATGATAAAGACAAAGACAGACGACATCAGAGCGCCGGTGTACAAGGCGCAGATCTTAAGCCACATAGGTGTGTTGTCGGATTTTATCACAATATGCCTTCTCCCTTAAAAAACTTCCTGTTGGGACAGAAAGACTACTTTTTTGCGGGGAGAGGAATGTAGCCGCTCTCCTTTATAATTTCTGCGCCTTCGGGCGAGAAAATATAGTCGATAAATAGCTTTGTAAGCCCTTCGGGAGCTCCCTTTGTGTTCATATAGAGGTCGCGGACGACTTTATATGTGCCTTTTGCGGCATGCTCCTGAGTTGCAGTCATTCCGTCAAGAAGCGGCGCTTTGATGGAACTGTCAAGGTGTCCTATTCCGACATAGCCTATTGCGCGCTTGTCTTTGGAGACTGCTGTCTTCATTGCTCCGTTTGAGCTTACGACGTTTGCGGATGCAGCCACAGGACCTTTTGCCAGAACCTTATCCGTGAACACTTCTCTTGTACCGCTTCCGTCTTCGCGTCCGTAGACATTTATAGCTCCGGCTTCACCGCCTACCTCTTTCCAGTCTGTGATTTTGCCCGCATAGATGTCAGCTACCTGCTTGCTTGTAAGCTCTTTAATCTTGTTTCCGGGGTTGAGCACAACGGCTACTCCGTCAATGGCGAAAGGAAATGAAACCAATCCGTATTTTGAAATTTCATCCTTCTTCAAAGCGCGTCCCGTGTTGCCTATCGCGACAAGGCCTTCTCCGACCTGCTTTACTCCTACGCCGGAACCTCCGCCCGCAACTGTGATGCGGATATCGGAATTAACGGACATAATGCGCTTTGCAGCCTCTTTCATAACGGGGATATGAGCTGTTCCGCCTGCAATATCGAGATTGCCTTTCTGACCCTTAAAAGAGTCGAGAGGTGCGGCGAACGCAGCAGCCGCGATTACGAGAACAAAAACCAGTGACAGTACAAACTTCTTCATTAAAAAAACTCTCCTTTTATTGTTGTGATAATTGCGCACAAAAATAGATGCGGTGTCTGAAGTGAATACGCACGCAAAAAGACCGAAGAGCCTCATGGCGTTCGGTGGGAGATTGGAGAAGCCGTAAAGTTATACCCTAAAGGAGTTTACGAGAAAGTTATATATTGACCTTTTCGGCAGACGGTACAAAACAGCAGTGAGCTGTTTTCGACTCTACGGCAAACCGGCAATGCATCCCGTGCATTATTTTATTAATAACGCATCATGTGTATTTCACCGTTTGCCACCGCCTTCCGAAAAATTTACAGAGGTTCGACAACACCTCCGCACAGTTTTAGATATTACCACATGCGGACGGCTTTTGTCACGTAAAATAAAAAATTTAATTTATCGCAATAACAGCAAACAATTTTTGAATATTTATTTAGTTGCCGCTGCGAATATGAAGCCACAGGCACTAAAGAAAATCCGAAGCGCACATTATCGCCGAGATGCCCGGCCCGCACCGTCATTATTGACAACATTAAATTATAATGCTATTTTACTGTGATGAATTAACAGCGTGATATGAGGTGAATTTATGAAAGAATATAAAAAATGCAAAACTGCTCTGAACGGCGGGGACTCCGCCGTTTTTGAATCTGTAAAGAAGATTATTTCCGATGTGAGGGAGGACGGAGACAAAGCTCTGTCCATGTATTCGGAAAAATTCGGAAGCGCGCCTCTTGCCTCTTTCAGAGTTCCTCAGGAAGAGATAGACAAAGCTTATGAGAGCATTTCCGATGAACTTCGCAGCGCGATCGAGTACGCAGCGGACAACATAAGACATTTTGCCGAGCTTCAAAAGGAAAGCCTAACGCCGGTTGAAGCACGAGAAACTGCTCCCGGAGTCTTTCTCGGACACAGAATAATCCCTGTCGACTCCTGCTGTTGTTACATTCCCGGCGGCAACCATCCGCTTTTTTCAACTGCCCTCATGCTTGCGATACCGGCAGCGGCCGCGGGTGTGCCGAGAGTCTGCGCAGCAGTCCCTCCCATGAAGGGAAGCACCTTGCCTCACCCTGCGACTCTGGCCGCTCTTAAAACGGCGGGAGCAAACGAAGTCTACTGCATAGGCGGAGCTCAGGCCATAGCCGCCTTCGCTTACGGCACGGAGAGCATAAAGCCTGTTTCGATGATAGTCGGCCCGGGAAATAAATATGTCACAGAGGCAAAAAGACAGGTTTATGGACAGGTTGGCATAGACTTCATAGCAGGGCCGAGTGAAGTGCTTATAATCGCGGACGAAAGCGCGAATCCTAAGATAATAGCTGCGGACATTCTTGCTCAGTCCGAACATGACGCGGATGCGGCTGGTATTCTGGTCACTACATCGGAGCGAATCGCCGCAGAGACGGAGAGAGAGATTCAATTTCAGATTGAAGCCCTCGAAACAAGAGATACTGCATCCGTATCATGGCAGAATAACGGAAGGATAATAATAGCAGACTCTCTCGACGAAGCGGCGGAAATAGCAAACGAAGCAGCTCCCGAACACCTTGAAATAAATACAACAGATCCGGACTGCCTTGTGCCCAAGCTCCGCAATTTCGGCTCTCTTTTCATAGGAGAGTGCTCGGCGGAAGTTTTCGGAGACTACTCTGCCGGGACAAACCACACTCTTCCGACAATGAAGGCGGCACGATACACCGGCGGAGTCTCGGTAATGACATTCTTAAAGGTCTGCACATATCAGAAAATTACAAAAGAGGGAGTTTTGAACCTAGCTCCGTCAGCCGCAGCAATGGCGCGCAGCGAAGGGCTGGCCGCTCACGAAAATGCGGCTCTAATAAGAATGAAGCTGTAATTTCTTCGGGATAAAATAAAAAAAGACGGGGCGCATAAGCTCCGTCTTTTTTATATCCTGCGCCGCTCTTTTTATCTTTGCAGAAGCCTTTCGGCGTTTTTGTACAGGAAAAGTTCTTTTTCTTCGTCTGTAAGTTTGGTTTTGGATAAGATTTTTTCATATCTCGGATATTTGAGTATAGGGCTGTCAGAGCCGTACAGCAGCTTGTGCCCCGCTCCTATCGCAAATATAGCGTCCAGGACTTCATGGGAATAGAGCCACGGCATTGCCGCCGTGTCATAGAAGGCGTTTGAGAGTGCCAGCTTCATTTCCGGCATTGCTTCAAATGCCCATAGCCCTCCTCCGAAGTGTGCGAATACAACTTTTGCCTCCGGGTGGTTAAGACAGAAAGATGCAGCTTTCTCCGCTCCGAAGCGTCCTTTGCCCGGGTATTGGTGTCCCGCCTGCTCCGCTGTGTGAAACATAATAAACATTCCGCACTCGTCACAAACAGATACCAGACGCCAAGTCTGACTTCTGTCGGCAATGTCCAAGTTCTGCCCGTCAGGGAAGAGCTCTCCGACTCCAACAGCGCCCAAAGACGCGCACCGCTCCGCCTCCTGCGCCGCACCCGCCGCACACGGCGAGACTACAGCCATAGGCAGGATGCGCCCTGGATATCTTTTCGCCGCATCCAGCACATAATCATTGACCATGCGGCAGAGTCCTTGGTCATAAAATGCAAAGCTCGTGACAAGAGAACTTTCAATTCCGTTCTCGTCCATAGAGGCTATGAGCTGCTCCGCCGTTCCCCACTTATTAACCTTCGAATGGGTCAGTATCCGAAACCACTCTTCGCTCTCGCCTATCTTCTCCATATCTCTCTCAAGTTCGGGAGGATATATGTGAACGTGGGAATCTATAATTTTCATTTTTCTATTTGGAAGGAAGCCTCTTTGCCGCATTTTCAAGCACATTGCAGACATGGGTCGTCAGTGAGGGACGTGTTACAAAGAGAGAGTTCCCGGTAGCCGCATAGACAGAAGAGCCGTAGACGAGAGTACCGTTCTTGGCATCGCGCATCTCCAATTTGACTGTCGCGACAGAAACTTCCTCGTTCCACGCCGGTTTTACATTCCTATACTGGTAAGGAATGGAAATCTCTTCCAATCTGCCGTCTATCCATACATTCTGAGTCCTGTAGCGAGTCTCCCATGTTATCTCCTCGGGATGCCTTATTACCTGTATCTCGCACTTTGTCACTGTGGCCGTCAGCACTGCGCTCACATAGTCGGAGGCAAGAGACAGAGCCTTTTCGGCTGTCTTTGTCGGGCTCTGCTTGTCGGCGCTTGCCGTGCCTTTGACGTAGTTATCTCTCTCCACTACATCCTCGGGGCTCTTCTGGAGAAACGGGAATTTTTTGTTCGTTGCGGGAGAGGTTAGGTCTTTCCACTTCTGAGATACTTTTTCATCAAAGAAAGCCTCTGATTCCGGCTTCTTTACATCGAACATAACAGGCATTACAAGTACTGTTTTTATTGACGATATGTCATAATCCTTGTTGCGAAATTCATCAACTTCGGGCTTTGCGAAAGCAGGAAGCACCGCAGTGAGGATAAAAAGTGATGCAAGAAATATAAGTTTTTTCATAAAATTGCCTCCTATACAATATTGGCAAAAACTCAACCAAGTTTATTTTAACCTATAAACGGCTCAATATACAATCCGTTATGTACGCAATCGTATGGTTTGTAGTATTATTGAGCAATATGCCGCTTTTCTACTTTTGGCGGATATTATGAGAAAGCGGTGTGATTTTATTGATTGATAACAAGAGCTTTATGAACTCTTCAAATTTAAAAAAACTTGCCTGCTATGCGGCAGGGCTTCTGCTAATAGCTGTCGGCATAAACGTATCAAAGGCAGGAGGACTCGGCATATCTCCGGCAAGCTCCGTTCCTTACGCACTTGAGACAATATGGGGAATAGAGCTGGGACAGGCTACAAGAATAGTAAATGTATTCCTCATAGCCATTCAGATATTGCTGCTGCGCAAAAGGTATAAAATGATACAGCTGTTGCAGTTTCTCACCATCTT
>CAZNYN010000052.1:0-13234 GCA_964577295.1 uncultured Synergistaceae bacterium | reverse complement strand
AGCATATTGACAAAAAAAAACGGCGGTACACCCGCAAAAGGAGTGTCCGCCGCCTCTTTTGCTTAATTTGTATTATTTGACTTTTAAATCCGTAATATTTTTTACTGGACACTTGCCGACACAGAGCCCGCAGTTCACACACTTTGAGGGATCTATTGCCGCAAGAGCTCCGTTCATGGATATCGCTTCGCTGGGGCATGCTTTGACGCACAATGTACAGCCGATGCACCCCGCTGAGCAGGATTTTTTCACGTCGGCGCCTTTGAGCGGAGAGTTGCAGAGAACATGCACATGGGATGACTTCGGAACAAGTGTCAGGACTCCGCGGGGGCACTGTTCGACACAGGCGCCGCACCCTACACACTTATCTTCGTCAACCACCGCAAGCCCATCTTTTACGGACATAGCCCCAAATGCACAGACTGTGACGCATGTCCCGAAACCCATGCAGCCGAAAGCGCAGGAGGTCGGGCCTTTTCCGGGGACTACAACGGCTTCACGACAGTCGAAAACTCCGTCGTAGACGCAATTTTTGACTGTTTTGTCCGGAGAACCCTTGCATTTCAGAAGAGCAACTTTCGGCTCTTCCGCAGAAGCTTCCACTCCGAGGATATCCGCTATTTTTTCGGCAAGAGAGGCTCCTCCCGCTGCGCATCCTGTTACTTTTGCGTTACCCGAGGCAACCGCTTCGGCAAAGCCGTCACAGCCGGGAAAACCGCATCCTCCGCAGTTCGCACCGGGAAGTATCTCACGTATCTGAGACTGGCGCGGATCGACTTCCACGAAAAATTTCTTTGAAGCATAGGCGAGCAGAGCCCCGAAGATTATTCCGAGCCCCCCCATTACAATTGCAGGATAAATTATTCCGTTCATCTTTCGCCCTCCCTACTTAATGAGACCGCTGAATCCCATGAAGGCTATGGACATGAGCCCAGCAGTGACAAGAGCTATAGGCAGTCCGCGCAGACATTTGGGCATATTCGGGCTTATTTCGATTCTTTCACGGATACCCGCCATGAGAACGATGGCGAGCAAAAATCCGGAGGAAGCTCCGAGAGCATGAACTACGGACTCGACAAGAGTGTATTTCTCATTCATGTTGATTACCGCGACACCGAGAACGGCGCAGTTTGTCGTGATAAGGGGAAGGAATATACCGAGGGACTTGTAAAGCCCCGGCTGAACCTTCTTCAGCACTATTTCAACAAACTGTACGAGTGCGGCTATTATGAGTATGAACGAGAGTGTGTAGAGGTACTCCAGTCCGAGCGGAACCAGTATGAATGTGTAAGCGAGCCATGTCATCGTAGATGCGAGCACTATGACAAAGACAACCGCTATACCCATTCCTTTGGCTGTCTCCAGCTTGCTTGATACCCCCAAGAAGGGGCAGCATCCGAGGAAGCGGGAGAGCAGTATGTTATTTACAAATATCGATCCTATAAAGAGAGCCAGAAGAGACATTACGCATCAGCCTCCTTACTGTCCTTGGCACATGGAACTGTGCTGTTTCCGCCGCCGCATACGGCGCGGAGCGAGCAGCCCTCACATGCACCGAGCTTTTCCCATCCGTCATACTTTGATATTTCGCCTGTGCGCTTTTCCTCTTTTTTCATCTGCATCATTCTGAAAAGAGCAATGAGGATGCCCAGTGTAATAAATCCTCCCGGGGCGAGTATCACAAGCAGAGCAGGCTGATAGACGGCGGGCATTATCGGCATGTCGAATATTGTGCCGTTTCCGAGCAGCTCTCTTATACTTCCGATAAGGGTCAGGGCGGCGGTAAAGCCAAGCCCCATGCCTATTCCGTCAAAGAGTGAGTCTATTACCCCGCTCTTGAATGCGAATGCTTCGGCACGCGCCAATATTATGCAGTTGACGACAATAAGAGGAATAAATATTCCTAAAGACTTGTCGAGAGACGGGGCGTAAGCAGATATCAGAAGCTGAACAACCGTTACGAATCCCGCTATTACAACGATAAACGCAGGAATTCTTATCTCATCGGGAATTATTCTGCGTATTGCGGATATAGCAACATTTGAACCCATGAGAACCGCTGTCGCAGCCAGTCCCATGCCTATGCCGTTTATGGCGCTTGATGTAACGGCAAGAGTCGGGCAGAGACCGAGCACAAGCACAAATGTCGGGTTTTCAGTGAATATGCCGTTTTTAAGCAGCTTTAGAGGATTCATCATCAGTCGTCGTCCCCCTTATCTTTTTTGTTATCTTTTGATGCGGAGCTCATGGCGTCGGCGCACTGCGAGGGGTCTGTGCAGGCGTCGTCTGAGCAGATCCCGCATGCCGCACCCGAGTCTGTGGACTCTGACGGGGCGGCGCATCCGCCGAGCTTTGTCTTCCAGTAGTCAAGAGCTGTATTTACACCTGACGCAACAGCGCGGGATGTTATTGTAGCTCCTGATATAGCCTGGATTTCGCTCTCATTTGTCGGAGGATTTTTTGAGACCTCGATTTTTGAAACAGCCTTATTCTTAAACTGACCTGAGAACTTTGGCTCGGTCGCCTTCGCTCCGAGTCCCGGCGTCTCTCCGTGCTTTAGTATCTTGATGTCCATCACCTTGCCGTCCTTAGCGATTCCGACGACAAGCTCGATTGGGCCGGCATATCCCTTGGGCTCTACTGTAAAGTTGTAGCCTACAAGAGCACCTTCGGCGGAGCCTTCGTTAATTTCTTTTATTATTCCGCCGTCTTTAACCTCAATATTTTTAAATTCTTTCGCGCCGGGAAGAGTGGCAGCAAGGGCTTCCATCTTCTCGCGCTCTTTTACCGCGCGTATCGGCTCAAGAGTCATAGTATAGACGGCTCCGAGAATTATTCCCGTAACGGCGGTGATAAGAAGCAGTACCAATGAGAGGCGCATTATCTTAGCCATTCTTCTTCACCTCCCCGAATATGTGCGGCCTGACAGCTTTGTCTATAAGCGGCACTGTCAGGTTCATTATAAGAATGGAGTACGAGACTCCTTCCGGATATCCTCCGTAAGATCTGATAATAGCGGTGAGAAAACCGCATCCCACGGCAAATATTATCTGACCTTTCCTCGTCATGGGAGAGGTTGTGTAGTCAGTAGCCATAAATATTGCTCCCAAGAGAAGTCCGCCTGCGAATATTTCATAAACAGGCCCCATCGGACGGCCCAAAACCACGCTCAGAGCGCCCACAACAGCTATATAGACAACTGGAATGTGCCACTTGATTATATCTTTCCAAAGCAGGATGCCAAAACCTATGAGCAGAGCCGCGGCGGAAGTCTCTCCGATACAGCCGCCCACATGCCCGATGAAGAGGTCATACATCTGGGGAAGATTGCCGAAGCCGCCTTTCATCATAGCAAGAGGCGTGGCAGTCGATACTCCGTCCACAGTCCAAGTCGTCATCGGAACGGGCCAGCTTGTGAGCATCACTGCACGTCCGGCAAGAGCGGGGTTCACTATGTTGCAGCCGATGCCGCCGAAGAACTGCTTTACTATGATTATTGAGAATACGCTTCCAACTGCCGCCATCCAGAAAGGAATTGTCGGCGGAAGGTTGTAAGCCAGAAGCAGCCCCGTCACAGCGGCGGATAAATCTTTCGTTGTGTCGGGCTGATGAGCGCATTTCTGCCATATTTTCTCGGACAGGACAGAGAAAGCAACGCAGACAGCCATTACAGCAACAGCTCTCAGACCGAAGAAGTACGCACCGGCCAGACCTGCGGGAGCCAACGCTATCAGCACCCACATCATAATCTTCTGTGTGCTGAGAGGAGAATGTATGTGAGGTGAACTTGAAACTACAAGCAGACGTTCCATTACTTTGCCGCCGCCTTTCTGCGCATTGCCATGATAGTGGACTTGCCGTCGCGGCAAGACTGTGTAAGATGGCGGTGCGCCGGACATGAGTACGTGCAGCTTCCGCATTCAATGCAGTTCAGCCCGCCTTTTTCTTCAAATGTTTTATAGTCCCTGATCAGTATGAGGGGATTGAGCTCATTCGGCATAATGCCCATCGGGCAGGCTTCAACACAGCGCCCGCAGCGTATGCACGGGCTTTCCGGAGCAAGTGCGGCGGAATCCTTTGTGAGAGCAAGTATGCCGGACGTTCCCTTCACAACGGGAATGTCTATCGTGCGAAGTGATGTGCCCATCATCGGGCCGCCCGAGAGAATTTTAACGGGCTGCTCTTTGAAGCCTCCGCAGAAATCCACAATCTCGCGCACAGATGTACCGAGCGGCACATGAACATTTTTGGGAGAAGCTACGGCTTCCCCCGTGACAGTGACAATTCTTGTCAGAGCGGGGAGACCTTCGACGATCGCATCACGTATCTGGCAGACTGTGCGCACGTTGAGTATTATGCACCCGACATCAGCAGGCAGAGCTGTCATTACAAATTCACGTCCCGTCAGCGCTTCGATAAGCATCTTTTCCGCGCCCTGAGGATACTTAACTGCAAGAGGCATCACAGAAATATTTCCGACGCCTGACCTTACCGTGAAATCCGTCATTGCGGCGATTGCTTCAGGTTTGTTGTTCTCTATCGCGATTATGCCCTTGGCGTCCGGGAATAATCTCATTATGAGCCTTAACCCCTCGACTATTTTCTCGCCGTTCTCAAGCATGAGACGGTTGTCGCAGTTGAGGTACGGTTCGCACTCGACTCCGTTTACTATAAGCCACTCGATCTTTTTGTCGGGGGGAGGAGAAAGCTTCACGGCTGTTGGGAATGTAGCTCCTCCAAAACCGACTATGCCCGCTTCTCTTATCCTTTTGACATATTCCTTCGGGTCTGTGCTCTCATAATTTTCAAGAGGGGCCCATGACGGATCTTTTTCGTACTTTCCGTCGTTCTCGACAGTGACGCACATCTCCAAAGTCCCCGATGACGTCATTTTCAGCCCGACTTCCTTTACCGTACCGGAGACACTTGAGAGAACGGGAGCAGAGACAAAGGCATCTGTCGCACCAAGCTTTTGTCCGACCAGTACAGCATCTCCCTTCTTAACCACGGGCTGATTCGGGGCGCCTAAATTTTGAGCCATCGGAAAGACCAGCTCACCTTTGGGCAGGTAATTTTCTGTAGTCATATTAACCGTCAGTTCTTTTTTCTGCGGTGGGTGAATACCCCCCCAGAATGTTGGAAGCCTCATTAATACCGTCCTCCTTGTTTCTCATACTCATATATGTAGATAAAAAATCGCGCTTGTATTGCTGATACACATGAACAATTATTTTACCATCTTTGAAGAAAAATGGAAGAAGTAAGGTAAATAAATGTAAATTTATCGTGGTTTTTTTCCATTACCTTTATTATTAATAGTAAACTTATCCGAAGAGTTTCAGTAAAGAGAAAATTGCGTCTCAAAATATTCACTTCAATTTTCGCCGAAATAATAAAAAACGGACACACTGTAAGTGTGTCCGCAAAGTTGATTAATCTTAAATATTGCCTAGTCGGAAAGAGCAGGTGCAGCAGGAGCGTCGCTGTTCGCAGGCGTTTCACCGTCTGCGGGAACTTCCGGAGCACTCTCCGCCGGAGCGGCTTCTTCCACTTCCTCATCGCTGTGAAGATTCGGCAGAGGCAGATTTACGTCGGGCGCGTTCTCAAGAATCGCCGGCAAAGATATCATAAGCTTGCCTGTTCTTCCGAAATTAAATGAACGTTCTACGGTTTTGATAACCTGCTCTGTATCTTCGTTTATAACAGAGAGCTTAAATGTGTGTGACGGACCTGCAACTTTTACAACGTCTCTGTCATCGGGATAGAATTCCATAGATTTTTCTTCATTTCCGTCAACAACAAGAACCATATACTCGGGCGCCGTGTAGCTCTTACCCGCTATTTCGACATCCTTGTTATCGATAAGCACTTCGTGTTCCTTGCCTATGTAGTAAAGTCCAAAGCCAAACGCCACAATCAGGCAGAGAAGAACTATGCGTATTACCAAACGTTTCTTGTTTATGCTGTCAAGTGACATAATTATTCTCCTCTCAGGCTGCGGCGCGCTTCTGCCTTGTCACGCATACGCTTCCATGCGTGAAGCACAAGGGCCAATGCTATTATGCCGTATGATACGAATACGCGGAAGTATTCGCCAAGCTGAGCCTGTCCGATAAGCTCCTTGCCTGCCATCGGGGAGACAACGAACATGAGGTGGAAAAGCGTGACTCCGACAAATACGTTGGTAATTGTCGCACGGCTGACGGAAGCTCCGCCTATGAGAAGTGCCGCTATAGCAAACATACCTGCCTGTTCGTGGCTGTTATACGTATTCATTGTACCGATATTCTGAAGGAATATTATCTGTCCGAAGCATGCGAGCACTGTTGAGATAAGGATTGCTATTATACGCGTGCGCTCTACGGGGATACCTGCTTCCTCCGCAACCTTCATGTCCTGGCCTAGCGCTCTCATATCCTGGCCGAGCTTCGTGCGGCGGAACCACACTATGAAGAGGCAGAAGGCTCCTATGAATATGAATGTCGCCATGGGGATGTCAACAGTCATTATCTTAAGAGGGATGAGATTGTCAAGCACGTGACGGAGACCTGTAAGGTTTATAGCATTGCGTATGCCGTAGCCGCGTGAAAGCACGAGCTGCGGGTTGGATATCGGAATGATATTGCCCATGCAGTAGAGGACTATAAGCTGGTATACACCGTTAATGAAGAATCCGAGGATGTATGATGTAACCATTTCGCGTCCCTTGGCTCTGTTCAGAACGGCTCCGCATATATAGCCCAGAACCATTGCTATAGGCGTGCCTATCATTCCCGCGAGTATCATGCCTGGAACTCCGACAACGGCCCAGTCTGTGACGAATATCATGCCTATCTGACCTGCCATCGCACCCAAGACCATACCGAAGTTCAGTCCCATACCCGCCAATATAGGAATAAGCAGAGAGAGGACGAGGAAGGAGTTTCGCGCAAGGCGCGTCAGCATTTCCTGAATCAAATATGTGCCGGAAAAACCGGAGATAGGAATTGCTATTGCGGAAAGAGCTATAAAGATGATAGGAACCGCATTGTTAGCAATTATTGTCTTTAAGCTCATAGAGCCTTTATTTTTGTTTGCCATTAGCGTTTCACCATCACTTTCCTGGTAAGGGCATAAAGAATCATGCCGTTACTTACGATTATTCTTATAACCTCAGACATGTCTGTCTGCATTACGCTGTTGATGACGGAAGGAGTCATTGTGAGTATTCCCTGGAATAGAAACGCACCGACTACGACATTGACCATGGATGCCTTATTGACGGAAGCACCGCCGAGCAATATGGCAGCAACTGCGGGGAATGCCATATAGAACGGGCCCATGTAGAGCTGGATGAATCCGAAGCTCTGCTCGTAGACCAAAATTCCTATAGCGCCTAAGACCGTCGAAAGAATGACGGAAACAGTGCGCATCTTATCGACGTCGATACCTGATGCTCTTGCAAACTCAGGATTTGAACCGACTGCCGTGACGGCTGTTCCGACCTTTGTACGGAAGAACGCCCATACCAGGAACACCATAAGAGCAAAGAAGAGATACATTCCTACGGGAATGTAGAAGAACTCGCCTATCTGGATGTTCAGATACTTGCTCAATGCGTTGAGCCAGAAGCCTTCGACGCTGATTGTGGTTCTGAGTCCGGATCCGCCGTATCCCCAAATCATTGTGGGGCTGGTGTAAGGGAGCAGGAGCCATGCTATGCACATAACCGCGACAGAGGAGAAGCCTACGTATGTGGCAATCATCATTTCGTCGCCCTTAACCCTGTTAAGAAGCTGGCCGTAGAGCCATCCTAGCACGACAGCGATGGGAACTGCTATGCCCATTGCAATGAGGAAGCCTATGCTGCCCGGAATACCTATCTGAATTGATGTTACGGCTCCGAGAAGTCCCGCTATGATTCCAAGCGGCAGACCGAAATTGAGTCCGCAGCCCGACTGAACCATGGGAACCATTGCCAGGACAAGAACTCCGTTCATGCCGACACGAACCAGAGTGTCCGACAGAGACGCGTCAAGGCGCACTCCGACAAACGGAGCAGCCACAAAGAGCGAGAAAAGGAACAGCCCTATGATAATTCTTGGCCATCCGGCGTTTTCAATAAATGCCTGAAGTTTTTCTTTCATACCGATCACCTGCCGCCCTCTTCATTTGTTTCAGATGCGGAATCACTTTCCGCAACATTTCCGAGCATGAGAAGACCGAACTCTTCCGCCGGTGATTTCGCCGGAAGCACGCCCGAAACTTTTCCTTCGTTGATAATAGCTATACGGTCGCAAATCGAACGCAGCTCTTCAAGTTCGGAAGATGTCATTATTATCGTTGTTCCCTCTTCCTTGTTGACCTTGCGCAGGGTGTCGAGGACAAGCTTCTTGGCTCCGACGTCGATTCCGCGCGTTGGCTCGGAGACAAAGAGAATCTTGGGGTCAACGGCAAAAGCCTTTGCAAGGCATACCTTCTGCTGGTTTCCGCCGGAGAGCTCTATAGCTCTCTGCTTAGAGCCGGTGCAGCGAATTTCAAGAGCCTTGATGTAATTTTCGGCGCATTCCGTGATGGCTTTGTCATCGCGCCACTTAACAAGACCGCCCATAAGATGCTTTACAAACTTCTCCTGCACCTGAAGTGCGGTAAATGTGACATTCCAGTCTATTCCTTCTTCGAGGAGAAGACCTACGCCGCGGCGGTCTTCGGAAACGAATGCCATTCCCTCTTTCAGAGATGCGTCAGGATCATTGAGCTTAATTTCCTTGCCCTTGAGAAAAACCTTTCCGCCGGCTATGTAAAGTCCCATTATGCCGTTTGAAATTCCGACTTTGCCCTGTCCGGCAAGACCGCCGAGACCGAATATTTCGCCCTCGCGAACCTCTATCGACACATCGCGGACAGTCTCTCCGGGCATGTCAACCCAGAGATGCTCCGTCTTCAGCACAACGTCTCCGAATTTTTTCTCGCTCTCGTCTGCAGGAGCTGCGTCGGCGGCTATCTGGCGTCCCACCATCCAGCTGGCTATCTGGCGTACGTCGGTATTCTTTGTTGAAGATTCTTGGATTACTTTTCCGTCGCGGAGAACGATAAGTTTGTCGCAGAGGTCAATAATTTCCTGAAGCCTGTGTGAAATAAATATAATTGCGATTCCTTGTGCGGCAAGTTTCTTCAGTGCATGAATGAGAACTGTGGCTTCCGATTCCGCAAGGACTGCCGTCGGTTCGTCAAGAACTAAAAGGCGTGTTTTCTTACGGTCGATTTCTCTTGCTATTTCGGTAAACTGCTTGTGCCCGACGGGCATTTCGCTTATCAGTGTGTCTGGTGACAAAGCAACGCCCAGTGTGTTTATAGCTTTTGTCGAGCGTGTGAGCATTTCGGCTCTGTCAAGGGTTTTGAGTCTGTCACCGAAAACCTCTACAAGAGGATTGTACTTTGTGGATTCTCTGTTCAGAAGAATGTTCTCCGTGGCAGTGAATCCCGGTATCAGTGAAAATTCCTGGTGAACCATGCCTATTCCGGCTTCAAGTGCGTCAAAAGGATCTTTGAAATGCGTTTCTTCCCCGTCAATAAAAATCTTTCCCTCGTGTCCGCCTGTTTCTTCGATAACAGACATGCCGAAAAGAATATTCATCAATGTGGATTTTCCTGCACCGTTCTCCCCAACCAAGCCCATTATCTCGCCCGGCATAAGGGAGAAGCTTACGTCGGCAAGAACCCTATTGCCAAAGTATTCCTTCCCAATATTCTCCATTTTCAGGAGAGGTACTCCTATGGACATTCGCTTCGCCTCATTTCTTAAACATATGACTCTGTGTGGGGCAATTTATTTGCTTGAGAAAGAACAAGACAACCCCCGAAAAAAACGAAAGGGTTTCTCTTTCCCATACATTACAATATTATACATCTTTTTTGATTTTCGTCTAAATATAAGGTGTAAATACATTAACATTATTTTTTTGAAGTTTTTTACATAAAAATATAAGTTTTTGATAAGAAAGGCCGAAGTCCGTCTGCAACAGAAGGAACTTCGGCCGTACTGGTTTATTTTTTGCTATTTGAGCTTCAAATATTTTGCCGGTACTTTAACTTCTGTTGCTTTCATGTATCCCTTGCCAAACACATATGTATCCTGATAGACGAGAGTAAACTTCTTTATCTTCATATCCTTCGCCATATCATAGTAGGGAGCTCCGTTCCATGCTGCGCCCGGTGTGTACTTGTCATAGCACTTCCAGAGGTCTTTCAGGTTATAAAGCTTGGCTTTCTTTTCAACTATACGCTTGCCGTATTCTGCCAAGGCGCATGTTGTGCTCCATCCGTAGGAGTAAGCCCATGTTCCCATGCGTCCTTTTCCGCCTGCGGAAACAACGGTCTTTTCGACTTTCTTCATGATTGCGGGCCAGTCGCCTGCTTCCTTCTTAAGGTCGATTCCGAATGCTCCGGGGTAGCCCATAAGCGGTGAAGGAAGGTCGGGTTCAACGAAGAGAGCTCCCTGCTTTGCGACCTGCTTCAGAAGAGGCTCTGTCTGAGCATCGTTTGTGCAGAAGAAAGCTGTCTCTTTTCCGTACTTCTGAACCCATGCGGGAACCTTTTCAAGAATGAACTGCTGAGCGCCTGCTACACCCACGTCGCTCGTGGGGTCGGGAGCTGTTTCAAAAGCGAACTTAAGTCCGAGGTCTTTGCATGCCTGCTCCATTATTGCCTTGCGGCGGGAGAGGAGCTCATAGCTCATGTGGCGCGGGAAGGAGATATGTACAAATGTCTTCGCTCCGAGCTTCTTCGCTGTGTTGATGATAAGATATCCGCGCATAATGTTGTCAACGCCGATTGCAAAGTCAGCTGTGCTTGTGATTACGTTCGGGTCTTCCTGAGGCTCGCCTGCAAAGCAGAGGATGTCCTTCCTCTTTTCCTTTACGCGGCGGAATGCTTCCGTTGTTCCGGGAATAGCGTCATCAACGACGATAACCTTAACTTTCGGGTCATCGGCAAGTCCGACTATCTGGGATATTGTTGTTTCCATCTCAGACATAAAATTATCGGGCATTGTGACGTGGCGAATCATGCCGCCGTCCTTAACATCACCGTACTCCTTGATAAGACGCTCAGCACCGCGGTATGTGTCTTCAGCCTGCGATACGGTAAGTGTCGCAACACCGATATGGAAAGGTGCTGCCGCGAGAGCCGTGCCGCAGAACAACGCTGTAATAAGCGCTGCAAAAGCGAAACATAAAGCTGCTCTTCTCATGAAACTATTCCCCCTTGAAAAAGTTTTGGATTTTGATATGTTACGGCATATCATCCGGATAGATAGACGCGCCCATTGAAGTATCAGACGACTGCGAAACCCACCTATATAATAATATTCCTTCACACCGAAATGTCAATCTCAAAAAAGTATATTGTGAGTAAATTCTGAAATAGCCACTGTATTTCAGAATATATTTCACTAATTTTATAAAAAATTTATAACTTTTATGTTATCTTTTCTAATTGCAAAAAACAGATATTAAACAAATCAGCTAATATATCAGTTAAAAGAACAAAGCCCTCATCCATAAAAAGGAAGAGGGCTTTGTTCTTGTTTTTTAATTTAACAATTGTTAAGCTATTACTTACCGAGCTTAATTTTTTCGTACTTGGCAGGAACCTTTATGGATGTGGCGTTCATGTAGCCCTTGCCCATAATGTATGTATCCTGATATACGAGGAAGTGCTTCTTATTGGTTACGCCTGTTCCGAGGTCTGTGTAGAAACCGGCATTCCATTTCGCGCCCGGCGTGTACTCAGCGTAGCAAGCCATAAGGTCTTTCTTGCTCGTTACCTTGGCTTTTTTCTCAACAACGCGCTTGCCGAACTCTGCAAGAGCTATGCTGTTTGTGTATCCGTAGGAGTATGCCCATGTTCCCATGCGGCCTTTTGCTCCTGCCTTGATGACTGCCTGCTCAACCTTCTTAAGGATGACGGGCCATTTGCCGGCTTCCTTTGTAAGGTCGATTCCGAGAGCTCCGGGATAGCCCATAAGCGGTGAGGGAAGGTCGGCTTCGATGAAGTATCCGCCGTGCTTCGCAAGCTGCTTAAGAAGGGGTTCCGTGTGAGCATCGTTTGTGCAGAAGAATGCTGTGTTCTTTCCGTACTTGGAAACCCATGCGGGTGTCTTTTCAAGAATGAACTGCTGTGCGCCTGCAACACCCACGTCGCTCGTGGGGTCGGGAGCTGTTTCAAAGACGAACTTAATGCCGAGGTCTTTGCAAGCCTGCTCCATGATATTGCGGCGGCGTCCGAGTGTTTCATAGCTCATATGACGCGGGAAGGAGATATGGACAAATGTTTTGCATCCGAGCTTCTTCGCTGTGTCGATGATGAGGTATCCGCGTGATACAAAGTCGGCGTTGATTGTAACGTCGGCTATTGTCGCGATTACGTTCGGGTCTTCGTGGGCTTCACCTGCGAAGCAGAGAATGTCGGGGCGCTTCTCTTTTACACGGCGGAAAGCTTCCGCTGTTCCCGGAATAGCCTGGTTGACAACGATAACCTTCATCTTGGGGTCATCGGCAAGTCCGGCTATCTGTGCAATCGTCGTTTCCATCTCTGACATGAAGTTGTCAGGGTATGTGAGGTGCTTGATCATACCGCCTTTTGAGACGTCTCCGTATTTCTGGATGGCGAGTTCTGCGCCGCGGAGGTCGTCTTCACTCTGGGAGACTGTTCCGGTTACGATACCGATGTGGAACTTGGCGTCAGCGGCAAAAGCAGGAGCTGAGCAAACTACTGCGAGTGCTACTAACAGAAGAACGATAAGGCTTTTCTTCATTTCTTGTTTCCTCCTCAAATGAATTGATTTATACTGCCGATACTTGGGTGAAGCCGTTCTGAACCACAGAGGAATAAAGATTCCGTCTATTGTCAGTTACATTATTCTATTACCCTTATTCTTATGTGTCAAACTCAAAAAAAACAAAGGTTTTTTTGTGCAGATTCTGACTTAATGTTTATAAAAAGCTGTATAAATACTCTATCTTTGAACATAATAAATTTAAAAACTTTGAATTCTATCAACAAATCTTGTAAATGATCCGTTTGTATTTTTCTCAAAAATTTGAAGAAAATACTAAACAAATAAGCCAAATGCTTCAAAAAAACAGCCCAAAACCCACACAGTTAGGAAGCACACAATACCCCAAACCAAGCCTCCGTGCAGTGCGGATTTTTGTTCTCACATGGCTTTGGAATGTCCCGCAAGCACCTAAGG
>CAZNYN010000051.1:0-14411 GCA_964577295.1 uncultured Synergistaceae bacterium | reverse complement strand
CCCCGCAAATCTCCTGTGCGGGGTGCAGCGGCTTTAAGATTTTAAAGAATTAAAGCCAAAACCAACGACACTAAACCCCGCACTGAAGCATTGATGGAAAAACTAAGTGATTCGCACAAAACGGAAACACTCCGTTTTGGCTCTCTACTTATGCGGGGAGACAAGAAAAAGGCTAAACCGAGATTTATCTTCTCTCAACATTTCACGCAATGCGAAGCGAGCACTTCATTATGTTTCACGCGAAGCGGCTTCCGAACAGTGCAAAACCAAGGCTGCTCCCATGCCTCTGCCCCTGACAATCGTTCAACAATTGCTCAACGCCCCTGCCCTTTCGCCTTTCCCTTTCTCCTCACCATACACACAGCAGCACCCCCGTCAAAAGACGGGGGTGCTTTTTTATAGGCTCTCTGTCAGCGGGCGGAGCTTGTCTCTTATTTTTCCTACTCTGACGCTTACGGCTTGTTGTGTTATGCCGAAGAGTACTGCCAGTTCTTTCTGTGTGAAGCCTTCCAAAAGTGCTTGGGTCATGTCCAGTTCTTCTTCTGTCAGGGCTTTTTCCAGCATGATGTGCAGTTCGTTTTCGCTTCTCATAGCCGGGCTTTCACTTTCTTTTACCGTTTCTTCTATTGCTTCAAGCTCTATGACATTGTCGCCTCTGCCTCCGCGAAGCCTGGCCGCCGCCGCTCTCACATATCCGGGCAGTCTGTTTTTTAGGAATGCGGGAAGCCAGTCGGTGTCATCGCATTTCGGTATCAGAAGCAGGAGAGCAAGGTATCCTTCCTGTACCAGGTCGTCAAAGTCCGCGCCGCGTCCCTGGTAGCGGTATGCCGTCGCCCTTACGAGCGGGCCGTAGCTGAGTACCGCTCCTCCGAGTTCTCCGCCGAGTCTTTCCGAAAAGTTTGTGTAGTTTGCCAAGTCAGATATTTCCTCCTGTTTCAAGATGTATAAAGCCGCGATCACCATACATGATGACCCTTGTGAATCCTTCGGATGCCGCTATTCTGCGAAAACGTTCCTGGTCTTCGCGCCTGATTCTGACGTCTGCCGCAAGGCCCTGTCTGTGGAGGCTTGCCGCCGCGCCGCCCACTTCTTTGTTGTGAGAGGCGCAGCGGTAGCCGCTGTTGATAATTATTGCGTTGCCCCATCTCTGCCTTACGGCTTCGAGCTTCAGCACAAGCTGGGGACTGAGCCTTACGCTGTGGCAGCAGGGACATTGGAACTCCGAGAGATTAAAGTGTTCCGTAAGTTTGAAGTCATTCAGCCTCAATGTCTTTGTGCCTCTTTTCAAAAAAATTTATGTGAGCCGCGATGAGAACCAATATCCGCCCAATGCGGCTCAGCAGGTTTTTTTTCACTCTTTGCCCTCCTTTGCTTCCATAACGGCGCCAAGATGTACTACGGCTTTTGTAAGCTCTTCCATCCTTTTGTCCATTCTGACAAGCAGATAGGCTGCCACAGCAACGGAAAAGGAGCTCTGCATCACATTGCCGATTAGTTCTTCCACCGTACATCACCTCCTGCGGCCGGTAAAAGTTTTGTGCGGCGCGCTTGTCCGAGGCGCGCCGCCTATGCCTTATATAAGGGTTGTTACGTTTCTGTCGATGATCTCCGCTCCGTTTGCCGTACCGAGGACTACATCAAAGGGCTGAGCTGCGATAAGCGCGTTCTGTGCCGCGAGTACCGCGGTTTTTCCTGTCTCTCCGTTCAGCTCCGGGTCGGCATAGTTCATGCTGACTGCGAAAGCCTCATTTGCATCGGTGAGGAATTTGAGTTTTAGTGTTCTCATGTAGTATACACCTCCTTTCGGTTAATTTGCCGAGCACTAGTCTACGAGGAGTCCTGTGCTGTACTTCTTTGTCGCTGCGACAGGGTACTCGAAGAGGTCGGAGACCGCTGCCACGAGAGCTTTTGCTTTCTCGGCTGTTATGTCGTTGCTGATGCTGCCGAAAGTCACGCTCTTCTCAACTTTCTTGCCGTCAACCGTTCCAAGGCTGAGGGTAAGGCGGAGCGATGTGGATATGGGATTGATGTTTGCCATCTTGCATTCCTCCTTTCTTTCTTGATAACTATAATAGTGCATAGAAGTGCCGAAAAATACAAATGGATTTTATAAAATTCGCAAAAGATTTTTTTAGGCCATATAGCATATAAGTAATGTAAGTGGTAGATGTGCTTGTCTTGACATAACAGGTTATCAGATAAGTTGTAATTCTGCTTGTTTTGTTTTTTAAATGTGCCGGAACATTATTTACTTTAATTTTTATCTTCATTTTAGTTCAATAGACACTATTTTTTTCTTTGGAATCGAGCTATAATAATAAAAAATTATAATGGCTTTTTGTTTTTTGTTTGATTCAGACAAAGGTTATTTATGTTTATGTCCAAATTTCATACCGAAAAATACTAAAACTTTACTATCTGATGAGGGCAGGGCGAAAGCTAAATATTGAAGCTTAAGCGACAGTATTGCATATTTTTTTATTGCGTTATCTATTATTAAGATTAATTCTTTCAAATCGATCGGCATCTTTTTTGTTGCTGTCGTTTTTATACTGTATCGTTTTTATCCGTTTTAATTATTTTATAAATGGAGTGATTTTATGCAGGGTGAAAGATATATAAAAGCTGCGGCTAAGAAAGAGAAGGGGATGAGAGCAAAGGTCTCTCCCGTTTTTGCCAACCTGGAGGATATTCGCCGTGCAAGGGGGCTGTCGCAGAAGGAAGTTGCGGAGACTACGGCCCTTACTCAGCCGGCAATATCAAAGATAGAGGGAAAAGATAACTTGCAGATAGACACTCTGAAAAAGTATGCTTCCGCACTTGGCGGTCTGCTGGAACTGAGAGTGAACTTTCCCGACGGAGCTCATTATATTATTAAGTTTTAGTTTTGTTGCGTTTCTGTTACGTTTTCTAAATTCATTCGTTACTTTCTTTGAATATACTCTTCTCAGTACATAAAAACGAGGAGGAATATTCAATGAAGAAGTTTTTTGCGGCAGCGGTATTATCATTTGTTATGGCATTCGCATCATCGGCATTTGCGGCGCCTATTGTTATGGACGGTTCCACTACGGTGCTTCCTTTCGGTCAGGCGGCGGCTGAGCAGTTTATGAAGTCTAACCCCGGTGTGAAGTTTTCTGTCTCGGGCACGGGAACAGGCAACGGCTTCAAGTCTCTGGCGGACGGCAGCGCTCAGATTGCAAATGCATCGCGCTTTATAAAGGATAAGGAGATAGAGAGCTGCATGGCAAAGAAGGTTTATCCCGTCCCCTTTGCGGTCGCCCTTGATTGTATTGTCCCTGTAGTCCACCCTTCAAACCCCGTTAAATCTCTCTCAAAAGCACAGCTTAAGGATATTTTCTCCGGAAAGATTACCGACTGGAAAGAGGTCGGAGGCAAGGCCGCACCGATAGTTGTAGTAGGACGCGACACGAGTTCGGGCACTTACGGCACATGGCAGGAGATGATTATGGACCACGGCTCCAAGGCACGAGTGACGCCGAAAGCTCAGGTCACGGCATCCAGCGGAGCAATGATGACAGCCATAGCTCAGAATAAGAATGCCATAGGATATGAGGGCATGGGTTATGTGACAAAGTCTGTAAAGGGCCTCTCGGTGGACGGTATTTCGGGCACGGCGGCAACAGCCCGCAGCGGAAAGTATCCCCTTGCTCGCTATCTCTTTATGTTCACAAACGGCTGGCCCGAGGGAGATGTTCTGGACTTTATCAACTTTATGCAGAGCACGGAAGGTCAGAAGATTGTCAACAAGACAGGGTTTGTCTCACTTCAGGAGATAGGTAAATAATCCGCTCCCAACAGCAGGTACACCAATAGACAGAATCGGAGGCCGCACTATACGGGCCTCCGATTCGCGTTTGCGCACAAATTTGAAGAGGCTAGCCTTTTACAACCTCAGTAAAATCAGACCAATCCTCAACCTTGAAGGCTCTGATATCACGAACGGATTCTTTAAACCAGTCTATTTTCGAGAGTCTGTTAATCGCCTTATAGACCGTAGTTAAAGAGTCTTTAGAGGAGCTGTTTATGTAGACACTCCCATGCGTCCATTCAAAACCCAGATCTTCCAGTTCCTGACGAATCTCGTCATAAGCCCTGTTGTATGGTTCACCGTATGTTCTTTTTAAATCGTCTATTCTTAAATCAAATGCGATTGCGTACATTGAAGTGCCTCCTTTCTCATATTTTACCGATATTTTGTTAATATTACATGATATGAAAAGTTAATGTCAATCGGCTGTACGTTTGTTTTAAATATATAATTTATCCGTCTATTTCTTCCAACACCGGCAGTTCTTCTTCTGTCTTTTTTTCTTTTGTTACTTTGAATGCGGCTTCGGCTCCGTTGCCTTCTTCGTCCGTTACGGATATTTTGTGTGTTCCTTCTGTCATTTTCCAGAAAGCGGCGCCGTTTTCCGATGATGCTTCCAGTTGTCCGTCTATGAACCAGTAGAGTGTGCCGGAAAGTCCCTGTACCGTCAGGGGGAGTTTTTCTCTGTTTTTGGCAAGCTCGTAGATTGCTCCCGCGCGCGGCGAGGTTATGAGGGCTTTTTTTATTTCATTATGCTCGTCTCCCTTTGCGAAGAATGCGCGCAGTTCTTCGGGCCAGCGTACTGTCACTGCTCCGTCCTCGACTATGTGCAGGCGGCAGGGCTCTGTGGAGGAGATTTTGTCTGCGAAGAGGGCGTCATAGCTTTCGGGGCAGTGCGTATTTACGGGAGCGCCCGACACTCTGCACACTTTTCTCACTTTGACCGATGGCGGGAGGTCAAACCACTTTGTTCCGCTCTCTGTGACTTTCCTCATTATGCGCACCGCGGTCGGGGCTGCCGCTGTCAGTCCTACCAAGGCCCTGTGAGGTTTGCCGCTCGGGTCTCCGAACCAGACTATGAGTGTGTATTTTTTTGTGACTGCACCTGTCCATGCGTCCCTAAGGCCGTATGACGTTCCGGTTTTGAATGCTATTACTGTGCCGTCAGCACCGAATATGTCGCGATATAACGGCAGGAGTCTCCTTGTATCTTTGAGTATGTCGAGTGTCAGCGCCGATGCTTCGGGAGTTATTACCGATGTCACGGTGCTTTTTTCTGCGTTTTCCGTCCATTTAAGCGGTGAGCCTTTTCCTCCGTTCGCCATTGTCCTGTAGGCCGAGGCAAGCTCTAAAGCGGTGACTTCGCAGCCGCCGAGAGCCAGACTGTCTCCGTACCATTCAAAGTCTTTTGTGAAGTGTGAAAAGCCCAGTCTGCGGTAGAGGTCTATTGTCCTTCTGCCTCCCTCGCTGTGGAGCACTCTTACGGCCGGGATGTTGAGTGAGTCCGCCAATGCCGTTCTTACTGTGACGGGGCCTCTGTACCGTCTGTCAAAGTTTCTGGGGGCGGCGTTCATGGAGTCCGGGGAGTCCGCTATGAGCGACGAGGGAGTGTACCGCCCCGATTCAAATGCGAGCGCGTATATGAAGGGCTTCAGCGTCGAACCGGGGGAGCGCGGGGAGTCGGCACAGTCCACCCAGGATGCCACTGCGCCGCTTCCTTCGCGGACGTTTCCGATGTAGCCGCGAACTGCTCCGCTTTCGTTTTCCGCGAGCACGGCCGCTCCGGTCACACCGTAGGGCATGTTTTCGAGAGCAGCGCCGAGTTCCTGTTTCAAGATGTTTTGTATGTCTGTGTCTATCGTGGAGCGCAGGCGGCCGAATCTGTCTCTGTATGCGCCAACACCGCTTTTATTGATTACCTGCGCCGCGGCCATTCTGTGAAAGGAGGGTATCGCGGCACGCGATGAGGGCAGAGGTTCGAGCTTGGCGCGGCGGACTTCGTCGGGAGAAGCGGCTTTGACTTCTTCCAGTGTGTCGAGCAGTCTGTCGCGCAGGAGACGGGCTCGGTCTGGGTGTCTGTCGGGCCTGTAGTATGACGGCCCGCGAAGGATTCCGGCAAGCAGTGCCGCTTCCGCCAAGGAGAGTTCTTTGGCAGGCTTGCCGAACCACGAACGCGCCGCGGCTTCCACTCCCCTTATATTGCCGCCGAACGGCGCTCTGTTGAGGTATAGTTCCAGTATGTCTCTCTTTGTCAGGAAGAATTCAAGCTGCATTGCCTGCCAGAATTCTATGGCTTTGTTTGCCATTGTGCGTTCGCGCGGTATGGCCAAGCGTATTACTTGGCTTGTGATTGTAGAGCCGCCGGAGACTCTTTTTTCCGCGCGGCTGTTTTGGAGGGCGGCGCGGATTATGGCGGCAAGATCCGCTCCGTTGTGCGTGTAAAAGCGCCTGTCCTCAAGGGCTACGACAACTTTCGGCATCCATGCTCCCATCTCCTCAAAGGGGACGGGCAGAGACCACTCTTCGGATGATGAGAGTGTCCCCTGTAACGGTATGCCGTTTTTGTCTGTTACTACAGTAGATATAGACCATGATATCACTTTGCTGTAGGGAAAAGTCGAGAGCATGAGAGCCGTACCCAAGAGGAGGAAGGCTGTCCCACAGAGTGTTTTCCGTGCGATATTAGGTTTGTATGACTTTAGTCTTTCTTTAATTTTATTAAACATGAAGCAGTGATGTTTTCCCTTCCCGATCGGGGCGCGCCCGTTTTGCCGCAGACGGGCGGTTATGCGGGCGCGCATATTATTTCACTCTATTTGTATATTTCCAATTTGCCTCCGCCAGAGAGGCTACTTACCGCAGGATCATACATACATTCCGCAGATACCTTTGGCACTGTGAATTTGCCCTCTGTGACGGCTCGGACTTTTGTCTTCCATGTCACTGTCTTTTCCAGTGAGCTTATGTAGAGTATCATTCTGTCGTCCCGCGCTTCGGCTCTTATGTTTCCTTCACCGGTTTCGCCCGCTGCCGATTTTATGTTTTCGGGCTCAAGTCCCGCGGGAAGGGGGATTGTCACCACGGTTTCGCGCAGTTTTCCCGCCTTCGGCTTTATCGTCGCAGTCAGAGTCACGGCTTCGCCCCTCTTTATCTTTGTCCCAATGGCTTTGCCGTTTCTGTCTGTCATTTTTACTCTGACTTCTATTCCGCTGTCTGTGTTTTTCACATCGGCAAGAGGTACTCCTTCCGCGCTCCATGAGACGTAGAGGCGGGATTTGCCGCTGTTGCTGACGGATATTTTGGCTCCGGCGGATATTTCTTTTGTAACGGAGCTGCCTTTTGTCTTTACTTCGCCGATTTTTCTTCCGTCCGCACTTATGCTTCCGGAGGGTTCTTTTGCCGCCGGCTGCGTTTCAAAGTACTTGGCGAGAGCCAGGACTGACATTCCCGCTTCCTGCGTCGTGAAGTAGGGCGACTTGTCCAGTTCCGCCAGCAGAGTTTGAGCCGAGGATGCGGCGCTTGCGCTCATCGGGTCTGTGTGTGTGTATGCCAGCAGGGAAAGAGCGCTGTTTCTGATGTCGGAGTCGTAGTTTTCGTTTCCTCCGGGGATTTTCTTTATCGGGGCTGATTTTTTGCCGAGCATCTTTTCTGCTTCTTTTTTCTGTCCCGAGAGTGCGTATGACGAGGCTAGGAAGAGCCTTGCGGAGGGTTCGAGTTCTCCCGCCTTGTCTCTGATGCTCTCCATCCAGCCCAAAGGCGCGTCATTCGCCAGCGCAAGCACGTAGCAGGAGTAGGCTCTCTTTGTCAGGTTTTCGCGCCACGCTCTTTCGTCCGATGCGTTTTCGGGGCCTTTGGGAAGAGAGCGGCGGATGTATGTCAGAACGTTGCTTATAACTTCGGGGCGGATGTTTATTCCCGCTTTTTTCGCCTCGATCAGGAAGTGCGCTCCGTAGACGCTCTCCCACAGCTCGGAATTTGTATCTCCCTGCCAGCGCACGAAGCCGCCGTCGTAGTTTTGGAGGCTTATTATTTTGTCTATGCGCTTATTAAGCGCGCCTCTCACAGCTTTGTCGTCCGCAAGCGAGCCTGCTGCCCTTGCCGTCTCTTTCTGCAAAAGGAGCGGCCATGCGGAAGATACCGTCTGTTCCATACAGCCGTGGGGATATGTGATGAGGAATTTCGCAAGTTCCGCCGTGCTTATCGATGGCATTGCGGAGAGTGTGACGCTTCCTTTGAATGTGCCTTTGAGCCAAGATGCCGGGATGCCTGCGTTAGCGCTCTTTCCAGGCTCTATGATGAAGGACGCGCCTTCCGTAACTTTGGGAGATGCGGGGCGCACTGCTATTTCTATGGACTGTTCCCTGCCTTTGCCGTCCCACTCCGTCCTGTATGTCACTTTTGCCTTGCCGGTTCCCGACGCTTTGAAGGCTATGGGGAAGCTCTCGCCCGCGCCCTTTTTTATAACTTTGGAGAATTTTGAATCTCCCTTTACCGCGACTGGGCCTTCTGTGCGCACCGTCATTGTTACGGACATGTCTTTCGTGCCCGTGTTGAAGATTGTGCACGGCGCGGTTATTTCGTCGTTCGGTGCAAGCACCCTCGGAAGAGAGGGCTCTGTCGTGATGTCACGGTTTATTTTGACAGCCGCTTCGCCGCTTCCGCCCGCCGTTTTCGTCACGGCAACCGCCATGAGGCGCGCTGTTCCCGAAAATTCCGGTATTACGAATGTGAAGTCACAGACGCCGTTCGCGCCGCTTCGCACCGTTTTTGCAAGTGAGAGCATTTTAAAGCGCTTCGCCTGTACTGGGTTCAGGCTGGTGTTCTTCATATAAGCGCCGTCCGCTCCGCCCCCCGCCGTGAGAAGCGGTGTGGATGAGGCTTCCGGGGCTATGAGGACGTTGTAGAGGTCGTATGTGTCCACTCCGAGCGCGCGCAGCGAGGTGAAGTGCTTCCACGGGTCCGGTGTTGCGTAGCCGGTGAGCCCGAGAACCGTCTCGTCCACGAGCATCACAGTGACTTCCGCCGCCTGTCCTCTGCCCGCGGAATCTTTGACTGTGAGGGAGAAGTTGTTTTTGCCGGGAACAAGTTTCGGTACGGGCTTTATATCCACAGTGAGGTGCGAGTCGCTGTTGTCGCACTGCAGAAGCGTCATGCCGAAAGCGCGCGCAGGTGCATTTCCGCTCTGAACGGGGCGGACTAAGTGCGCTGTTATCCATGCGTTAGGCTTCATCTCGTCCGTAACTTTAAACGAGAATTCCCCTTTTCCCTCTTTTATCTCTCCTACTTCTTTATAGACAATTTTATTTGTCTCGACAGTTACCATAATACGGCCTGAGAAGGGGAGGGCAAGGCTCACCTTCGCCGTTTCGCCGCTTTTGTACTTTGTTTTGTCCGTCGTCAGCTTTATGGATGTCGGCAGAGAGCTGCTCTCGCCTACGCCATAGACATCCACACGGCGCGAAGATTTTATCTTTCCGCTCTCGTCCTCGACACGCAGAAGGTAGCTGCCGCCCTCGGAGGGAGTTACAAAACCTTCGCCGATTCCGTTTTTAAGATTTATAGTGCCCGATTCCTTCTTTATATATTCATTCTGCCTCTTGTCTCCGACACTTCCTTCCGTCTCGAATGTCACAGCTCTTTCGACGGAGCGAAGGAATGTGTATTTCAGCTTCTTTACTGCAAGGGGTTTTCCGTCCACTGCAACCGCCGCCGCGGAAAAACGCGTCTTTTCCCCCGGTGCGGTTTTTTCTGGCATTGATATACCTATCATTGCGGAAGTGGGGTACCACGGGATTTCAACGGTGCGATAGGCAAAGCGTCCGCCCTCCTCCATAACTCCCACTCTCACGGAAAGTTCCGCCATAGACGGGGTTTTTACCTGCAGGCCTTCAATTGTTCCGCGCCCTTTGCCCTCTTTGTCCAGAGTTCCCTCCGTGACAAGAAAGTTCATAGGCTCGAAAACGGACTCAACGTCAGTAAAGGTGAATCCCTTTAAACTCTTATTTGTGTATTCTTTCTGTGTTACATAGGCTTCAACCTCATATTTAAGCCCCGATGCGGGACTTCCGAAGGCATATTTGGACGCTATGTCAAAGTTTACAGACTCTCCGGCAAGAACAGATTTCTTTGAGAGCTTTGTATCGACAAAGAGCCTCGGAGCGGAAAACTCCTCTACGAATATCTCCTTATATCCCAGCTCCTCACTGCTGCCCGGTATGGATACTCTGAATGTCCACTGTCCCGTGGGTGCGTCGGCAGGTACGTTAAAGAGCGTTGCGGCTGTGCCCTCTTCCGTCAGTTTCTTCGTCTTTGACGACCACTGAAGTCCCAATGGGGAGACGAGCGTTATCTTCACGGGAAAGGGCTTCGGTGCGGCACCCTTCGCGTCCCTTATCACCACATTGAAAGGTATGTTTTCGCCCGGTCTGAAAATATCCCGCGGCGCGTGGCAGTAAGCGTCATAGCCTCTTTCCGGCCACATCGCGCCTCCTGTCTCAAACTCATCCCTGCCCGAATATAGTCCGTTTTCAAAACGCGCAAAAGATGTGTCCCCCTCCTTGTTCGCTGTTGCTATCACAGGATAGGATTCATCTTCTATATTTAACTCGACTGTGCCGTGCTTATCCGTGACGCCCTCGGCAATGGGCTGATTCTGCCACGACCATAGAGTGACCTTCGCTCCCGAGACGGAAGCGCCCGACTTTACCGAGTTTACCCACACCACGGCGGAATTTCTGCCCTTTTTGACAGTCAGAGCCATGTCCGTCACATTCACAACCTGGCGGCTCTCGCTCCACTCAAGACCTTCGTTCTGCGCTATTACGAGAAATACACCCTTGTCGCTGCCGATTAGGGACTTCATATCAAGTGCACTCCTCACGCTCTTGCTGCGCACCGAGGGCACTTTGTAAGTTTTCATCGCGACTATGGAAGAAAGGTCGAGCGGGTAGTCCGACCATGAACTTCTCATGCCCAAGGGGATATTATTCTCGTAGAGCTTCCAGACGACAATATTTATCCTCTCGCAGTTGACGCTCTCAACAGGCAGGCGCAGAGATCCCGACGGACTGAGAATCCTTCCCGGCGCAGGCAGATTAACCTCCGCCTTCTTTTCGGGGAAGATAAAGGCGCGGCTCCAGTCTGCGGCGAGAGATTTTCCGCCCGATGCAGGCAGACCCTTTTTCAAAGTCACCTTCACTCTGTCCTGAGGGGCAAAATCTCCCACAAGGGCAAATCCGTTGTCCCGCGGTTCGAGGGAGTAGGGAGTTTTCGGCGAAATTTCTATAAATGAGTCCGCTCGTGCGAAATCCACAGGTGCGGCCGTCATTATATAAATCTCCCCGTTATTAATCTTTGATATCGCGTTCGTGTCCAGCACTTCCATCTTCAAACTTTTGGAAGCGGCGGTGCTGACAGGCTTTGCGAGGCCAAGTGCTCCCGCCTCCGTAGGCAGTCCCGCAGCAAGAGCAAACTTCACAGATCCGCTCTCGGAAGAAGCAACGGAAACTCTGACCCTGCGCGAGACGGGCCCCTGATTTACAGTGAAATCCAACGCGCGCCCCGACTTCTCAGTCACATCGAGATAACCGCGCAAGCGTGCGGGGGAGACGGGAAGAGAGAAAGAAAGTTCAAACACCGTCTCTCCGCTGTCGGGGTTAAAATTAACCTGATTCACACCGAGAAAGACGAGCGGCTCTGTATGAAATTCAAAACTCTGCTTTCCCGAAAGGCGGCGCCCCTCCGCATCGCGCAGATCGCCCTTTGCCGACGCCGTGTAGGAAGTCGCCTTGCGAAGCAGTCCCGCCTTGGGATAAAAGACAAATGTAGAGACATCCGTCCACTTTCCCGTACCGCTTATGGCAGGAGAGAAAGAAAAAGGCATCTCCGAATCCTTCAGAGCGACACCGACAGATTCCGGCGAAACAGCCTCCCTGTTAAAGACCGCCTTTATCTCGGCTCTGCCCTTGACCTCGCCCTGAGGCGCAAAACTCTTAACCAGAAACTCCTTCTCGCCTACGCCCGGCGCCGGAATCGCGCCCGCGGCAAAAAGAGCCGTCACAGCCAACATAAAGACTGCGGCAATCCACCTATGCCCCTCTTTTACGAATTTCATCGCTACCATCTCCTTATATATTTAGTAAAAATTGAAAGCAAAAACAAAAACGCGCGCCCAAACAGCAAACCTGGAAAAAAAATGCGGCGAAAGGGCGGAAGTAAGGCAATACAAAGCAAAAACAGAGAATGCCCCTCTTTTATTATGACATTTATCTTATGCCATTTCACCCACTTCTATACAGGCACTTTTACCGATTAAAAAAGGACAATGTTATTTAATAATAATTACAATAAAGGAGGGGAAAATATGAACAGAAAATTCTTGCTCGTACTTTTTGCAGTAATTGCAGTCGCAGCTGCAATCCCGCTCTACGCTTCCACATGTTCCGTTCCGCAGTACAAAGAATCAAATCTCACGGATGACGACTACAAAGGTGATGACGCCTTAGTATTTGAAAATAAATCCGGCAAAGAGATTACGGGGATATACTTCATGCCCATAACAAAAAACGAATGGCAGAAGAACGTCCTGCTAAAACCCGTCAAAGACGGTGAAACCAGAAGCATCAACATATACAGAGATTCAATCATCACATTCTGCGATGTCAAAATCGAATATTCGGACGGCAAAAAACTCATCTGGCACAGACTGCCGATGATGGACGTCTACAACTTGGGACACACAAAAATGGGAAGACCCGATTACCAGAGGGTAACGCGCGGCACCTGATAGGAGTTAAAACTCTCACGGCGTGAGAGAAAAAAGCGGCAATCCGCACTCTCTTTGCGAAAAGCCGACCCCCCAACAGAAGCTCTGCAAAGCAAAGAGATTAGACATAAAAAGGCGCGCCAGCATTTTACAGTGCAGGCGCGCCTAATTTTTTCCTCAAAATTCATCAATTTCTCAAAATTCACTAAAAAATAAATTTGACAGAGAATCTAATCAGACTCAAAAGACAAATACGTCCGAGCTTTAGGGTACATTATATTTCTTCCTCTGTAAATTTTTTGTTCGCCATGTTTTTCCTCCAAACTCATCTAAAGTTAATTTTAATAGATATTTGAATTGGACTCAAAACATAAACGTCCGGAGCTAAGGGTTTTCAAAAATAGGTTTGTCCTAAGGTAAGGATTTTAGAACTCTCACTGTCCGAAACTATGGGTTTTGAAAAAACGGTCTGTCCAACCTTTAGGGTACATTATAGAAAAAACAAGAAAAAAGAGGCACAAACCCGCTATTGCCAAGGGTCTGTGCCTCTTTTAAAAACATAAATCACGTGGTGTACAAATCTTTGAGCAAAGAGAGAAACTACTGCTCGCTTGAAGAAACTTCCTCGTAATACTGCCCCATAAGCTTCTTCCAGTCCACATTATCATCCAAAAGATTCGGGCAGGAATTATCCGGATAGAACCACTTGCGTCCCAGCCCCATAAGAATCTGCCACCAGTCATGGACATCCGGCACAAGCAGCTCGCCCTCCGGCCCTATACGACGAAGCTCACGATAGACAAGAGCCACCATCTGGCTCTCATCCATAGAAGCCGTAGTCTTTGCGTAAAACTCCACCATATAGAAGTAAGAACAAGCGCCGAGCTGGTACAAAATCTCCGTCCACTTGGGCGAAATCTTGCTAGTCTTGGCAAGCACCATCTGCTTCTTGCTCCCTGCGCTCTTGTGATTCACGACAAAAAGAATTTTATCGGGATCAATATGCGACAGCTCCCTATACTTCTTTATAAGAGCCTCCGCTATAGGTCTTATCTTCTTATTACAAATCTCATAATCAAACTCGGCTCCGGTAACATCTGCCATATTCTATTCCTCCCATAATTCAGCAAAGACGAAACAGATAAATTATACCACCCGAAAAATGAAAAAAGCAGAGCAGAGAAGCAAAAACCGCCATCACGAGGGAGTATAAAGAGTATAAAGCCATTGACCTTTAGTGACTAATAGTGAGGTGAAGAGAGAGGGCAAAATCAGAAATTGGATCACGGCGCGATGAACGGAGCGTTGGGGAACTGTTGACAAGCGATGGGCAAACGGTGGGCAAACGATTGAAAGAAAAACCAAGATTTAGCCTATGTTTTTGCCCTTTCTCGTCTCCCCGCAATGCTTTAGTGCGGGGTACAGCGGCGTTGACCCACCCTCGTCTCCCCGCAAATCTCCTGTGCGGGGTACAGCGGCTTTCAGATTTTAAAGAACTAAAGTCAAAACCAACGACACTAAACCCCGCACTGAAGATTTGCGGGGAGACGAGAAAAAAGCTAAACAGAGATTTAGCGGAGACGATTAGAAAACAGTCGGCAGGCAATGGGCAAACGATTGAAAGAAAACCAAGACTTAGCCTATGTTTTTGCCCTTTCTCGTCTCCCCGCAATGCTTTAGTGCGGGGTACAGCGGCGTTGACCCACCCTCGTCTCCCCGCATAAGTAGAGAGCCAAAACAACGTTTCTTTGTTTTGTGCGAATCACTTAGTTTTTTCATCAAATCTCCTGTGCGGGGTACAGCGGCTTTCAGATT
>CAZNYN010000050.1:0-14756 GCA_964577295.1 uncultured Synergistaceae bacterium | reverse complement strand
GTTTGCCGTCGTTTGACTATGTGGGACAAAGTGCGGCGTCCCCGAGGCTTTATTTTTCCTCGGGGGCGCCGCTTTATTTCTTATTTTATTTTGCTGCTGTTATTCTACTGTGATTTCCTGTGAGGATTCCCAGAGTCCGTGGATGTTGCAGTAGCTCAGTGCGATGAGTGTTCCGGACTTTGCGAGCTTTACGGGTACGCAGCTTGCGGGATCTGCGAATGCGGGTCCGGGGTTTGCTGCGTCCATTGATGCCGCATGGGCCGTGTATTCAAAGTTGGCGAGCTGAATTACGAACTTTGTGTCTGCGGGCTTGAAGTAGAGCTGTATCCAGCAGATGTGGTGCTCCGGCTTGTTGGGATGGGGAATCTCTTTTCCTACGCTGACTTTTGCGAAGAATGACTCTCCTGCCTTAACTTTTTCCGGTGCCTCTATGACAGGGACGTGCTTCTCGCCTTTGTAGTCTCCGCTCTGTATTGCTTCTCCTATTTTCATGGTATTACCTCCAACTCACTATTTTATAATAATTGTTAATTGAACTTTTTTTAATATATCACACAATTCAAAACTTGAATCAGCAGAATTACTGCTATTGTTGAATCTTAAAGGGGAGTTTTTACAATTCCCCGTCTATGAGCGGTTTTACGTCTCTCTCTTTATGTTTTTGACATCCTGGCTGAGAGCCGCTCGGAGGTTATTTTCAGTCTTGCCAGTGCCTCCGCGAGATCAGGATCTGCGCCTTCGTCTATGAGTTTTTTTACCTCCGACCGGAGCAGTTCTTCCGATATGAGAACGGGAGCTCTTCTCATGCAGGCGGGCGCAGCTTCTTTCGCGCTGCTTTTGTAGAGTATTTTGCCCTGTTTTATATCGACTGTTACTTTATCGGTGCGCAGAAATTTTGCTATGTTCTTCGCAAGTGTGTTTTTGCGAAATTTTACCGCGTTGACTATGCCGGGGTCGGCAACATGGATAGTTATGTAAAGCCCCTCAGCCGTGATTTTGCATGAGGCTATCTGAGTTCTCTCCGCAAGGGCCGGGCCAGCAATCTTCGCCCAGTTTTTTTCGAGAGATGTCAGGCTGAATGAGAGCTTTAAGGTGTCGGGAGCTTCTTTTGCATAAAAATCCGCGGCAGACCTGTATTCTTTCATTCTTTGGCCTTTTCTCTGCGCCTGTTTTCCACAGCCACCCAAAGAAGCTGTATGTCCGTTGGCGGAACTCCCGATATTCTGGATGCCTGTCCCAATGTGCGCGGAAGGTTTTTCAGCAGTTTCTGCCTGCCTTCGGCAGATAGTCCGGTAACTGAGGCAAAGTCAAAGCCTTCGGGGAATTTGAGTATTTCCATCTTTCGGAATTTTTCTACCTGCCGCTCCTGTCTCTCGATGTAGCCTTCGTATTTGAGCGAGACGGATATTCTCTCCCCTAGCTCTTCGGATATTTCTGTCTTTGTTATTTTTGAAAGTGTCTTCCAGTCAACCTGGGGACGCTTCAATATGTCGGACGCGGAAACTCCTTCAAAGAGCGGCGTCGATCCGCACTCTGTCAATATTTCGCTTACTCTCACGCTCGGAGATATTTTCAGGCTCTCTATGCGCTCTTTTTCGAGGGACATTTCTTTTTGTCTCTCTCTTATGATTTTTATGTTTTCTTCCGGCAGAAGTCCTATGGAATATCCTTTTTCGGAGAGTCTTGTATCCGCGTTGTCATGTCTCAGCAGAAGTCTGTATTCGCAGCGGCTTGTGAGCATTCTGTACGGCTCTTTAGTGCCTTTTGTCACGAGGTCGTCTATGAGCACTCCTATGTAGGATTCATCCCTTCCGAGGACAAAATTTTCCTGCCCTTTTACTCTGAGAGCTGCGTTTATTCCTGCGATAAGGCCTTGAGATCCCGCCTCTTCATAGCCGGATGTGCCGTTTATCTGTCCCGCGAGGAAGAGATTTTTTACCGCTTTTGTCTCAAGCCACGGTTCGAGCTGTGTGGGAGGGACGAAATCGTACTCTATGGCGTAGCCCGGACGCAGTATGTGGGCGTTTTCGCAGCCTTTTATTGTGCGCACTGTTTCAAACTGAGCTTCGAGGCACATGGATGTGGAAAAATTCTGCATATAGACTTCCCTGCTCTCAGGGCTTATCGGTTCCAAAAAGATGGGGTGGGAATCCTTTTCGGGGAACTTTATAACCTTGTCGTCGATGGAAGGGCAATATCTGGGGCCTTCCGTGTCGAGAGTACCTTGGACAAGAGGAGATTTCGAAAAATATTTCCTCATTAGCTCATGTGTATTTTCGTTTGTCCTTGTAAGGCCGCATATCATGCCTTTATGCACTCTCTTCTGTCCGAAATGGGAAAAACATTCCTCTTCGGCCAGGCTTTCCTGTCTGTCCAATATTTCCCAATTTACTGTGTCTGCCTGAAGTCTCGGCGTTGTGTCGGTGCGCAGCCGTCCCATTTGGAGCCCCGTTTTTGCAAGGGAGCGGGCGAGCTCAAAGGAGGATACCATGCCGAGCGGGCCTGATTTGTGGGATGTAAGCCCTATGTGGATTTTTGCGGAGAGGTATGTGCCTGTGGCAAGTATTACGCATTTTGTATAAAAAATCTGTCCCGTTCTCGTCTTTATGCCTCTTATTTCGCCTTGCTCCGTGACTATGTCCGTTGCCTGAGCCTGGTGAAGGTCGAGATTTTCGCATGACATTAAGGAATTTCTGTAAAAATCGCTGTAAAGTCTGGGGCTGCACTGGGCGCGAAGTGTGCGCACCGCAGGCCCTTTTGAGGTGTTGAGCCATCTTAGGTGCTGGGTTGCGAAGTCTGCCGCTTTTGCCATTTCTCCTCCGAGAGCGTCTATCTCGCGGACGAGATGACCCTTTGCGGGACCGCCTATGGACGGATTGCACGGCATCATAGCAGTGCTGTCGAGATAGAGATTCAGCATGAGGACGGAAGCGCCCATTCTTGCCGCGGCAAGTGCCGCCTCACATCCCGCGTGACCTCCTCCGACAACTATAACGTCATATTCTTTGTCAATTTTCATCAATTTCTATCACTCTGCCTTTGGATACCGTATATACATATCCCGGAAATTTATCGCCGAAAGGCTCTGCCGTTGCGGCAAAGACCTGTGCACGCCTATTTATCAAAGAATCAAAGAGCAGATGCCTGCCCTCGGAGTCAAGTTCCGCCGTCACTTCGTCGAGCAGCAGAACAGGCTCTTTTCCCAGCTTGCGCCTCACCCCGTCCGATGCCGCAAGCATCAGTGCTATGGCCGCGCGCCTGCGGAATCCTCTGCTCAAAGAGTCAGCGGCCCGTCTGCCGTCTGACGAAATTATCATATCGTCCCTGTGAGGGCCTACCATCGGGACTTTTAAAATTCTTTCTTTTTCTGCCATGGCCATGACGGAAGCAGCGTAGTCATCCTCGAAAGAGGGACACATTCCAGCTCCGCCCCTTTGAAGAGAAAGCTCTATGCGGGAAGGCAGCAGGTCGGACAGAGGCTTCAGACACTCCGAAAGCAGTGATACTGCCTCTTCTCTCATCTTCCAAATCCACGAAGCAAGGGGCAGAAGAGCCCTGTCGACCAAATTTGTCGGGTGTCCCATGCGCAGAACGGCGCTCTTCTGCCTCACTCCGCGTCTATAGTCGTGAAGCCTCATGGCATAGGAGGGAACCAGCAGAGCCAGCATCATGTCCAGCAGCCTGCGCCTGTAGGAAGCGGAATCCTCCAAAATGGCAGTGTCGTTAGGAAGAAATGTCAGCACCGGTATTTTCCAGCGCAGATCGGTAGCCTTGACGGGCTTTTCGTCCAGCTTCATCATAATTCTGCCGGAAATTTTGACTTTTATAATCTCCTTAAACTCGCCGTCAAGCTCCCCAGTAAGCTGCACTTCCGAAGATCCGCTCTCCCACGTCGGCAGAGATACACTCTTTGTGCCGCGCTCGAGAGGGCCCCAGCCGGAAATAATATTTATTCCCTCGAGAATATTTGTCTTGCCGGAGCCGTTGACGCCGGTAAGCAAATTCAGCCCCGGGGACCATTTCATCTCCCGGGGCTCTATGTTTCTGAAATTGTTAAACCTGACTCGGCTAAAGCCCATTACCCTATGGCAGACTCCATATCATCCATTTTGAGTTCCTCTTCGGATAAGTTTATGGGAGCTATCAGGCAGAGGAAGCTGTCCTTGTCAACTCTCTTTATCGCCATGTGGCCGGAAATGCCGTTGAATGCCAGCTTCACATTCGGGTCGCGCAGCACCTTCAAAGCCTCCATAAAAAACTTCGAGTTCACGGCAATTCTGAGATCTTCTCCAGAAATTTCCGCGGGAATCTCCTCCATGGCCTGTCCGAAGTCCGGAGCTTTTCCCCTCATAACGAGAGAAGCCCCGTTCACAATGTCGAGTACAACCATCCTGTTATAATCTCTGACAATAACATCGACACGTTCGAGAGCCGATATCAGATTGCCCCTGTCGAGAGATACCGATGTCAGATGACCTTTCGGAAGAATCTTCTCATAAGCCGGGAATCTCGACTCTACGCGCCTTACGGTAAACTCCAAAGACTCCGCCTTGAAATAAAACTGAGCATCGTCATAGAGAATTTCCACCGGAGAATCACTGCCGAGAGAGCTTAAAATTCTCTGAACCTCTTTGATCCCCTTCATCGGCAAAAGAGCTCCGGCTCCGTCCGCGGAATCAAAGACAGGCACGCCCGACATGGCAAGACGCCTCGTATCTGTGGAAACTATATTCAAAACACCGTTTGAAATCTGGAAATTAGCGGAAGAAAGATAGAGAGGATACTCCTCGCCGGTAGTCGCAGCCAGAGTTCCCTCTTCGATAACCATCGAAAGCTCGCCGGCATTCACCTTGCAGAAAACGGAGGCATCCTTTGACGAAGGAAGCACCGGGAACTCCCTAACGGGATATGTGCTGAAATTATATTTACTCCTGCCCGCCCTTAAAATAACCTTTCCGTCATCGACATCCAGAGTAAATTCCTCGCCTGGTGCCTTCTTGAAAAGGTCGCTCACCATCTTAATCGGGAAAACAGCCTCTCCCGGATCTACGACAGTAACTCCTGATGCGGTGCAGATAATAGACGTGCGAATATCAGTTGCCTGAAGGGTCACTCCCTCAAAGGAGGCCTTAACCAGAACAGACGAAAGTATATTCATACTGCTTGAGCTGGACGTGCTTCTTTCCGCAAGACTCCAGCTCTGGAGGAATTGCTTTTTGTTAATGGTTAGCTTCATAAATGAGACCTCCTGTTTTACTACTCTTTTTTTATTTAAAAACCAGTATTCGTAGTCGTAGGGGCGGTGGAAATGTGGAAAACAGCGAAATTATCGGTATAGACGCTCTTTTCGGCTGTGGATGAAAAATGAAATCAAAAACGAAAATATCCACATATTCCACAAATCATGTGTAAAAAAATAACTTATCCCAACTCGCCCACAAAACAATGCACAGAAAAAACAGTACTTATTTACAGCTTAGAAACAATGTTATCCACATAAGATTTGACGCGCAGATCACTCTTGAGAAGCTCCTCAATTTTCTTTGTGGCATGAATGACAGTAGTGTGGTCTTTCTTATTAAAAGCATAGGCAATCTGCTGAAGACTTTCGTTTGTTCTGTTCCTAGCAAGATACATGGCAACCTGACGCGCAAGTGCAAGGTCGGCGGAACGGTTCTGCGAAAGCAGATCCTCTATCGAAATAGCAAACGTCTCCGAGACAAGCTGCTGAATCATACCCACATTGACAGGGCCGTTTCTGTTGTCCTTGATAAGATCCTTCAGCCAGAGCGAGACATTCTCCATATTGATAGGCTCGCTGTTAAACTCCGAGCATGCCACGACACGATTCAGAGTGCCTTCCAGCTCCCTGATATTACTTGGAATATTCTGAGCGATAAACATAATAATATCGTCGGGGATAACATATTGCTTCATCTCCGCCTTCTTCTGGAGAATAGCAATCCTAGTCTCAAGATCAGGCGGCTGAATATCCGTCACCAGACCCCATTCAAAACGGGATACAAGCCTGTCCTCAACCCCCTGAATATCCTTGGGAGGCCGGTCGGAGCTTATTATTACCTGCTTTTTCGCATTGTGCAGAGTATTGAAAGTGTGGAAAAACTCCTCCTGAGTCTGCTCCTTGCCTGCGATAAACTGAACGTCGTCAATCATCAGCACGTCGAGCTCCCTATAGCGGGACCTGAAATCACTGTTTGTATTATTTCTTATCGCTTTAATAAGGTCATTTGTAAAAGTCTCCGCACTCACATAGAGAACCTTAGTGTTCTGCCTCGAATTTTCAATGTGATGTCCGATGGCATGCATAAGGTGAGTCTTGCCCAGACCGACTTTTCCCCAAATAAAGAGAGGGTTGTAAGCGACACCGGGAGACTCGGCAACGGCAAGACACGCAGCATGGGGCAGCCTGTTCGATTTTCCGACGACAAACGACGAAAAGACATAATTGGGGTTAAGACCGTTTCTGCTCGTAAAAGTACGCGGAGGAGCAGCGGCCGCAACCGCTCTGTCTTCCGCACCCTCGTCGCTCTTTGCTTCCTGGCTCACAATAATCTTAATATCCGAGCCGAAGCTCGTTTCCTGCAAAATACCAATCATCTGAGGCAGAAAACGTGACTTAATCTGTTCACGCGCAAAAGGCGTGGGCACATCAAGAACGAGGACACCCTCCTCAAGCGAAACGGGCAGACATGTATCAAGATACGTCTTTATGGCGCTGTCCGATTCGGCAAGCTTTCCTACACAGTACGTTGTGAACTCATTCCAAATAATATCAAGCTCTTTTGCCATTTCCACTCACCTCAAAAAGATAGAGAACAAAGAACGATAATTCATCAACGCTAATTTTAACATGAAAGAGAGAATGTAGTGGAAAACTTCCGCAACATCGGAAAATTTTGGAGGGAAATAAAAAAGTTATCCCCAATTCCCGGCAAAAATCAAAGAGAGCGGCGGGGAAACGGGGCAAAAAAGAGGCAAAAAATTCCCAAAATCGCGTCATTTGCCCCAAAACAGCCGAAAAAGCCCGCAAAATGGGAAAAATGACTGCCCACATATCCTCGGAATCCACAAAAGTTATTCACATATCCACAAACTTTTACACAATAAGTGTGGTTATGTGGGTATCCCTGTCATAGACGGCATTGCGGGAATGGTCAAAAAACCGTGATTTTTTGACTAAAGCTGAAAAAGCAGACGCGGCCGAAGTGGATAAATTTTTGGGTATAAGTGTGATTATGTGGATAATGCCAAAGAGACAAAGCCTGTCTGAGACTGATTTTATACTCTTTCCACAATCAACCCCATACAAACTCACACCTTATACCCAAAAGACAATATAGAAGAAAGAACGGCTGTGACAGCAAAATTTCAAAAGGGCAGGAAACTATCCACAACATGTGGACAAAAATTGTGTGTAAATCCCCCATATTCAAAAAACAATAAGAAAAACAAAAAAATTGTGTATATAAAGTGCATAAAAAGAGGAGAAAGGAATAGACTAATACTGACTAAAAAAAATATAAGCTCCTGCCTGCTTGCTATTCACACCGAAATTTCTGTGGCTGCCGCAGAGTTGCTGCCTGTCAAACCGTATTGCAGCCACAAAAACAGAAGAGGCTTTCCATGTTTAAAAACATGGAAAGCCTCTTCTGTACTGTATATGTCACGGCTATGCCGTAGTATTTTTATTTTCCGAATTTCTAATATGAAGATATACGGTGTTTTTGGAAATATTAAGCAGTTCGGAGATTTTCACCACAGAATCTTTGATGTTGAAAATTCCTTTTTGGTGGAGCAAGCAGATAATCTCTTTGTTTTTATTGGCAACGGAAATAGCAGGGTTGTGCAAAATTTTATTTTTTGCCTCTTCGAGAGCGTCGGAGACAAGGTCATCAACATTATCGGTGAAATTCTCCATAATATGATTTGAATTCGCAGCACTTGGCATAAATGTGGAGAGCATCTTTGCGAAGGATATCTCTGTGTGAAAATTCATGCACAAAAGTCCGATGATACGCTTATTCTCTCCTATAATCGGAATCGTGGCTGATTTGAGCATCACTCCGGCTTTATTTTTCGTAAAATAGCAAAGAGACTTTATCTCGTTTGATTCCTCTATTTTTGCCAGCATGGACAGAGCTAAATCTGTGATGGGCGCACCTTCTTCGCGTCCAGTGTAGTGGCCGTTGATAATTTTTATTACGGATTTATCCAGGTTCTGCAGGCTGTGAAGAATGATTTCATAGCCCTCACCAAGGTATTCCGCCATTCCGTCAATCATGATTTTATATGATTCAAGAATAAGTTTATCTGTATCGGTAAGTGTAATATAATTTCGCCCCATAAAAAATGCCCCCTTAGTGAAAACAATTCTATCATAAACATGGCAAAAAAGACGATAAGAAAATACATTGACTAAAAAATTTTTTAGTGATAAGATTCAAAAACTAAGGGAAGGGGGTGATTTAATATGAAAGAAGTTATAAGTACAAAACTTGCTCCCGCTGCTATAGGCCCGTATTCTCAGGCAATTGCAGCCGGCGGAATGGTTTTCACTTCCGGTCAGATCCCTCTCTCTCCCGAGACAGGACTTGTCGTCGGTGATGACGTCTCTGCCCAAGCTGTCCAAGCACTGGATAATCTTAAGGCTGTGCTTGCCGGGGCAGGCTGCGATCTGGATGATGTTGTGAAAACGACGGTTTTCATTACAGATATGTCTCAGTTCGCACTTGTAAATGAAATCTATGCAAAATATTTTACAGAAAAAGCTCCCGCACGCTCCTGTGTCGAAGTTTCAAAGCTTCCGAAGGGCTGTCTTGTGGAGATAGAAGCAATCGCAGTCAGAAAGTAAAAAAACAGTCGAGCTTCTTTATGAATCTGTTTGTTTTATTACTTTGAATATCAATTGAGATGATTTTATGGCAGAACTTTTCTCGTATAGAATTTCTGCCATATACTTACATCTCATAAATATCGGGTTATAACATGATTAAGGTTTTCTGAAAGGGGTGCGCCTATATGATTCCGGAAGATTTTGACAGAGAGAGAGCTCCTTTAGGGCTTTTTCCCACCCCGCTTCATAGGCTGAGCGGACTTGAAAAAGAACTTGACTATTCAAATATATACATAAAAAGAGACGATTTGACCGGTGTCGGAATAGGCGGCAATAAGATCAGATGTATGGAGTATCTTCTGGGACATGCCATCGCCTGCGGAAAAGACACAATATTAGTCTCCGGTGCGCCTCAGTCTAACTTGTGCACTCTGACAGCATGCTGCTGTATAAAATTAAATTTGAAGTGCATTATGATTCTAAACGGGGAAAAAAGCGACCGTGTTAACGGAAACGAGCTCTTAAACGAAATCATAGGGGCAGAATCAGTATATATAGGCAATGTGGATACTGAAGCAAGAGCAAAGTATGTGGATGAACTTTGCGAAAAGCTTGAGAAAGAAGGAAGGCACCCATTCGCTATCGAGCGCGGAGCCAGCACAGGATACGGAGCCATGGGATATGTCCGGGCTGTTTATGAGCTCTATGAGCAGAAAAAAAGTATGGCCCCCGATCTTTATGATATTTTTGCTCCCGGAGGAAACGGCGGTGTTGCCGCTGGGCTTATTTTCGGAAATTACGTGCTGGGAAGTCCGTTCCGCATGAATATCATCAGTATTGAGGACAGCAAAAAAATATTGTCCGCCAATATAGACCGGGTTATTTCAGAGCTGGAAGACATCACAAAAATTAAATTTTCCGCCTGCCCGGAGTCATCCTACAGAATTATCGAGGGATACGAAGGCGAAGGCTGGGCTATTAATACTCCCGAAAGCGAAAAGGAAGTTTTTGACTTCGCAAGAAGAGACGGCATCTTTATAGAAAATGTGTTTACAAGCAAAGTCCTAGTCGGCATGAAAGATATCATCAAAAAGAAAGATGTCAAAGACGGCTGCTGTTACCTGCACACAGGCGGCTTAGGCGCTTTGTTCGGACAGTTCTAGCTCTCTGTCGTATTGAAGTTTGCAGAACGGAGCATTGTGTTTGACAGTGTTACAAAGAAGGCAGGCTGTTTATTTCAACGATAAAAAAACATATTGACTAAAAAAAATTTTAGTGATATGGTTTATAAAGCTTAAAGAGGAGGTGTAAATCTTTAGCCTGAATATAAAATTCTGACTGTATTTACTGCTACATGAGATAATCCAAAACTTTGCAGCTATGGTCTTTTGCAATAAAAAACTGCTGATAGTTCCCATCGACAAAATTTATGCTTGAATTTTTATGAAGAATATTTTGTTTGTCCGAGTGTTGAGAAGTCAAGACTTACAGGTGGTCGTTTATTGAAATTCAGGGTATGGAATTTAGATGATAAACAGAGGGTGAGATTATGTTCTTTACCGAACTTCCAAAGGTTAAATTTATTAACGGAGCATCTGCGTTGGATAAAATGGACCGATTAAAAGAATATCTCGGCTGTGCATCTCTTTTTGCAAAGCGAGATGACTGTATATCTCTTGGAATGGGCGGAAGCAAAGTTCGCGGTTTTGAATTTTGGATGGGTGAAGCCCTCAGGCTGAATGCCGATGTTATTGTTGCAGCAGGATCCCCGGAATCAAATCAATGCCGTCTGGCGGCAGCCGCATCGGCTAAACTCGGTATCAAGTGTGTAATACTGCACAGCGCGGAAGATAACGCCGAAATTGAGAGCAATCTGCTGCTGAGCCGTCTTCTTGGTGCGGAAATACATTTTATCGGATGTGTTGATGAAATAGAAAGAGGCAAAATTGCCGCCGCTTTCGTATCAGAACTGCGCAAAGCAGGACATACCCCATATTTGATAGGCGATCCGGGAGTAGGCACGATGGGATATATTTCATGCGCGCTTGAACTGAGTGAACAGGCTGCTGCAGAAAACGTCAAAATAAAGCATGTCTTTTTGCCGGGGTCGATGGGAACGACAGAGACAGGTTTTATTTTAGGAAACGCCCTGCTTGGATATCCGTTCAACATACACCTTATCAGCGTTGAATATTCTAAAGCCGAGCTTGCAAAGATAATCGAAGAAATTTATATGATTGCCGAAAAGAACCTTAGCGTTGATTTGCCGTCACAGGCGTGGGATACAAATGTACATATATATGAACAGTATCTCGGCGGCGGATATGCAGTGCCGACACCGGAATCACTTAATGCAATAAAAATTGCAGCTTCACTTGAGGGTATTTTCTTAGAGAATACTTATACAAGCAAAACTTTTGCAGGGATGATAGATTTACTGCAGCACGACACTATTTTCAAAGAAGAAGCCTCCTGTTTTATACACACGGGAGGCACGCCCACGGTATTCAGTTCAAACAACCCTATAGTTAATATTCTAAAAACAGAAACAAAATATTAGTTCTCTACTACAGAGGAGGAATTAACATGGTTGCTTTAATTAAGTTATCTCCGATAGTTATTCTCGTAGCAATGCTTCTCAATGGAATGGACATACTGATTGCTTCTCCGATAGCAACAGTTGTCGCCGCCCTTTTGGCAATGATTCTTGATCACCGCAAGCTTAACGTTGTCATTGACTCTGCAATTGAAAATGCGAAGAGCTTAATGCTTATTTTCTTCTTACTTATGGTCGCTTATGCAATGGGTGAAGTCTTCATGGCAACAGGAGTAGGAGCTTCAATAATAAGCCTCTCTCTGAAATTAGGCGTGACAGGCAGAAGCGTTGCATCTGTCGCTCTCTTGCTCACAGCCGTACTTTCAGCGGCAACGGGAACATCATGGGGAACTTTTGCCGCATGTGTGCCTGTCTTCCTATGGCTCGGACATATTACGGGCGGCAGTCCGATACTCACAGTCGCCGCGATTGCCGGAGGTTCGTGCTTCGGAGACAACATCGGACTTATATCGGATACTACGGTTCTAAGTTCGGGTATACAGAATGTTGAAGTTATGGACAGAGTTCGCCACCAGGGTGTGTGGTCATTGATATGCCTCATATCTGCCGCAGTCATATTCTATTTGGTCTCGGTGTCAATGGGACTTGACGGCACCTCTGCCGATTCTACAAAAGCTGTTGCGGCAATACCGGCAGAGGTTTGGGAGACTCTTAAAGTAAAGAGACCTTCTGCTATAGCACTGCTTAACCAGGTACAGTCAGGAGTTCCTGTATATATGGTAATTCCCCTTGTTCTTGTAATAGGAATGGCTGTATATGGTGTGTCAACAATGCCATGCCTCTTCATAGGCCTTTTCTCCGCTTTGATTTTCGGACTTATGGCCGGAACCATCACAACAATATCCTCATATTTGGATCTCGTTGTAAAAGGATTTGCAGATGCCGGCTCATGGTCTGTCGCAATGTCAATGTGGACAGGTGCGTTCGGAGGAATTATGAAGCTGATGAACGCCTTTGAACCCATATCAAAACTTGTGCTCTCTACAGCCAGAAACGTCAGAACACTTATCTTCAATAACGGTATTCTCTGCCTTCTCTGCAATGCCGCACTTGGCGACTGCACGGGACAGATTGTCACGGTAGGCCCCGTTATTAAAGAAATGGTAGACGAAAATGTTGTCGGAAGCGAAAAAGATTTGTACACACTGCGCCTGCGCAACGCGACAATGTCAGACGCCTTCGGAGTTCTCGGCTCACAGCTTATACCGTGGCACGGATACATGATTTTCTACACGGGACTGGCAATGGCAGTCTATCCTCTCTACAAATTTACCCCCATGGAAATCATTACACATAACTACCTCTGCATCATCGCAGTTTTCTCTATGATGTTCCTCACAATTACGGGATTTGACAGATTCATCCCGCTCTTTAAGCTCCCATCCGAGCCGGACGTACAGCTCAAGAAAAACATGAAACCCGCAGCCTAGCATTAGAAAATTACAAGTACAAAGCTTCAGCCCCCGAGCGTAAAAACGCTTGGGGGCTGAAGCTTATATCGCCCGCAAAAACCAACTTGGGCATGGCAATTCGATATAATCTCTCATGCATTGCCTTCCGCAGCAGAATATTTTTCACCGTACGCAAAAAGCCCCTAATGTTTATAATATACATTAGTAACATTAGTGACGAAGGCGTATAATAATTTTTGCGTTTGGGCTGAATTTGTCTGTATAAGCTGCTTATGCGGCTCTGTGGGGGGATAAAATATGTATATTAAAAATTTGCTTCGTGCTTATTACAGGCGTACCGTTTCGCTTGCATCTTTTTCGGCTTTTATTTTGTTTGTTGTTTTCTCTCTTTCATCTCCCCTGTTCGCGGCGGAGAAAGTTTTTCACATCTTGACGCTCAACGACGTTCACAGCCGTATTTTCCCCTGCTATGACGCACCTGCCGCGGGCCTGGGGCCGGAAGTCAAGGGTGTGCCCATAGGCGGACTTTCGCGTGCTCTCTTTCTGATGAAGGAGGAAGAGCGGAGGATAGAGGCCGCTTCGCAGGGGGCTGTCTTTAAGCTCGAAGCGGGAGATATGCCGGTGCCCAATTCGGCTCTTCCGAATGAGGATGAGGGAGTGTTCAAAGCTCTGGCTCTCTTCGGATTTGATGCCGGAGTTCTCGGCAACCATGAGTTTGACTCCGGCGCGGACTACCTGGCAAAGCTCATGCAGTCGGTGAAATTTCCCATTCTTGCGTCAAACGTGGTTTTTGACAACCCAAAGACTTCGAGCCTCTTCCAAAAAGAAATTATCATCGAGAAAGAAGGGGTAAAGGTCGGAATATTCGGCCTCGTAACGCCCTTTCTGCCGTCGCTTGTCATAGACGCGTCGGGATTTCAAGTCTCAGCCGACCTGAAGGAGGCCGCCTCAAAACATATATCGTCGCTGAAATCGCGCGGCGCCGATGTGATAATAGCCCTCACCCACATAGGGTTGGGAGCGGACAAAGAGCTTGCCGCCTCTGTTTCCGGCATAGACATAATAGTCGGCGGCCACTCCCACGATGCCGCAGAGCAAAAAATTCTTATCAGAAATCCCTCCGGGCGTATGACATTGGTCACTCAGGCTGGGCAGGACGGGCGTTTTATCGGACGAATCGATGCAGTATCGGACGAAAACGGTATCATAGCGGATAAAACTTCATGGACTCTCATTCCCGTTACGCCCGCAACTCCGGAACTTAAAGAAATAGTCACTCTCGTTGAAAAAATTTCGCCCAAGCAGTCATCCAAAGAGGCGGATGTCTTCTTCACAGTCAGTGTGGACGGACGATTTTCTGTTCTCAGAACAAGGGAGTGCGCGCTTGGCAATTTCACGGCGGATGCCTTGAGAGCGTGGGGCGGCACAGATGCGGCCTTTGCCAACGGGGGCGGTATAAGAATGGGGCGCATAGTACCGGCCGGGCCTTTCTCCCGGTTGGATATGGCGGCATGTTTTCCGTTTAAAAATTATGTCGAAAAGGTCTATCTCAGCGGTGCGGAGATAAGGAGAACTCTTGAAAAATCCGCCTCGGCTCTTAAAGCGAGCGGAGAAACAATGGACTATTCAAAAAGGCCTCACTCCGGAGAATTCATGCAGGTGTCGGGACTTCGCTTCACAATAAATCTGTCGAAAACGCCCGCAGTCGTAGTGAATAACATAGTTCTGGAGACGGGAAACCGCGTCTCCGACGTTGAGATTCTCAGAAAAGGAATATGGGAGCCGCTCGACGATGACAAAATATACACAGCCGCAATGGCAGACTTTATCGCACAGAGCCTATCTCCCGTCTGTGCCTCAAAAAGCGGCAAAG
>CAZNYN010000049.1:0-14939 GCA_964577295.1 uncultured Synergistaceae bacterium | reverse complement strand
AGCAGACCTCACAAAAAGAGATGATAGAGTACCAGAATTCCATGCTCTACGCGGCAGTTAAGCATGCCGACCTCTACTATTGGGATTATGACATGATAAATGAAACATCTGTGCAGTGCAGCCGCGCTCAGGAGGAGCTGGGGCTCCCCGCTGTCATCACCAATTACCCTCAGTCCTGGATACGACAGAATATTATTGTTCCTGAACATGTTGAGGGATATATAAAAATGCACGAGGAACTCAAGAAGGGCGCTCCCGAGACGGAGATGGACGTGCAGATGTCGAGCGGCAAGTGGTACAGAGTCAGATATACAAATACCTTTGACGAAACTGGGCGTCCCGTAAAAGCTCTCGGAACGGCTCAGAACATACAGTCCATGAGAAGCACGATAAACACCCTTGTGAACAGCGAGCGCAGCAGAGCGGAAATATCGATGCGCGCCCAGCTTGACTATATATACAAGATGAGTGCCATAGAGACGTTTGAAGTAGACATAGAGAGCAGGACCATGAGAGTGTCAAACGGAACAATGACAAGATATATGATTAAAAATAATGTGATTGAAGATGCCCCGGAGAGCATGATAAGGGATGGAATAATACACGAAGACTCAGCGGATGCATTCAGAGAGCTTTACAATGAGATTTATTCGGGCAAAAGCGAGGGCAACGCCATTATAAAAGCCAGAAGGAGCGAAAAAGAATATGTCTTTACGCGCCTTTCGTTTAAAAACCTTTATAACGATGCCGGATATCCGTACAAGGCGATAGGCATAGCGGAAGAGATTGAAAATATCACGGACGTTCGTATACGCTTTGAACAGGAAGAGAAGATGAAGCTGCTCATCAGACATGACAAGGCTGCGGTGTGCAAAATAAATCTCTCTCTCGGCACGGTTGAGGATATAAGCACTCCGTGCTGTCCCGGTCTTGAGCAGAGAGAACACTTGTCCGCAGGAGAATTTTTTGCCGCAGTCTCCGCCATAATGCCGAATGGCGAGGATAGAATTTACTATGAAGAAACATACACAAAGGAAAAGCTCATCGAGGATTATAAAAAGGGCAAAGACTGGTTCTATGATGAGTTCCGTATCAATCAGGGGGACAACAAAATAAAGTGGGCGTCCCATACGATTCAGATACTTACAAACACTCACAACGGCGACATCTACGCATTTCTTTACATTCGTACTGTGGACGAGAAAAAGAAGCGTGAGCTCATTCTGCCGTTTAAGCCGGAATTTGACGCCACCGGCACTTTCTACACAAGAAAGACCATGGCAGCTATTGCCGACATGTGCATCAAGAGCACAAAAAAGAGCAGAACACTCTGTGCTGTCGCGATATTGAAAATAGCAAATATGTCCGAAATAACGGAGCGATTCGGAATCTCATCGCTCGACAGAATGATGCTCTCGATAAACCGCAAGCTTCGCTACACACTGGAAAACAGGTATATCACGGCACGCAGCGTGGATGACATAATAGTCATATTCATGGACTCTGTCTCATCCGAACAGTGGATGTACGAGTGCGGAGAATACATACTGCAGGTGCTCAGCAGACCGGCCTTCTTCACGACCAAGGCTGAACAGTACGCAATCTACCACATGGGTACCTCGATACTCACGGCAGAGAATGCAGATTTTGAGAGACTTTACGCACTTGCCCTCTCCGCCGAGGAAAGAGCGGACTCTCTCAAGCCGTACGTGCAGTACTACTCAAATACAGATTCGGTACTTGAGGCTGGAGTAAAACTTATACCTTACGGTGATATTAAGAATGTCTCCTACACAGAAGATCGTCATGGCTCGGAGGAAAAGGTCAGCCCGATGTTCCTGCAATGTGCTGAAGAACTACTCTCCGACAAAAATATTCACGAATCTGTGAATGTCGTTCTGCAGAGGCTCGGCGAATTCTTCCGCGCCGAACGCGCTTATGTCCTTGAAGTTAACGAGGCGAAAAAGACACTGGACAACACATACGAGTGGTGTGCCGATGGAGTATCCGCCGAAATCGACAACTTAAAAGACGTCAGCTTGAGCTTAGTTCCAAACTTTATGAGAGCTTATGAGCAGAAGAGCGCTCTTTGGATAACGGACATGAGCGTGCTCTGCGAGACAGAGAGAGTGATATTGACAAACCAGGGTATATCATCGCTCTTTGTGGTCCCGTACGTCTCGGAGGGGCTTGTCACAGGATTTGTCGGAATAGACAATCCTACTGCGAATATTAATGAAAAAATGGTCTTAAGCACAGTAACGCACTTCCTCATGAATGAAATATTCAAGAATAAGAGCCTTGAAAGAAGCATCTATTCGAGCCGCTACGATATACAGTCGGGGGCTCTGTCGCGCAACAGCTATGTAGAATTTATAACCGAAAACAAAGTGGAACGTTTCTCTTCCATGGGAATTCTCATGGCAGACATTGTCGGACTCAAAAAAATCAACAGCCGCTACGGAAACAGGCGCGGAGACGAAGTCGTAAGGGATACGGTGAAAGTTCTCCATGAACAGTTCGGAGAGAGTACAGTTTACAGATACGGCGGAGGAACATTCCTAGTCCTTCTGCCCGATGTGACATACGAAGCATTCAGCATGAAAGTAGCCGCAGCAAGAAAAGCATATTCAAAAATAGAGGAGTATGACACATCTGTGGGAAGTACATGGAGTGACAAACTTGAGAATATAGACAGCTTGATAATAGAAGCAGGGGAAATGCTCGCCGCGGACAAGAGAGAGAGCGGAGGCAGAGCTGCGGCAAAGGAAAAAGCCCGTAAAGACAAAACACTCTCCGGACTTCTCGATGTAATAGAGAACGGAGGCTGCCTTGCCTACCTCCAGCCCAAAGTCATATCAGATACGCTTGAAATCTGCGGGGCGGAGGCACTTGTCCGCATAAACCACCCCGACGGAGGCATAATATCGCCGGGAAGATTCATACCGTTCCTGGAAGAGGCTGGGCTTGTCCGCTACATAGACTTCTTCATGTTCGAAGAAGTGCTGCGCATACAGGAAAAGTGGAAGCGCGAAGGGCGCAAGCTCTTCCCCGTATCCCTCAACTTCTCGCGTGCCACCATGCTTGAACCCGGAGTTGTGGACACCATGCTCAAAATTGCCGAAAAATATGACGTTCCCCACTCCATGATAGAAATAGAAATAACGGAGAGCTTGGGCGGCATGGAAGCCGAAAGCATGAGAAGAATAGGCAACAGCATAATGAAAGAGGGTTTCCTCCTTTCTCTGGACGACTTCGGGGCCAAATACTCCAACCTCTCGATACTTTCGTGGCTTGATTTCTCCGTGGTAAAGCTGGATAAGAGCCTCATCGACAGAATAACGGCGAATGACATGACAAGGTCGATAGTGGAGACAGTAATATCTCTCTGCGAGAAATACAAAATAAAGGTAGTAGCGGAAGGAGTGGAGACCGAACCTCAGCTGCAGAAACTGAGAGAACTCGGCTGTTACTCAATTCAGGGCTATCTTATAAACAAACCGATACCGATAAGCGACTTTGAGAGCGAATATCTGAAAAAGTAGAGTCGCGGCAAAGGGCGGCTTTTGCGTAGGGACGGCAATTTCAAAATGTACTTAAAACTTGGTGCGGGCAGGATATGCCCGCACCAAGTTATTTCGCAATCGTCAGCAGAAGCTCTCTTATTACTTTGCAGGCTGTGACTGTCGATACTCCGCTTTGGTCGTAGTGGGGTGAGAGTTCGTTTACGTCGCAGGCGGCTATGTTGAGATATTTCATTTTGTGTACTGCGGAAATTAGCTCCGCAAAGGATATTCCGCCCGGTTCCGGTGTTCCCGTGCCCGGGAATATTGACGGGTCGAGCACGTCCAAGTCTATCGTGAGATATACGGGCGAGTCTCCTATTGCTTCTATGGCTTCGGAAAGTCCTTTTGTGTCATATTTGTTTTGGATTGTGTGACAGTCTGCCCACAAGTCCTCTGCCTTTGTCATTGATCTTATTCCGAACTGGTAAACGCTTTTGTCGTCAAGGAGCTCAGCGCACCTTCTTATCACTGTCGCATGGGATAGTTTTTCTCCCATGTAGTCATCGCGCAGGTCGGCATGAGCGTCAAAATGGATTATTTTAAGCCCTTTGTGTTTTTTTGCCGCGGCTCTCACAGCGCCGAGTGTGACGAGGTGTTCTCCGCCTATCATAAAGGGAAGTTTTCCGTCGCTTATGATTTCCGATATGGATTCCTCTATTATCTCAAGAGCTTTTTCCGCACTGCCGAATGGAAGTTCCATGTCTCCTGCGTCGAATACTGAGATTTCTTCCAGCTCTCTTTTTAGGTACGGTGAGTATGTCTCTATGCCGAAGGATTCCATGCGTATGGCGTTGGGAGCGAAGCGCGAGCCCGGGCGGTAGCTGGAAGTGCCGTCAAACGGTGCGCCCACGAGGACAGTGTCCGCATGGGCGTACTGCGCGTCACACGCCATAAATGCAAGAGGTGTGTTCTGTTTCTCCATTATTTAAGCAGTTCTTTTACGTAGTTGGGCAGAGCGAAGCATCCCGTGTGGAGCTCTGTGTTGTAGTATTTTGTCTCTAGTCCCAGGGCGTTCCACTTTGCTGCGTCGAGGTCTGATACCGGGTCTATCTTTTTTGACGCGAAGCCGAAGAGCCAGTGCCCCGACGGATATGTCGGGATGTGAGCCTGATAGACTTTCGCTATTGGGAAGAGCTCAACTATTCTGTCGTGAGCGCGCTTCATCGACTTTGCATAGCTGTCGTAATAGGGGCACTCGTGCTGATTGACCAAAATTCCGTCCTCTGTCAGAGCCTTGTAGCAGTTGCCGTAGAATTCTTTTGTGAAGAGTCCCTCGCCCGGGCCGAAGGGGTCTGTGCTGTCAACTATTATGAGGTCGTACTCGTTGACTTTTCCGCGGACAAATTTGAGGCCGTCCTCAAAGAAGAGTGTAACTCTGCTGTCGCCGAGTTTCGACGCTGTTTTGGGGATGAATTCGCGGCAGGCCTTGACGACCATTTCGTCTATCTCTACCATGTCTATTTTCTCTATCGAAGAGTATCTTGTAAGCTCGCGCACAGTTCCTCCGTCTCCCGCTCCGATTACAAGGACTTTTTTGATTGCGGGATTTGCCGCCATCGGCACGTGGACTATCATGTCGTGGTAGATGAATTCGTCCTTTTCCGTGAGCATCATAAGTCCGTCGAGTGTGAGGAATCTGCCGAACTCTTTTGAGTCAAATATGTCTATGCGCTGAAATTCGCTCTTTGCCGAGTAGAGCTGTTTGTCTACCCTTATCGAAAATCTTGTGTCCTCTGTGTGTTCTTCCGTGTACCAAAATTCCATGTTCATTTTTTATTCCTCCACAGTCTCTATAAATTTCATGTCCATGTCTCTCGTGCCTGTCATTACACAGCCTTTTTCTTTCGCGTATCTTATATATTCCGTTATCTCTGCAGTGATTCTCTCTCCCGGAGCAAGTATTGGGATGCCGGGCGGATAAGCCATTACAAGCTCTCCGCTGATGCGTCCGCAGCTCTCTTCGAGAGGACAGCTTTTCTTTCGCGCGTAAAATGCCTTTTGCGGAGATAGTGCCACAATGGGGTTGATGTATTCGTGGTCTAGCATGTTCATTGGTTCTTTTGCAAAGCGGCGCTTTATCTCGGAGAGAGCCCCCAAGAGGCGTTCTATTTCAAGTTCTCTGTCTCCCACTGATATTATCGCCAATATGTTGCCAATGTCTCCAAATTCTATCTGTATGCCGAATTCGTCGCGGAGTGTGTCATAGACTTCTATGCCGGCAAGTCCCATTGCCCTGGTGTGGATGCTGAGTTTTGTCTCGTCAAAGTCAAATACAGTGTCCCCGTTGATGATTTCTTTTCCGAAGGCGCGGAAGCCGTCTATTTTATTGACTTCTTCTCTTGCGTAGGATGCCAGAGTCATGACTTTTGAGAATATTTCCCTTCCGTTGAGGAAGAGGTTTTTTCTTGCTATGTCAAGAGACGCCATGAGGAGGTAGCTGCCGCTCGTGGTCTGAGTGAGGTTTATTGTCTGTCTCACACCTTCAGCGTCTGCTCCTTTGCCCAGAAGGAGTATGGAGCTCTGAGTCAGAGAACCGCCCGTCTTGTGTATGCTGACGGCAGACATATCCGCTCCCGCCGCCATAGCAGAGAGGGGAAGTCCTTCTCCGAAGTAGAGGTGTGTGCCGTGAGCCTCGTCTACAAGGGCGTACATACCTGCGGAGTGAGCGATTTTTACAAGCTCCCGTAAGTTGCTGCACACGCCGTAGTAGGTTGGGTTGTTTATGAATATTGCCTTGGCATCGGGATTTTCCGCCGCGGCTCGTTTTACGTCTGCTGCGGACATGCCCAGGCTGATACCAAGTTCGGGGTTCACTCCCGGGTTTATGTAGACAGGCTCCGCTCCGCATATCACCATTGCGTTGATGACGCTTTTATGGACGTTTCTCGGCAGGATGATTTTGTCTCCCTGTCTGCATACGGAGAAGATCATGTTCTGTACTGCGGCAGTTGTGCCGTTTAATATTAAGAAGGCGTGAGCGGCACCGAAGGCTTCCGCGGCGAGTTCTTCCGCCTCTTTTATGACTCCTGTCGGGTGGGTGAGGTTGTCGAGCGGTTTGCTGGAGTTTAAGTCCATAGAGACGCATTTCTGTCCGAAAGCGTCGGTAAGGGCTTTGTGCCCTTTGCCCTGTTTATGTCCCGGCACGTCAAAAGAGACTATCCTGTTTTTGAGGTAGTTTTGAAGCGCGTCATATATAGGGGTTGTGTCTTGTCTATTCATAGATGTTTTTGCCGTTAAAAATTTCTATCATCTCGCGGCGGAGCTTGGTTGTTATCTCAAGGCGCTTCTGAGGTCTGAACTCGTGAACGTCGTTGTTGAAGAGGTAGTTCTGTAAGTCGAGTTCTTTTATCAGCATTTTCGTATGGAAGATGTTTGACTGGTAGACATTGATATCCTGTGTATCGTAGATATCGAGTGTCTTGTCGTCTATGTAATCCTGAATGGAGGTTATAGGGTGATCCAGGAAGCATTTGCGCCCGTCAAGCTCTCTTGTAAAGCCGCGTACTCTGTAGTCTATTGTGATAATATCGGAGTCGAAGCTGCCGATTAGGTAGTCAAGTGCGTTAAGAGGCGATATCTGTCCGCAGGTGGAGACATCTATGTCCACTCTGAAGGTTGATATTTCCTGATTGGGATGATATTCCGGGTAGCTGTGGACTGTTAGGTGGCTCTTGTCCAAATGTCCGCAGACTGTCTCTCTCTTTGAAAGTATGTCTATGCCGCAGTTGCAGGAGCTGTCTACGATATCCGAGGCTATGGGAAGCTCCGATATCAATATGGTGACGCTTGCTCCCTGGGGGTCGTAGTCCTGCTTTGAGATATTGAGGACGTGTGCTCCTATCATGTCTGTAACATCGCAGAGGATTTTTGTAAGTCTCTCTGCGTTGTACTGTTCGTCTATGTATGCCACATATTCGTTTTTTTCTCTTTCGCTTTTTGCGTAGCATACGTCGTAAATGTTGAAGCTAAGAGTCTTTGTCAGATTGTTGAATCCGTAGAGCTTTATCTTTTCGGCCATCTCAGGCTCCTTTCCGAAAATGGCCTCCGCTGTGTCAGTCGTGTTCGGACCATAAAAAAACAACCATTTGTCTTCTTCCTTACGAAAAGACAGAATGATTGTACTTGGTTATAATGATCCCTACGCTATTTGTTTTTTTATTCAAATGTCGGTAGTTTATTTGAGCCTATACAGTAATAAATTACTTTTACTGCTCATGTCGACCATTCACAAGTACAAAATTACTTATGAACACAATTTCACGGAGGTTTCCCCACACAAAAAATTTGAGCTTATGCTCATCAACACGATATCACAATCGCTAGTTCGGCATTTGACCCGGCTGTCCGTATGGCCTTTTTTCACTGAAGTTTACAGTTAGGTCAGATTTGAAACTGAATGCTTGAAATAGTTTGTGATGACAGACTAAAATATGCTACCCTCCTTACATTTTCTATCACAGTTGACTTTTTACCACATATACGCCAAAAACACAAGGGCAAGAACGTGATATTCGCCGCCGGTGTGCGAGTCTGCGAGTCATTGTGCGGGTGAGAGGCTTGGCGTAACACCGTTTTTCACTTTCACAATGTTCGCTTCTAAGGGTCTTGAGTTTGTTTGTGTCGGGCGATTGTAAAGTTTGCTTCGCATTGGTGTTTGTTTGAGCTTCCAATGCCATGTGAAATTGATAAACGGCGTTACGCCTCGGCTTGGTGCTGTTTGGCTCGTTTGTTTGTGCGTGTGGGAGCCTTGGCGTAACACCGTTTCTCATTTTCACAATGTTCGCTTCTAAGTGTCTTGAGTTTGCTTGTGTCTTGCGTTTGTAAAGTTTGCTTCGCGTCGGTGTTTGTTTGGGTTTCCAATGCCATGTGAAATTGATAAACGGCGTTATGCCTCGGCTTGGTTTGGTGGATGTGTTTGTACATGAGCCTTGGCGTAACACCGTTTATCATTTTCACAATGTTCGCTCCTAAGGGGCTTGCGTTCTCTTGGGTGTGGACTGTTTTTGTTGCTGATGTAGTGCTTTTGTGTGGCGCGCCAAAGCCGTGTGAAAATGATAAACGGCGTTATGCTTCGGCTTGGTGGTTTCTGGTGCGTTCGCTTTTGTGGATGAGAGGTTAGGCATAATGCCGTTTCTCGATTTCACACTATAAAATTTATCACTTAGGCTACATCATGATGTGGCGCACTGCGTATGCGGCTAAGATGGCTCCTGTCAGCACGATTAGGATGTTTTTTCCGAACAGTGAGAGGAGCAGGGCTGTTATTGCGCCTGCTGCGGAGCTTGCTTTGTCTCCCGTTGCGGTAAGGATGTCGGGGAATATTAGAGCGCCCAGTATCGCGTATGGTATGTATTTAAGGAAGGATTCCGCAAAGGGGGGCAGTTGTCTCTCTCCGAGGAAGAAGGCTGGCAGTATTCTTGACGGCACTGTTACGAGCATCATTAATATGGAGAGTATCATAATTTTTGTCATGATTTTTTTCCTCTCACGGGCCGGAAGACCACTGCTCCGAATAGAGCCGCGATTCCTGCCGAAAGTATTATCGCTATGCCTCTGTTCATGGATGCGAAGCACGGCACCCATTTGATGTATGCGCTTGCCGCCATTGCTATTGCCGTTACAGTGAGGGCTTTGCCGTCATTGCGCACGGAGGGAATGAGCAGTCCGATGAATAGGGCGTATATGGCTATTCCCATGCTGTCTTGAACAGTTGACGGGAGTATTGCAGTTCCCATATATCCCAAAAGAGTTCCGAAAACCCATGTGAAGTGGCCCGGCAGGTTTAGTCCCGCTTCAAATTCAAACGAGAGGTGTTTTTCCGGTCTCATTGCCGCTACACTGAAGCTCTCGTCCGTTATTTCGAAGCAGAGCCAGCTTTTTTTGAGAGCTCCTATGCCCGGTGCAAAGCGTTTTGAAAGTGCGGAGGACATCATAGCCATTCGAAGGTTGAGCACTCCCACCGCTGTTACTATTTCCGCGGCGGAAGCTCCGAGCATGTATAGGTTAAGGGCGACAAATTGGCTTGCCCCTGCGAAGACAACGGCAGACATGAAGATGCTTTCCCATGCCGTGAGGCCGGCATTGCGCGCGAGTATGCCCAAAGCCAGAGCAGAGGGCAGGTAGCCTATGGCTATCGGCGTTCCCGCCTTTATTCCGTTAAAAAACCCACGTGCCGTGCTTGTCTCGTCCATAAGTTTTATCCCCATTCCGAAAGAACCGTACCGATTATAAAGTTTGCTCCTGCACGTGTCAAAAAACATATTGAAGCAATATGTATAAGACGTATAAAAGCCAAGAGAATTCATGATAAAATGAAACATAGCTGTAAGATAAGAAGACAGTTGTCTTGTATCGTGCGGCGAGGGTGCGTCCTGTTATTTAAGGTGCTGTAAATTGTGACATTCCCGCCGGAAGTATCGGTTAGATATATAACAACGTGGATAGGGGGAGCAAAATGTTGGCATTTTCATCAAAACGAACGCTTCTGTTTTTATTTATACTCATTTTGAGTTTGTCCTTCGCTTCCGCGCTTTTTGCGGACGAGGCTCTCTATGTACCGTCTCCTACGGAGCATAACAGACAGTGGGGGTTCCCTCACAAGGAGGGTATTGTCCTGGTTCTCTCAGGCGGAGGGACTAAGGGACTTTCTCACATAGGAGTGCTTGAAGTGCTGGAACGTGAGCATATTCCGATTGCGGCGATTGTGGGGACGAGTATGGGCTCAATAATGGGCGGATTTTACGCGTCGGGATACACTGCCCAAGAGATGAAGGATGTCCTGAATAATGTCAATCTCATGGAGATAATCTCCAACCGCTCGGGGCGCTCTTTCTCAGATATCGGGAACAATAAGCCCCCTGCAAGTGACAGTTCTATGTTCAGCGCTCATGTAGACAAGAAAAACAAGACTCTGAGAACGAGGCTCGGGGTACTTAAGACAAAGGATCTTTACAATTTTCTGAGCGAGGCCACGTCACGGGTAAATGTTACGGACTTCGACAGGCTTCCCATTCCCTTTGCCGCAGTTGCGACAGATCTCGAAAACGGAGAAACTGTGGTTATGAGAGACGGAAATTTAGCCTCCGCCATGCGCGCATCCCTTTCCATTCCGGGAATTTTCGAGCCGTGGGAGATGAACGGAAGGCTTCTCATAGACGGAGGAATCAAGGCTAATCTTCCTGTCATTGAGGCCAAGAAGATATTCCCCGGACATCCCATTGTGGCTGTAAACCTCTCCCCCAAAGAGCTTCGCAAGGACAGGAGCGAGCTGAGATCAGTGCTCGAAGTAGCTGCTCAGACACTTGAAATCCTTATGAGACAGCAGGTCATAGACAATATGAAGGAAGCCGACCTTGTAATATCTCCGAATGTAAGCAAGTTTGGAGTTTTGGATGGAGACGGCTATGACGAGATAATAGACAAGGGAAGGCAGGCCGCGCTCGAACATGTACAGGAGCTGCATTCACTTATAGACAGACACAGGGTTGCTTATGCTCCCTCCGTCCACAACGCGGAGTACATACCTGAGCATGATCTTGTAGAGGAGCTGCGTTTTGACGGTGTGCCGAAGGGTGTGGCAGAAAAACTTTACAGGAAGTATGATGATTGGATCGGCCGTCCTCTCGACATGAAGCTTATCTCTTCGGCGGTAAAAGAACTCTCAGACAGAGAGGACTTTAACTCAGTAGAAGGAAAGGCCGTAAAGATAGCTACAAACAAAGTTGCTGTTGTTTTCTCCATAGAGCGCCCCGCAAAGGTTGAGTTTGGGCTGGACGGATATATCGGAAATATCAACGCCGACAGCTGGCTCTCTCTCTCCGCTCAGGTTAGGGATATTATGATGGATGGAGACGTAGGTTCTTTGGAGTACAGAATAGGCAACAGGTGGGGCATCATGGGGCGTTACTTCACACCTCTTGATACGAACAACTCTCAGTTCGGGCTTGTTCTTTCCTCACGTGAGGAAGGCTACACTCCGCGCAATGCGCCCGAATCTCAATTTGAAAGGCACTCGGCAAGAGTTGCGTGGTACAAGGAGTTTAATCACCATTTACGCATGGGCTTAGGCTACGCCGTTGAAAAAATAGGCGGAGGCGATACTAACGACGGCCCGTACCTGAACTTAAACATAAATACATTGGATGACCCTCTGATTCCGTCAAAAGGCTCGTCCTTAAATTCCGACATGTGGCTGCCTATTGGGGAGACGCTCCAGACGCGGACATTTTATCAGACCCACCTCCCGATATGGGAGAAATGGAAGGTGGTATTCTCCGCAGGCCTTAAGACAGGAAATGCCGATGACCCTGCATACGCCGCAGTTCTGGGCAACAACGAGGAACTCTATAGCCTGGGCAAGAATCCTCTGGTGGGAGATCAGGCTTACTGGCTCCACTTAGGCACAGGCAGAATAGCGATAAAATCATGGTGGGGCGGAGTCGATATGGAAGTCTTCGGCAAATACGGCCAGGTCATGAGGGATTGGAAGAATCAGGACAGTTGGTGGGAAGCGGGAATATCCCTTACAGTGCCGATGAATAACTTCGCAGGCAAGCTGGTGCTGGTCTATGACCAGGGAGGAGACTTCACTGTGGGTTACTCGTTCGGTATGCCTCGCTGGTGGGGCGGGCCTCTCCCGTAAGCAAAATACTTGGCTTAATTTGGCGGATTATTGACTACTGCACTATGTTTGTTATACTAAGTTATAAGTGGATTTAGTATCAGCCCCGAGTCGAACCTCCTAAGGAGCGGAATCTCTAAGGAGATAGACCAATGGGTCTCTCCGGAAACGGAAAGGCCTCCCGGATTTGGAAAGGGGAAGAGAAAATACAGCATATTATCGCTGCTTTCCTTCTGCATACACATTTACAGATTTCGGTGCCGGTATTCTTTGTCCCTTATAGCTATAAAAGGGGTGGATATGTTGCGTATTCTAAAAGTGTTGATAGCTGAAGCGGATCCGCTGCTTCAAAAACTATACTCTGACCTGATAGCGGAAGAGCATTCCTACTCCGTCGTAAAGTGTGTCTCAACAGGTCCTAAGCTGTTTGAGGCAATACGTCTCTTTCAAGCGGATCTTGTCCTGCTTGACCTTTACCTTAGAGACTTCAGCGCCATTGAAGGTTTGGACGAACTCAGAAAAGAGTTTCCTCGCACAGACTACATCATCGCATCTTCGGGCGAAGATCCTGAACTTGTCCGCAAAGCTCTCTGCCAGGGAGTTTTTGAGTTTCTGATAAAGCCTTTTTCTTTCGAACGTCTTAAACTGGCGCTTAGAAATTATCAGGTTTACCACCACAGCCTCACAGGCAGAACAAGGCCTTGGCAGCAGGAAGACTTAGACACACTCGTCTCGATGAAGGCAAGAGACCCGTCCTGGGCCAACAACAGGGCTATCCCAAAAGGACTTCAGCTTAAGTGTCTCAACGACATAGAGCACTTTCTGCGCGAGAATCCCGACACATTTTCCGCTCAGGAAATAGGAGACAAACTGGGACTTTCCCGCTCCACAGCGCGCCGCTATCTGGAATTCCTGATGATGAGCGAAAGACTCGTAGTGGAATACGCCTACAGAAAAGTAGGACGCCCCGAAAAGAGATACAGAATAGCCTTAGTATAAAAACAAGCCCGTTCCTATAAGAAGGAACGGGCTTTAATCTGCTTTGGCGATTCTTAAATTTATACCAGTTAGGGCATAAATTCTTGAAATAAAGGATATATTATACCTCTTAGGGTATAATATTAAGTCTCTTGGCCCTGCTTGTGACAATGTTGATATATTCTTCCTTCATATCATCCCTCAAGAAGCTTTGTCTGATTAACCTTATCATCGGTTCTATTTTTTCTCCGAATCGTTTTATAGCTTTTCTGTATTGTACTTCTTTAAGCTGAGCGCTCTCGGCAAATTTTAAAAAATCAATCTCCTTTATATTACTCTTCTTGCCGTTGATAGGCATTGCAAACTCTTCGGGGTCGATATTTGCCGGTATTACGAGCCTTGTAGAGAGCAAGTCATAAGCCGGTGCCAGAAGCCGCTCTCCCGAGTTATAGAGCAGTGAAAAATTCTTAAGATGCATGTCTCCGTTTCCCGTTATAAAGATAAATATGAGAATGTCCATCAGGCGAGTTAAGTCGTAGCCAGCCTGTGTCGAATATTTGCGTATCGTTTTTGCCGTTAGTTCCATTGATCCCCGATACTTATTTTCTGTGATGTGCTCTGTCGCTTGGCAGAAATCTTCCATGTGACGAATTTTTTTTACGATTTTGTTTTTTTGAAAAATTGTTCTGTCAATGCGCAAGGTTAGATATGCCAATTCCCCCGAAGCCAGCGGCAAGAGGCCGCTTTGTGCGGTGAGAATCTCGGCTTCTCTTGCCATAAGCATTGTAAGAGCTTCATTTTCGGGCAGAAAGGGATAGTCAGGCGACTGAGGCTTTAAAATATAGTCGCCAAGAAGACCTACAAAGGTAAGTTTGCCGCTCCGAGCGTCGGACAGATCGAGCGACAGTTTTGGCTGTACCCCTGTTACGCTTATATTGTTGATGATATTGCGGCGAGCCAGTTCATGGAGATCGTCTAAGGTGTATGGAAGAGTCGGGGGCTCTTTGCGCCCGAAAAGTTTCACAGAGCACTTTTCGTGGTATAGTCCTCTTTCGAGCGGTTCGCTGCAGTACAGACATTTTTTGAAATCAGCCATTGATATCTGCCTCCGCTCTTACAGACACCGCGCCTATGCACTCACGGCAGCATGCCATGAGCAGTCCCATCCTGTCGTGTCTTTCAAGTTTCCAGTTTTTAACGGCAATATTTAATGTCCATCCCTCGGGAATAAGTCCGTCAAAGAATGGGTGAAGGATGGGAGAGGTGAAGGGTTCTTCCCTCAGCGGCATTGTGACACTGATTGGCAAAGGGGATTCGGAAGCCAGATATTCTAAACTGTATGTGAAAACATAGCCTGTGTCGCTTTCAGTGAGAGTGCCTGCATGCTCGTTGTAAATGTATATCTCCGCTCTTCTCATCTTCTGTCCTCTTCTGTTATCCGAGTCGGCCCGAGTTTCATGCCGAAGAGAAAGAGCAGGTCGTTAACTTTATCCATGCGCAGTGTGCTTTTGCCGCATTCGAGTTCTCTGATGAAACGCAGCCCCACACCAGCTCTTTCCGCCGCTTCTTTTTGCGTCAGTCCGAGTTTTTTTCTCATATTCTTGACTGTGAGTGCAAGGTCATTCATTTTAACATCCCCTTTAGGGTATAATATCTACTTTATTGAAGACATATTACACCTTTTAGGGTATAAAAACAACTTGTCTAGATTGGAAAATGACGCCCCGAAAAGAGATACAGAATCGCATTAGTGTAGAAAATAAGCCCGCTTCGAT
>CAZNYN010000048.1:0-15049 GCA_964577295.1 uncultured Synergistaceae bacterium | reverse complement strand
AATCTTGCTTTGGCCTTCTAATCGTCTCCCCGCAAGTTTTCAGTGCGGGGTTTAGTGGCGTTTGTTTTGACTTTAATTCTTTAAAATCTTAAAGCCGCTGTACCCCGCACAGACCCATTGCGGGGAGACGAGAAGGAGCAAAAACATAGGCTAAATCTTGCTTTGGCCTTCTAATCGTCTCCCCGCAAGTTTTCAGTGCGGGGTTTAGTGGCGTTTGTTTTGACTTTAATTCTTTAAAATCTTAAAGCCGCTGTACCCCGCACAGACCCATTGCGGGGAGACGAGAAGGAGCGCAAACATAGGCTGATTCTTGATTTTTCTTTCAATTGCTTGCCAATCGTTTGCCGATTGCTCGCCAACGGTTTGCCCATTGTTTGCCATCACTTTTCACAGGTGCGGGGATATAAAAAAATCCCTGCTCTTTTGAGCAGGGATGAGCTTTTGGCTCCTCGACGAGGACTCGAACCTCGAACCTAGTGGTTAACAGCCACCCGCGCTGCCGATTGCGCCATCGAGGAATAGCTGTCACGAAAAATCGTGACGCAGATTATTATAGCATCCTTTTTATATTTGGCAAGTCCTTATTTTGTCTTGCCGCGCTTTAAACGGGATTGACGCTCTCTTTTTGTCAGTGCAGGTTTATTTTCACTCTGTATTTTTTTATGTAGCCTGTCGGAAGGTATGAGAGTTTTGCTTCGCGAAGCCCGGGGTCGTTCATGTCTTCTTCTCTGTTCGCGACTTTCAGACTGGGGTTTTCTTCAAGCATGTGAGACAAAAATTCTTTGTTTATAACTTGGTATCCCGCTCCGTATTCGAGGCTCGCCTTTTCAAAGTGGACTACTATGTTGTCTCCCGCAAGCTCCCCTATTGTGTATGCCGCTATCTCTTCTCCGACTTTTATAACTCCGCCGCGCAGGTGGGGTATTACGTCCCAGTGCTGGAGGATTCTCTGGATGCCGTGGCTCTCTTCCGTCAGTCCCGGTGTGCTTCCGCAGTGATTTGCCTGACACCATGCTATCTGAAAGTCCATTACGTCCGCGGCGTTTGCTGCGGATATGGGCTCGTATGTGTATGGATAGTTGCGCCTGAAGTGGTTTACTCTGTTGCGTTTTTTCATGTATTTGTTGCCTGCGAGCGAAGCCAGATCTTTTATGTCGTAGAGGTATTCCCAGTTGCCGCGGTCGTCTTCCGCTTCTATTCTGTCTCCGAGCTGTTCCTGCCATATATTGAGAAGTGTTTCGGGGACGAGCCAGAATTCGCAGTTTTTGCCGCATCTGTCGGCTAGAATTTCAGCCCAGTCGTCTCTCTGCCAGCTGCCTATGGGTGCCATGTTGTATATGGAGGGCAATGTCTGTCTTGTCCAAAAGAGGTCTGTGCCGCGCTCTATGGCGACTTGGTATCCGTATGTGAGAGCCCAGCCCCACAGTATGGGAAAGCTGTAGTCCGATGATTTCTGATTTGTGAGTTCCCAATGAGCCAAGTATGAGGATATGTCCTCTATTGATATATCTTTGAATTCGAGCTGCAAAAAAATTCCCCCGTACAGTTATTTTCAGACCATAGAATATATGTAAATCGTTAAAATATCCATAGCAAAAGGGCGTATATCTGGTACAATTTATGGCACGTGCGCAGAGATTTTTATACGTGCTCTTAGACTTATGATTTTTTTAAATCGGAGAGGAAAGTGTCTTTATAATATGTCCGACGATATAAATAAAAATTGCAGGAATCACGAGATTTGTCCCGAAACCGTTCCCGATGAGCAGATCGGAGCTACGGAGGAGGAGCGACGCTTCGCTCTGAAGAAGGACCCGCGTCCGCCCGTTCCCCGCTATGTTTTTGCCGCCATTGCCGCGGTGATTGTCATTGCGTTTGTCGGCGGAAGTTTTTGGTATTACAGGACAAATGTCCTGCCCGAGAAGTATTATCAAAAGGCTACGGCTCTCTTTAAGCAGCATGAGTATGAGAATGCCGCGATTTATTATGCAAAGGTTATGAAGATCCGCCCCGAGCGCAAGGATGTGCTCTATCAGCTTGCAGTCTGCCTTGAGGAGACGGGCAAGACGGATGCCGCCATTGCGCGCTATGAGGAGCATTTGAAGGTTATTCCCGGAGATGTCAAGGCTCTGACGCGCCTCGGCTGGCTCTATATGCAGAAGGGCGAGTATGAGAGGGCTCTCAAGGTTCTGCGCGACGCTGTGAAGAAGGAGCGCAAAAAGCCCGAGCTGTGGGAGATGATAGCGAAGGCATCGCTGAAGCAGGATGATATCAAGGGCGCGTCCGAAAGTTTTGCAAACCTCGCCGCTCTTTATACAGAGCCGGAGAAGGTTATGGAGTGTGCGAAGAAGCTGATGGAGCTTGCCTCGTGGGAAGGAGCTCTCGGCGCTTATGAGAGAGCGGCAGCGCTTACGGACGGCAGCGCCTCCTCTCTGCACGGCGTACTTGCCGCAAAGACGATGCTCGGGTATCCGACAGATCCGAAACTGACAATCGCGGCGGGAAAGTCTATCGGTCTGATAAAGCTTGACTATACTAAAGCGGCTGTTAAGGAAGTGCTCGGCACCCCCGACAGAAAGGATTTTGTCAAAATAGAGGAAGACGGCGTGCTTTCCAAGAAGGACGCGGAGATCTGGACTTATGCGGAATCTATGCCGAAGCGCGGAATGCGCCTTATCTTTGTGGGCGGAGTTCTGCAGGAAGCAGAGAGCTCTTCCCCTCTCTATAAGACTGAAAAAGGTCTCTCTCTTTCCAATTTCCTGCTCGACAAGAACAAGGACAAGCTGCAGGAGCGCAAGAAAGCTAAGGACGGCACTGTAATCTGCCCCGTGAAGGGCGGAGGCGCGACTTTCTATGCCGCATTCCTGAACGAGAGCGGAACAGACGCGAAGTATAAGAAGGTTCGCCTGCATAAAGGAACAAGCTCAATCCGCGACGGACTGAGCCTGCTCGATATTTTCTAAGGTGCCTCTGATTATACGCACCGCCTGATTAACAAACCGGCTTCGATTACGACTGAGATTTTCCATCTCACCCATGCGTCATAGACCGGCACATATAGTCAGCGGAAGAGACATTTCGTAATTGATTTCATCCGTGTTTCTCTGAATTTAAATCTCGCTTGCTATCCGAACACTCTCCATTGCGTCTTTCGCGTAAAAGTCCGCTCCGACATGTTCCGCGAGCGGCTGAGTCAGAACTGCGCCTCCGACTATGATTTTTACATTCGGACACTCTCTTTTGAGCAGAGTTATTGTATCTTTCATGTTTGCGACTGTCGTCGTCATCAGCGCGCTCAAGCCGACAAGCTCCGCTCCGCTCTCTCTTACTGCATCCAGAACTTTTTCGGGCGGCACGTCCCGTCCCAAGTCGCGCACGTCAAAGTTGTAGTTTTCCATTATGACTTTGACTATGTTTTTGCCTATGTCGTGTATGTCGCCCCACACTGTGGCTAGGACTATCTTCTTTCTTTCCGCTCCCTCACTGTTGCCTTCCGAGGCAAGAGCCGTTCTGATTCTTTCAAAAGAGGCTTTTGCCGCTTCTGCGGACTTTATGAGCTGGGGCAGGAATATTTTTCCGCTTTCGTAGGCTTTTCCGACTTCGTCCAGAGCCGGGACTATTATCTCTTCTATTATTTCGAGCGGTTTTTTCTCTGTCAAAAGTACAGCGGCGGCTTCGTCAGCTTCTTTTTTGAGCCCTCTCATTATTGCGTGAGGGAGGCTCGCGCCGCTCTCTTTGCTGTCGTCGGGCGGCGTGTACTGCGAGAACTTGGCTATGTAGTCCGCGGAATTTACGTCCTTTGCCGTGAGCACTCTGTATGCCGCGACTGTCTCTGCCATGCCTGCGTCCCCGGGGTTCATGATAGGTGCGTCAAGCCCCTCTGTGAGAGCCATTGCGAGCATTGTCCTGTTTATGACGGGGCGGGCGGGAAGTCCGAAGGAGACGTTGCTCACACCGAGCACTGTCTTCACTCCAAGCTCTTCTTTGACCATGCGCACTGCCTTCAAGGTTTCGGCGGCTTGGCTCTGCTGAGCGGAGGCTGTCATCACGAGGCAGTCTATGAGCACATTGCTTCTGTCTATGCCCATAGCTTCCGCCGCTTCGACTATGAGTTTCGCTATGGCAAGGCGGCCTTCCGCACTGTCGGGAATGCCGCTGTCGTCAAGAGTGAGACCCAAAACCGCGCATCCGTATTTTTTTACTATTGGCAGAATTTTTTCCAAGGAATCTTTCTTGCCGTTTACTGAGTTTATGAGAGGCTTGCCGTTGTATATGCGCGCCGCTTTTTCGAGTGCCGTGTGGTTTGACGAGTCAAGCTGGAGCGGCAAGTCTGTAACAGACTGTATTTCCGATACCGCGGCGGTCAAAGCGGCGGCTTCGTCAATGTCGGGAAGTCCCATGTTCACGTCCAGAACGGAAGCTCCCTGCTCCTGCTGATGAATTGCTTCTTTGAGTATGTAGTCCGTGTCCTTCGCTCTTATTGCTGCCTGAAGAGTTTTTTTGCCTGTCGGGTTTAGCCTCTCTCCTATGATTACAACGTCATCGCCGAAGAATACGGACTTTGAGGGCGAGCATATTCCCGTCCTCTTTGGGACGGTTCTTTTAAGCGGGGAGATGGCGCGCACTTTTTCTTTGACGAGCTTTATATATTCGGGGGAAGTTCCGCAGCAGCCTCCTATTATGGATACTCCGGACTTTACGAAGTCCCCTGCGTATGAGGCGAACTCTTCCGCTGTTATGTCGTAGCGCGTCTTTCCGTCCTCCATAACGGGAAGTCCCGCGTTTGGCTGAACCATTACGGGGATTGATGATATTTCGAGAATTTTTTTCACGATGGGAGCTAGCTGTTTAGGCCCCAAGGAGCAGTTTATGCCGAGAGCGTCCACTCCGAGCCCTTCGAGTGTGAGCACCATTGATTCCACCGATGTTCCGAAAAATGTCATGCCGTTTTCTTCAAAGCTCATTGTCGCTGCTATCGGCAGGTCGGAATTTTCCTTTGCCGCTATGACTGCCGCTTTGAGCTCGTAGAGATCAGTGAAGGTTTCGAGGATTATCATATCCGCTTCGGCTTTGACGCCCGCTCTCACAACTTCCGCAAATACTTCTACGGCTTCCTCAAACGGCAGGTCTCCCGTAGGAGCCATGACTCTTCCGCACGGGCCTATGTCCAGAGCGACATATTTGTCCCTGCCCGCCGCTTTTCTCGCGGCAGTGACTGCGGCCGAGACGAGTTCTTCCACTGTGCGTCCGGCTTTTTCCGCTTTGTATCTGTTTGCTCCGAAGGTGTTTGTACTTACGACATCAGACCCCGCATCAAGATACTCCCTGTGTATGGACTCTATAACATCGGGGTTTGTGATGTTGAGCATTTCCGGTATGCCGCCGACTTTAAGGCCTCTGTTCTGGAGCATTGTTCCCATAGCTCCGTCAAAAATTATTATTTTTTCTCCGTTTAATTTAAGCACCGCAGATTTCGCCCCTCTTCCTGTATATACATGATTCAAACGCGGAGCAGAGATCGCAGCTCTTTCCGCGCTTTTCTTTTCTGTCGGATATTCCTATTACCGCGGTAATTGATTTTATCGGCACGAGCATCGAGGATTTTGTAAGAGAAATTCCCAGCTTTCGTCCCGAATTCAGCGATGAGAGTATGTACTCCGAGAGCAAGAGAGGAACATCTCCGTAACCGGGGCTGAAGCGCATTGTCATAAACTCTCCGTCTCCCAGTGTCTCGGCGGCTTTAGCTTCAAGCCTGTCGCATTCGCTCTCCGCCGCGGCAGAAGCCAGAGCATCCAGCACGACAGCGTCCGCCATGTCCTTCATCTGGACGCGCGATATGAGCCTGTCAACGGCCGCTCCCAATGTGACCGCCATTATGACGCAGGAGCCGCTGTTTTCCAGAAGTTCCGCCAGACTGCGGCTCTGCACTTTAAAATCGTCAAAAGAAATTTCGTCTCCGCAGATCGAGACTTTGACACGGGCATAAGAGCCCCTTACCGTCACGGACGAGAGAAGCTCCGCATAAAGCTCTTCGGCTTTTGCGCGGAAATCACAAGGCAGCTCGCCGTCCGCACCGAGAAGGCGCAGAGCCTCTTTCATTACGGGCGCGGGGATATCAGCCACGCTTCACCCTCAGAGAGTATAGAATGCCCCTGATATTTTCCGATATGCGCTTTGCTATATCGGGCTGATTCATAGTGTAGAGGTGTATTCCGTCCACACCGTTTGCGAGGAGGTCTACTATCTGAGCCGTTGCATAAGCTATGCCCGCTTCCTTCATTGCCATGCTGTTGTGGCCGTAAGCTCTGATAATCTTCTGAACCTTGTCAGGCACGGAAGCTCCGCACATGGAGACCATTCTGTTTATCTGGGATGCGGACGTTATCGGCATGATGCCTGCGGCCATAGGCAGGGAAATGCCCATTGCGCGCGCTCTGTCTCTGAATTCGTAAAATATATTGTTGTCGAAGAAAAGCTGAGATATGAGCATGTCCGCTCCACAGTCGCACTTTCTCTTCAAGTTGATGAGGTCGTCCCTCATGGAGTAGGCCTCCAAGTGCTTTTCGGGGTAACATGCCGCTAAAATTTTGAAATCATATTTTGATTTTATAAAAGTAATGAGGTCGCATGCGTATTTGAAATCCGACAGGCTCTCACCCTCCGCCAAATCTCCGCGCAGAGCGAGAATGTTCTTCACGCCCTTCTCGGAAAGAGAGCAAAGTACAGTGTCCATCTGCTCTTTCGTAGAGCCTACGCATGTGAGGTGGGCGACTGCGGGAATGTTGTAGCTGTTTTGAATCTCCGAAGCTATCTCCGCAGTGTTCTCCCTGCTAGTGCCGCCCGCGCCGTATGTGACGCTTATAAGGTCGGGGGCGAGGCTTGCAAGAGCGTCTACCGTAGCGAATATGGAGCTGAGTTCCCCCTTTCCCTTGGGGGGAAAAATTTCAAAAGATAGAGTGGGGCTCTGTTTTTCAAAAAAATCCTTCATTGCTCTCCCTCCTAAATGTCAAATTTTAATCTTCTAATCTATGTACCGCTCCAATATCTCGGCCGCTCCGTCGCTGTCATTGTCCGAAGCTGTAATATCCGCGGAGGACTTCACGTGGGATGCGGCGTTGCCCATTGCCACTCCCACTCCCGCCCATGCCAGCATCTCTTTGTCATTTCCTCCGTCTCCGAAGGCCATCACGTCCTCGCGCTCTATACCCAGACTCTCCGCCACAATCTTCACGGCCAGAGCCTTGTTTACATCACGGTTTACCATCTCGACAAAGGCGCGCCACGAAGCCGCGACATAGAGCCTGTCGCCGAAATACTCCTCTGTGAGACTTTTCATATTTTCAAAGACTTCCCTGTGCATCGATATTCCGAGGAGCTTTTCCGGAGTTCCGCAGAAGTCCCAGAAATCATCGCCCAGAGCCACGGCGTCTATCTTTGCTATGCTCTCGTAATACTTACAGCGCGGGTCGGAAGAGTCCACGACAAGGAGCTTGTCCTCGTGATAAATTTGCAGATACCAGCCGTGCTCCCTGTAAAAGTCCAGAATCTCGTGAGTGAGCTCCTCGTCTATCGGCTTCTCGTAGAGAATTTCGTGAGTGACTGGGTTTTTTATCACGGCTCCGTTGTAAAAGACGCATGGCACGTCTATTCCCAGCTCAAGGATTATCGGCAGAGCGGAAGGGTACATCCTGCCGGTTGCGATTGTGACATGTATGCCCTGCTCCCTTGCCGCCTTTATCGCCGCTTTTGTCCTGTTTGTCAGAACGCCGCTTCCGTTTAGGAGAGTACCGTCCATGTCGAGCGCAATAAGCTTAGGTCTGTAACTCACAGCGCAAACACCATGAGAGTGATAAGCTCTCCCGCAACGGCACATGCTCCGAGCACATCGCCGTTCACGCCTCCGAGCCGCCCGTTCATGTGGGACGCAGCACCGTAGGAAGCCACAAATACAAGAACAACGGACAAAATCCACTCCATCGGAGCGAAGGGGAGAAAGAGCAGTACGGAAATGGCGGAAAGAAACATCTCATAGCCGCCGAAGCCGTCCACATAGCCCTTACCCATGCCGCTCTCCCACGGATATCGCCCGCGGAATGCCGCAGTGCAGGAGCCGAAACGCCCCACAGCTCCCGCAGTCATAAGAGCCAAAGCCTCCTGATGCTGTCCGAGAGCAAGCAGCAGCCCGGTCCAGAGCCCGAATGCCAAAATAAGCCCTATCGCTCCGAAAGAGCCCAAGCGGCTGTCCTTCATCACGGAGCGAAGCTCTTCGCCTCTGCGTCCCGAGCCTATGCCGTCCCAGAGGTCGCCCCAGCCGTCAAGGTGCAGAGCCCAGCCCGCCATGGCGTAGAAAGCGGCGCCTATCCAGACAGAGCCTATCTGTCCTATGCCCATAATATTTACAAATGTGATGACAACTCCCGTTATAAAGCCCAGAATGCCTCCGACAATCGGGGCCAATGTAAGAGTCCGCGCTCCGTTCGGCATGACCTTCGGCCAGAACCTCTTTGGCAGAGGAATGCGTGTCAGAAGCGTCCACATGACGACAAGCCTGTCGAAGAAATCAAACTTAAACTTATCTTCGCGCAGCTCGCCCTCGAATCTCTTTGAATACTCTTCAAACTTATCTTTAATCAAATCAACATGTCCTTTCTTTATGAGTAAAGCTTTTATATGCGTTTTTGCACCGCAGTGCCGAGTTTTTATTATATATCATTGTCATATTTATTTGTGCGGACAAAAAGGGCTGAATCAACGAAAGATTGCTCCGCACCGAACATTCCCGCCGAAAGAGCTCTTTTTGCTCATAACTAAAATACATCCCATGTATTATACTTATTCAAGCTATTTTTAAAACACGGAGGTAATCTCATTGCCATCATTTGCGTCTCTCTCTTTTGGAGGAAATAAAAAAATATATGCTGCTGTCATCGCATCATTGCTCATCCTTGCGATGCTTGTTCCTTCTCTGAGAGAAAAATACTCCGAGCCTGTCAAGGCTGAGAGAGAGAGCTACAAGCTCGGCACAGTCGTGCGCCTTACCGTTTACGGAAGGGACGAAAAAAAGCTCGATTCCGCTCTGACGGACGCAATGAACGAGATAGACAGGCTTGAGGGACTGTTTTCCGTAAACATCCCTTCTTCCGAAATATCCAAAGTCAACAGCTCACAATCAAACAGAGTAAAAGTGGGAAAAGAGTGCGCCGAGATAACATCCTTCACCCTAAGTCAGGCAAAAGCGATGAAAGGAGCATTCGACCCGACCATAGAGCCCATAGTCAAGCTGTGGGGCATTGGGACGGACTCCCCCAGAGTGCCGCGCTCGGACGAGATAAAAAATGCCCTCAAATATGTGGATTACAAAAAAATATCGGTAAAAGACGGCTTCATCATAAAGGGCGAGGGGCAAAAACTCGACATGGGCGCGGCGGCGAAAGGGTGGATAGCCGACAGGCTTTCGGAAATGCTCAAAGAGCGCGGCATAAAGTCCGCAATCATAGACTTGGGCGGCAACTTGTCCGTAATAGGCGAGTCGCCGAAGAAGCGGCCTTGGAAGCTCGGACTCCAGCACCCGGCAAAGCCGCGCGGAGAATACTTCGCCATTGTCGAGGCATCCGACACATCAGTAGTCACATCGGGCCCTTACGAAAGAAACTTTACGAAGGACGGACATCTCTACCACCACATATTCGACACAAAGACGGGAAACCCGGCGGAGTCGGATTTGGCTTCGGTAACGGTAATATCACAAAATTCCGCTCTTGCGGACACGTTCTGCACGGGCCTCTTTGCAATGGGGCTTGAAAAAGCGTCGGAGCTCGTCTTGTCCGAGAGAGTGAGCGCGGTATTCGTCTCAAAAGACTATAAAAATATCTATGCCACAAAAGACATCTCGGCGCGCATTTCCCTAAGAGACGAAAGCATGAAGCTGCACATAATAGGAGAGGGAACAAATTGAAAAAAGGGGACAAGGCTATCTTTATAATATTCCTCCTATCTCTCGCACTATCGGGAATTTTTTTCCTGCAAAGAAAATTCGCAGAGGAAAAAAACCTGCACGCCGAAATCATGCAGGACGGCAGAATAGTCCGCACCATAGAGCTGAAAAAGGGCGAAAGCTATGACATCCCAATAAAAGCCGACGGCTTCAACCTCATATCGGTAAGAGACGGAAGCATAAGCATAACCTCCTCCGACTGCCGAAACGAAGACTGCATGAAAATGGGGACGATATCGCACGGCGGAGAGAGCATAATCTGCCTCCCAAACCGCCTCTCCATAAGAATATCGGGCTCTTCCGAAGTTGACGGAGCATCCTACTGATGAAGCTGCGCGAAATGATATTGGTATCATTCCTAGCCGCAATGGCTCTGGTATTTAACATGCTGGAATCGGCTCTGCCCATGCCTCTGCCCGGCATAAAGCTGGGCACTGCAAACGTATTCGCCCTCGCCGCAATCATCCTGATCGGAGCAAAAGCGGGCTTTGCCGTCACACTGCTCCGCGTAGTGACTGCTTGGCTCATAAGCGCCAATTTCTTTACATTTATATGCAGCTTTACCGGCGGAATCTCCGCTGTACTTGTCATGGTTTTACTCTATAATAACTTTAAATCTTCCTTCTCAATATCAGGCATAAGTGTGGCAGGTGCTTGGGCATTTAATATCGCACAACTTGCTGTTGCTTCATATATAATAGGTGATATTAGAGTACTCTGGTATATTTTTCCCCTGCTTGCCGCGGGAACGATTTCCGGCTGGGCAGTGGGATACTTGGCGGAGCTGCTCTGCGGCAGGATAAAATTTCTTTGGGAGGGGAGAAGATGAAGAACAAAGTCAAAAACATAAATAATCGTGCAAAAGCCTTCACCCTTGTTGAAATATTGATTGTTATAATAATCATAGGAATAATGGCGGGCATCTTCACCCTCTCCGTGGGAGCAGCGACAGACAGAGCTCAGGCGGCTAAAATCATCTCGGACATGAGAATGCTCAAATCCGCCGTACTCCTCTACTATGCACAAAACGGCAAATGGCCCGTATCGGGAAGCGGAAGCGCATCTGACAAACGCCCGACAAAGGCATCATTGGTTCTGTCGGGAAATATAGATACTCCCATAAATGATAAGTATGAGATAGTCGTCCGTTCGGGAGATTCCGGGAGCGTTAAAAACGGCGCAATATTTATCAAATACAACGATCCGACACTGCCTTACAGCGTGAAAAAAGTGCTGGAAGAGATGGCGCCTAAAGTGAACCTATGGAACTCGACTTCGGACAAAGGAGAGTATAAGGCCAAATATTACAAGGCGGACAATGTATCGGGGGCAAGCAAGTCATCAGAGACAATGCATATGCCTGTCTACATGTTCTAGGGAAAATAATTCAAAAGGAGCGGCAATATGAAAATTTCTATTGATAAGGCGGTTTTGGACGACTTTCCGAAAGCCCGTATAGGGTGGCTGAAAGCCGAGGTAAGTGTCGAGCCCGAATCGGAGCTCATAAACAATTTTAAAAAACAGCTCATATCCCGTCTTGCCGACATTGGGATATCTGCGGACACAATGATGCTCCACCCGGATGTCGCAAGGTGGCGCGAAGTCTATTCAAAAATGGGAGTGAAGCCCAGCAAATACCGCTGCTCGCTTGAGGCTCTGCTGCGCAGAATATTCAAAGGCGATATATGGAGCGTATCAAACGTGGTTGACTGCTACGACTGCGTATCTGCGGTGAATCTTCTTCCCATGGGAGCTCACGACACAGAAAAGCTCAAAGGAAACCTGACACTCAGATACGGGCGCGAGGGAGAAAAATTCTATCCCTTGGGAGCGGGAGACTCAGTTATAGACGTTGAGACGAAGCACATAGTGTACGCCGACGACGAAAAAGTTTGCTGCTGGCTGTGGAACTACAGAGACACAAGGATGGCCTCCGTCTCCGAAGAGACAAAGACATCTCTCTTCCTCATTGACTGCGCCTTTGAGACAGAGTGGCGCACGACGGAAGAAGGGCTTGAAGCACTGTCGCGCGAGCTTGAGCTCATAGGGTGCAGACCGTTGACATCGGGAGTGCTCGACGCAGAGACACCGGAGTGCGAAATTTGAGCCTGACGGACAACATCGGCTGCTGCGGCATGGACTGCGGCTCATGCGAAGCGCGCAAGGCCACAGCGGCAAACGACACGGAAGCTCTGGCTCGCATAGCCTCATCTCTTGAGAGCGAGGATGAAAACCCCTTCATACTCCCGTCAAAAGTCAAATGCACGGGATGCCTCGCACCCGGAGTCAAAAGCCTTTCTTGCTGTGAGTGCAGGATAAGACAGTGTGCAATGGAAAACAACATACCACACTGCGGATTCTGCGAAGAATTTCCCTGCGAGCTCGGAGGCCCGGAATGGGAAGCCATACCGGAATATAAACACAATTTAGAGACATTAAAAAGCAGATAAAAACATCATAAAGATGATAGGCGAAGAATCACCTCCGCCTATCATCGCTATAGCATAAATAAAAAGAAGGAATAAGACGCTGATTAATTTTTATATTTAAAACATGTGTCCAAAGACTTTCGGAAAACAGCGGTTGCGCCTTCCACGGCATTTTCCGCCTCCGAGACATCCCCCGAACAGAAAAGCTGAACAATCCTCTCGTGACTTGCAATAACATCCGCATCAAAAACAGTGCTGCTCTTTTTGAGGTACGGATTACACAGCTCAAGAATCATAGTCCCCATCTTTATAAGGAACTGATTCTCCGTGCTGTTTAAAATTATCATGTGAAAGTCTAAATCCGCCTTGTACGCGGCCTCCAACTGCGCCTCCGAAAGAGCCTTAAACTCCAGAAATTTATTCTTCAGAGCCTCTTTTGTCTTTTCGGAAGCCTTGGAAGCCCCCAGCTTAAGAGCCATAGTATCAAATATTACGCGGAACTCGAAAAGCTCATCCGCGCTCGTCCTCTGCAGCATCATATCAAAGAGCAAAGGCCTTAGTATCTGAGGCCCCAGAGACTCCCTGAGATAAGTACCCCTGCCCTGAGAGGCTTCGACCACTCCCAAGACCTGCAGCATCTTTATAGCTTCTCTGACGCTTGATTTGCCAACCTTGTACCGTTCCGACATCTCCCGTTCGGATGGAAGAGTGCTGCCGGGTCTGAACTCACCGTCTCTTATGGAGTTTTGAATATTTTCAAGAACCAGCTGCGAAAGAGTGCCATCTTTTTTTATCTCTGACAAATACACCACCCCAAACGGCTTATAATTTAGGAGAGCTCCAAATGGTTCGAAGCAGTTTAATTATAACTTGACATTTTACTTACGTACAATAGAATTTACTTATCAGATATCTGATAAGTAGACATCTTTACCAATCTGTCTGAAATATAAAGTCTGACAGCCTACAAGGATGAAAAATGCAGACTACAGGAGGAATTATCATGGAAAAGCTTCCGCCCAGCATATTCAACGATGTTTTGGGCCCCATAATGAGAGGGCCGTCAAGTTCTCATGTAGCAGGAGCTTCGCGCATAGCCGCCATAGTCCTAATGTCACTGAACGGCGATGTAAAAAAAGCCGTAGTAGACTTTGACGTCAACGGCTCTCTCGCCGAGTCCCACGACGGACACGGCACAGACATGGGCTTTGTCTGCGGAATAATGGGAATGGAAATAACAGACCCGAAAAGCATGGACTACATAAAAATAGCGGAAGAAAAGGGCATAGCCGTAGACTTCAGAATATTGGACTACGGAGCGGAGCACCCCAACCACTACAGAATAGAGGCATTCGCCTCGGACGGCAGATCCCACAAATGGGAGGCAATATCTGTCGGGGGCGGCATGATAGAAATGATCTCGTTCGACGGCTTCAAAGTCTCAGCCGCGGGCGATTTTTACGAAGTCCTCATCAAACTCGACGAAACCAAAATGAACGGTCTCGCCTCATCCGACTTTGCCAAAGCATTCTTCCCCGACGCGGAATTCATCCTCTGCGACAAAAAAGGAAATACCAGCCTGGCGGAAGTAAAACTCTCCTCCTTCCCGGACGAAAAAACCATGTCGGATCTGAGCTTTGCGCCATGCGTCACAGAAGTGACAATCATATCCCCAATTCTGCCCACCCACTCAAGAAGAGAGTGCGCAGTGCCGTTCCTGAACGCGGCGGAACTCATCTCCCATGCGGAAAAAAGCGGGCTCGAAATGTGGCAGTTGGCAGCTCTATACGAGGCAAAGCGCGGAAACATGAGCGAAGAAGAAGTATTTGCCAAAATGTCCGAAATAGCGGCCATAATGGAACATTGCGTAGACGAAGGGCTCAAAGGCACAGAGTACAAAGACAGAATCCTGGGCCGTCAGTCCCACCTCATAGACGAAGAAAACAAAAAACTCATCCCATGTTCCATGATCAACAGCGTAATCAAAAGCATCACAGCGGTAATGGAAGTAAAAAGCTCCATGGGAGTAATAATAGCGGCACCCACGGCGGGCTCCTGCGGCTGTCTGCCCGGCACTGTGATAGGAGCGGCGCGGCAGATGAACATGACTCATGAGGACATAACAAAAGCACTCCTCGCAGCAGGGCTCATAGGAATATTCATAGCCCACTCCGCAACATTCGCCGCGGAAGTCGCGGGCTGTCAGGTAGAGTGCGGAGCGGGATCCGGCATGGCCGCGGCGGGAGCGGCACAGCTTATGGGAGGAAGCCCGAAAGAGTGCATCACGGCAGCATCGATGGCACTGCAAAGCATAACAGGCTTAGCCTGTGACCCGGTAGCCAACAGAGTGGAAGTCCCGTGCCTCGGCAAAAACGTAATGGGAGGCACAAACGCCATATCCGCCGCAAACATGGCACTCGCAGGCTACGACATAGTAATCCCATTGGACGAAACAATAGCCGCAATGTACGACATAGGCCAAAAACTCCCGATAGAACTCCGCTGCACATTCGGAGGACTGGGAAAAACCCAAACGTCGCTGGCAATAAGAAAGAAACTCGAAGAAAAAGCATAAAACAAAGAAGCAGGGGCGTTGAGCGATAGTTGAGCAGTTGTTGAGCAATTG
>CAZNYN010000047.1:0-15083 GCA_964577295.1 uncultured Synergistaceae bacterium | reverse complement strand
TGGTTATTCTCGGAAGAAATGATAATTGAGGGCGTTTGAGGGTGTGGGTTTAAAGTGTTGGTATTGCTGGATAAAATGGCTTTTTTGACATTATTATCTTGTGTTAATGGCGGCGGGATTATGTCGGATTTTCCGAGTGGGCTCGGATTTTGGGGTGTTTAAAACTTGGGACGTTTTAGAGCGTTTTAAAAGAGTTTCAGAGAATTTTAGAAATAGGAGAATGCGCTTTGAAACTGAGTTTTAGAGCGTTTTAGAAAATTTTAAGAACGGTCTCTGTCCGGTGGATTTGAGGCCGTTTTTGTTGTTTTTAGAACAGTCTTAAAACCGATTGCGGAACTTTATTGCGGAACCTCTATAAAATTGGTTCCGCAATCATAATACACACTCACTGTCTGGTTTTATTGAGCGTGTCACATTTTTATGGTTCCGCAATCAGAAGTGAGAATGAGGCTATTTCGGAGGCTCAAATTTTGACTAAAAATGAACTATTGTCGTAAGTTGGTTCACTTTTAAGGCCAGTACCACCAGTGTGATTTTGGTATTGACCGACCGAGATGTTTTGATGCTGTCTCTCGCTCATCTTCCCAGTCACAACTATAAAGACAGCCTTTTTCATAGTTCGTGTAAAAGACACCGCTCTTACGCCACTCGCTATAACGACCATCCCATACTTTTAAAAGATTAAGCTGTTCCTCAGTCAGTTCAGGGCGTATGAATTCCACAGCAGAGCGCATCACAAGGTCGGGTGCATCCACAATACGCAGTTTATCAGGTATACCTTCGGAGCACCACGAGACACCTGCTCCATCGGCATACCAAGCCAGCCATTCGGAGAAGTCCTTTTTATGACGCATTTCCATATCATCTTTTATTTCGGCATGAACTCTGTCCATTTTGTGATCCCTTTATTAAGCTGAATGTAATTTCCATGCTTCTTTATCATATTTAAAAGGTCATCCCAGTATTGGTCGTTCATTTCATAAAATGACGCAATAGTCTGTCCGTCCAAATTTATTATAGCAACAAACCTTGTTTTAGCGTCCCTAGCGTACAAGATTGGGTGCGGCTTTTTTATTTTATCCGGTATTACCAACCATTTTTCGCTTTTTCCGCTTTTGATGACCCGCATCAATTCAGCGTTATAATCTTGCAGGCTGGCTAGACCCATATCATTTCCGTGACGTTTAAAATGGTAGAGCGCAGAAGCATTCAAGCCGTTTTTGAAGTATAACTTGTGTGTTCCCCATCGAGCATTTCTTGCATAATCCACCAGAGCGCTCTCAGATTTCTTCGGTATTTCTCCGTTTATAGCCCAGTATTTTGACTTCTCATGGAACTCCGCAGGCTCAAAATGTGCGACCGTTGTTGTGCGGCAGCGAAAATGATAAGGGGGGAATCCTATTCCTTCTTCTATTATCTGTCCTGTCTTGGCGGACGTCATGACATTGAGCCCCTTGCCGGAGGTCGAAGATAACATTGGCTGTGCTGCCTTTATCGCACCAATATTTCGGCTTTTTGACGCTGATAGTATCCTATCCCTCTGCGCTGACATAGCAGATACAGGTATGATTCTGCCGTGCAGGTGGCGGCAGATTGGACTGGTTTTTTCGTCCATGACCGCCACTATCTCAGCATACTCTACTCCCGCATCTTCATAGGCTGAAACGTGTCCCATCTCTGCGACGCGAGTTGTATTATGATCTGCCAGCAGCGCAATATAGTCTTTCATATTTGGGTCTATGACGTTCATTTTCTCGGCTATCCGTTCTGTGAGCTGGACACGCGACATACCTTCGTCGAAATACTCCTTGACGCGCTGTTGCATCCAGGATGAGAAATTACGGTCGTATGCCTTGCCGACCCAGAAGAGCATGTCGTCGCGCAGCAGGTCTAGTGCATATATATCTTTGCGTGTAAAGCTGTAATCTATACCTGATACGGCTTTCCGTCCCGTCATGTAAGCCGCGGACTGCGCTGATATCACGGGACGGCGAGCAGCCTCGCGAAGACCAGTACCAAGGTATTCCTCCGCTTTCGCGCTTATTCTTGTCAATTCCTCGGCACTAGGTTGTCCATCGGCGCCGAGCATATCGGCTTCGACAAGTAAATCGAGCAGAAAGGCACGGGTCTGAGTGTCCCATGCCTTTGAGAGTGCCGCTTTCAGTGTGTTAATTGTGCCTTGCAGATTCAATGCAGCGCTTTTTCTGAGCGGCTTCATCTCTATCAAACTGCCTTTCCAAAACTTCGTAAGTGACATAGTAGCGACCGCACATCTTACAGCGCCGTTTCCGCAGGACTTTGTCTTCTAAGTCCTCTGTGTTATTTACGTTAAGCCTGCTTCCGCAATTTGGGCATATCATCTCTCTAGTCAACTCCTTAGCCTTTGATATATTTAACATTACTTGAGGTTAAGACCCGTCTGCGCCCGGCAAACTCCTGCACTGCTAGAGCCAGAGCCCAGAAGAGGTCGGCGTGCTTGACCTGCTCGTTGCGGTCAGCGTCATACGTGAATCCGCGCTCAGTGGGCTTGCGTTTTATACTGTGAAGCTGCATGACCAAGTCTCGGTTGTTCGGTATACGAATTCGTCCGGATTCAAAGAGCTTTTTGACACCGAGAGCCCATTCTTCCTTCTTTTCGCGTGTGAATGTCGTGGGCAGAACCTTACCCGGGTACATCTTCTGCATGTCTTCGGCAAGGTTCGCGCCGATTCCTGTCGCGTCAATTGCCAGCCGCTTTATCCTCCAGCTTTCTACAACCGACGCTATATGGCTCTTTTGAGTTTCAAAAGTCACGTTATTTAGTGTGTCTATCTTACGAATCCCGACTAATTTATCGCCGTTATCCACATATTGCTCTGCCAATACCAAGGCTGTAAGGTCTTTATAACGACCGATGTCAACGCCACCGTTCACCCAGCCCGGCACATAGTGCAGGCACTCTTCATCGAAGGCAGCTCGCACCTCTTCGGGAGACAACAGAGACAGCGCATCAGCGAAGAACTTGCACTCGTAAGCCTGAGCGAATGAGATGTCATCAAGCAGGCTGATGATGTCGTCCAGGTTTACCGGCAGCCCATCTTTTATCGCATCGTGAATCGTTACCTTATGACGGCTAAACCGGTTGTATTTGTCTGGATTCATAATAAGTTCGCCGAACATGTCCGTTTCTGTATATGGCGTGCTTATTACGGTTATCCTCTTGCTGCCCTGCGTCGCGATTGGGATAACAGTGCTCCACATGAGTCGGTTTTTCATATGCCACGCGAACTCATCCAGATATACATCTCCTGTGTAACCCTGTACTGTGCGCGGATTACACGGCAGGAAGATACAGCGTTTACCGCCCGGCATGATGAGCGAATTCCCGTCTTCCAGATACTCTACTTCGTACTTGTCCGCCCATAGAGTACAGTAGCGGCGCACTATGTCTGACTGATCCTGAGATGCTGATACGACTATCTGATTCTCATTGCGCGTTAATGCGCCCATCATTACATCGAAGCCGGTGAGATAGGAGAAGCCAGTCTGACGGCTCTTGAGAATAAGGCGGAAGCGGTTCTCGTCGTCGAGCCAGTCACGCTGATACTGGTAGAGTGTATCGTAAGCACGGGAACGTATGTCACCAATTACTTCCGGACGCAGTGCTTCGGCAGCTTCCTTCTTGCGTTTGCGCCCACGGGCATCTTTAGATTCACGTGCCGCCGCGCGCTCTATGCGTTCTTGTGCTTTTGCGAGCTTTTCCAGCTTACGAGTTTGAGCCTCCGTCAAATCTTCCTCGGAGGCTGTAATAGCTGCTATGTGTTTTTTTAGTCCGGCTATGGATTCGTCGCTTGTCTCTTCGTCCCACTTGTATCGGCTTCGCCATCGGAATGTCGTATCGGGATTTATGTTGAGTTTTTCAGCGACTTCGTTACAGGAGTAGCCGGAGAGGTAGAGGCGCTTTGCCTCTTTTTTTACGTTTTCACTGTACGCCATCTATACCCTCCGCCTTCGGGTTTTTCTCCCGCCATTTTTTTATCTTCTCCATTCCGGCTATGGCAATTCGTGCCTTTCCCACGGATAGCCACGATACTTCGTCTACTCCGGTTTCATTTTTAATGTACTTGAGCAGACCTTGACGTGACCACCCGAGAGCTGCTGCTCTGTGCATGATGCCCCTGTACTGGAGAACCGTCAGCCCTTCCAAGCTTGTTCCTGTAGCTTTTCTGCGCAACTCTCTGATAATAATTTCGGCCTGATTCCATGTGAGAGCCGACATGCGCTCGACTGAAAACATCTCCATCAGTAAAGCATAGAGTGTCTCGGAATCCATGCCGAGTTCTTTCCTTGCCAGACTCCATATAATTTTCTTCTGTTTTGCGTCTATGTTCTTTGGCGCTGTCATAGTTATCTCTCCTTTGGCTGCTCATCAGACCGAAAACGCCGCTTTTCGGTGACAGGGCCGAAGCCCTGTTTCGCTGTTATGGCTCCATCATCTTGCGCTTGTAGCATTCGCGGCAGCAGAGCTCTTTCTGAGGCTGTTCGCTCCGGAACGCTACCACGCCGCTTTTGTGTCTGTCGCAGAGGCTGCTGCCGTTCCTGAAATAGTGGAAACGGACTCCACCGCCTGTCACAAGTTCCCAACCCTCCGGCCTTTCGTTCATGGCAGTTGCGCTATCTTAGCTTCGTCGAGCTCAAACCAGAAGGTATCTTTCTCTTTCCTTTCGCAGCCTACCAAGGCAAGACGCTCGGGCGGCCATTGGCTCATTATCTCCTTGTCCGGCTCTTCTTTAATTCTTATTGCTTCTTTAAATGCCAGCTCCTTGAGTTTGCCCAGCACTGCCTTCCATGTTGTGCCTTTGACTGTACCGAGTTCTGTTGATTTACGGTATCCGAGTTCGCCATAATCCAATTTGACGCTGCGTTTGCTCCCGAATATCTCACCCTTTTTAAGCTCTGCGAAAGCGAGAAGTCCATTTTCCAGCGAGGTTCTTCTTGTGTTATGAGGAGCCGCTTCTTCGGCTGCGTTTGCCTTTATCTGGGCGATGTCATCGTTCATACGGTTTTCGATATCCGCGGCTATACGCTTCAGCTCACCTATTTCACGCAGTGCTTCGTTTGCCTCCTCTATTGTGCGTATCGGCTGTATGTTCTGCGGTTTTACTCGTGCCATGTTATACACTCTCCTTTATCGTTATAAATTGATAACATTCCTCCTGAGCTAATAAAAATACTGCTCCTTAGTTTTACGGAGGCTCTGTCTGCGTCACATGCCGCCTTAATTACTTTCGGCCAGAAGGAGTCTCTTTTTGCGGTTTTTTCTTTCTGTGTCTTCATTGTTAGACCTCCTTTATATGTCCTGTGGCGTTGAAAATAACTGCCAATGCTTCGCGCAGACCGATAAGGTTGGCTGTCTGTGCGAACTTACTTATAAGACGCAGGCTGCCGCGCTTGGGGGCAAGTGATATTGCGTGACGTGCTTCGGGCGTCTCCGGATCTATGCCGAGCTGGGATATGAAATATGCAAGTTCTTCCGTGGCTGTGTCCTTTACGCGGCGGAAATAGTCAAGCCGGCTGGTGACGTATGTCTCTCCGACAAGGCGCAGTGCATTGTCGAAGGACTCAAGCCCTATCATGGCAACACCTATGCCGGCCTCTTTAATTTCGCGGAATACGGATATTTTACGCAGGATTGCAGGTTTAGAGCCGTCTGTAACAAGCAGGTCTGCTTCGTCTACGAGAATCATACGGATGCCGGAATCTTTCATGGCAGAGATTGCGCGCTTCATTCGCTGTGTTTTTGTGCCGTATGCAGGGAGTCCGACTATCTCAAGCAGCATATTGACAACATCGCCCTGACACATGCCGTCTGCGCAGCGGATATATGCCGTGTCCATGGGGTGCGCCTGTGCGAAGAGCTTGCTGGTATAGGTCTTTCCGATGCCGGACGGTCCTACTAGCGCGGCAAATCCGCTTGTCTGATAGGTCAGGTTAAGTATGCCGCTGATCAGCTTCTCTCCGTCCGTAAGCCATTGAACAGTACCTTCAAGCTTGATGTCGTCTCCGGCATTTTCAAAGGCTTCGAGCGCTGCCAGCATTTCGTCCAATACCTCGGGGCGACCTTGGTACTTGCTGTTGAGTACTTGGCTTACTGTGCTTGCCGATTTACCTGTGATACGAGCAACCATAGAATTACTTAGACGCTTTGCCGTTACTATTTCTTGCAGATTGCTGAGTTTATCTTGTGCCATGCGGACTCCTCCTCTATCCCACGTTTTCTATCTTTTTATGCTGCTTTAGCAGCTCATTGCCAAAGTTGATTATCTTTGAATCCACATCAGAGCTGTTTATGATTAGCGCTTCTCGTGCGGTGTCCAGTTTTATAGCTTCCGCCGCGGCTGATGCGTATGGCGTTATTTTGTGGAGGCGAGTCTGAATCTTATTTGCCATCTGGCCGCCTATGTTTGCTATGTCTTTTAATAGTGCGTTTTGTATGCGGATCTTCTTAGTGAAGGCCTCTCGGTCATGCGGGTCTTCTCTGTCCCACTCCTGCGCTATGTCTATAAGCTCATGTGTATTTATGTCGAGGATATAAGCGCGTTCCACATCGTATGGGTTGTAGCGTACTTCGACCGTTTTGCCGTTCATCAGAGCCAATGCGGGGCTGTGCCATTTCTTTACAAAACCTGCGATGTTAATGCCGACAAGGCTTTTTGTTACCTTTCGCTTTTCTGACGGCAGTGTCAGAAAATCTAAACTCCGGTCATCGAAGCGGTAGAGGTTTGCAGCTTCAATACCGTTCATGAATACCTCTTCCGGGATAGTTTTGTCGGACATAAGGTGCTGATTCCATTCTTGAACCTTCTTAAAAACTATTTCAAAGAACTCCGTGGCTGTAAGAAGGTTCTGTTTTTTTATGTCCTTACGAAGGTTCGCTTGGATATATTCGTTCTCTTTCTCTTCAAAGCTCCTGCGTGCATAGCCGGGAAGCCCCATCTGCTTGAGAGGGCCTTCAAATGCGTGGTAAAACCAGCTCTCGATAGGTTTCGCCTGTGCGTTGCGAGGTTTGCTTTTATACTGTTTTAGCTCCCCGTTCATCCAGCTTTCTCCGCTTTTGAAGGCGGCAAAGCCAGCAAGCTGGCGGCGAAGCTGCTGAATGTATTTACTGCATTCAGGCTTACCCCAGTCGGTATGAAGCTGCTGAGGAATACCCCAACGGCAGGCTTCACGGAGCGCAAGACCAACTGCATATTTGTCATAGTGACCCATAACAGGCCAAACTCCTGTTAAGTAGCGGCTGCGCGTATCTCCCCATACAAACATTTCAGGGCGTATAGGCTTACCATCGGCGTCAAGCACGATGTAGTCAAAGATATGCTGGTCGCCAACAAGTTCCTCATAGACACCGTATTTTGTATTGTCACGATAGATAGGAGGTTTGACGATGGCTTCAACTCCGCGCTTGCCGCGTTGTGTAAGTATGCGCACTATATCGGGCATGGAGGCTACGGCACGATAGAAGGACTGCATTGAGCCTATCTCCCAGCCTTTTGCCTCGGCTTCGACAGCCAGTTCCTGATACGCTGTTTTTGTGTCCATAAACTGGTTGTTCATGAGCAACGCGATGCCATATTCCATGGCTTGCGGCGCGAAGCTGCGGGAGCGTACTGTTACGCTGATCTTGCCGCTTGATGCGGTGAGAGCAACCGGGACAGGTGCACGGTCGCTGACTATCTTGCCGCGCTTGGCGTCTTTAACCCAACGGTAGATTGTAGGAACGGAGACGTTCTCATCACGTGAGAGCCATGCCAGCCATTCGCGCATTTTTACGCCGTCGGGGCAAGTCTCGGCTCGGCGGACGACACGCAGCCGTTGTGACATTTCGCTGTTATCTAAGTTTTCCGGTTTTATTGTCATCTGCTCCGCCTCCTTCAATTTTTCCTTGAGCTTTACTGCCCGTTCTTCTATTCCGAGACTCCGCCTCACCGAATCCGGAATTGCCGGGTCATAGGCCGAGATTGTCCAGGCTTTACCGGCGTTGCCGCCGCGTGTTGAGCTATCTTCGTACCGAGCCGTGGAGTATCTGCCGGTTGAAATGGCTTTGCGCACTGCGCGTTCGGTTTTATTCAAGTTTTGTGCAAGCTGCGCAACTGTAAGCCACATAGCCGGACTCCTTTCTTAGCCTCATCAGTGACCGCCTGACGGTCAGACGCCCTTGTTTAGGGCGTTTCGGCTTGTGTTAAATTGCCAGGACGGAGGATATAAGCTTCCTTATTTGTTCGTCACTTCTGCCGTCCTCTCTGCGAAAATCTATACATGTCCTTGTTACGGAATCATCCTTGATGTAGTTCTCAAACGCTCTGGATCTAATTTCTATTTCAATGGACTTATCCAATTTCTCAAGCCACCTTTACCCGCAAATTTTGATTCCTGTTTCGGCTTCGAGTTTTTCGATAACTTCAAGGGATAATCCTTTTTGTGGGCGACCCTCCTTTCCAGCGAAGCGGCTTATTAAGCCTGTGACAAGATTTTCTCTATAATTGTTTTTTCTTGCCCACTCCGAGATAGTCATGCCGTTTAAAAGTAGATGCGCCCTGATAGAATTTCTTGTTGCGGCAGACTGCAACATGCTGTATCATCTCCTTAAAGGGTGTTGTTATTTACAACACAATAATAGTAATAAATAACAACAAAGTCAAGGGGTAGTGTTTGAAATGACCACAAAATCTGAGGTTGAAAGAAATAAGTCTGCATTCACCGAAGAAGAAAGGAAAACCGTTGGTGAGCGCATAAGGGAAATTAGACAAAAAAGCCCTGCAAAAACGCAGCAGGCTTTTGCTGATGCTTGTGGTTTTAACAGAGCTTATTTAGCTTCGCTGGAGTCCGGTAAGCAATTCCCTTCTTCAAACATTATTTTGCAATTAAAAAACACATTTAACGTGAGCATAGATTGGCTTCTTACAGGTATCGGCTCTAAATACATAGAAGAAAACGCTTCTCCCCCACAAAAACTGTCTTGTGGACTTTACTCTACAGGAGATCAAATCTTTATTCCTATATCTGGTATAGAAGCGTGTTGTGGTGCTGGAGCTATGACGTATCCCCAGGACTACACATTGGATGAAACAGTTCGCGTCAAGAAGGATAGTGTCGGTATTCTACAAGATGGACTTCTACCATTTGCTGTTGATACACACGGCCGTAGCATGGAAGGTTTTGGAATACCGGAAGGCAGCACCGTTATTGTCAACCCGGCAGAAGGGATTCAGGGCGGAGATATTGTACTTATTATTGTCGGAGAGAAAGCGGCAATAAAAAAGTATTTGCCAAGTCAGGATGGCGAGGACTTTATTTCCTCTAACGGAGACCGCATTCACGTCACATCTAAAGAAATAGATGATGGCTATTACGTGAAAAAAATGGGTAAGGTTATGCTGGTTATAGCCCCACCGGAACATGGGGTGTAAAAGGGGGATTTAACAATGTGGTGGTGGATTATTGGTATAGTTATCGCAATCTGCATTTATTCTGTGTATTATGCATTAAAACATGAAGTGCCATTAAATGAAACCAGCAAGAATACAACACTTACTTCAAGGACAAAACCGCATCAGGGCAAAGAACCCAAAGCAATGAAAATCAGTTCCACCGGAGATATTGAGCTTCCCAATGGTATGATAATTCAAAATACGTCCCGTGACCGACTATACAAAGTGCTTTGTTTGCCGGCGCGCGGATTAGTAAAAGGTATATATCAGTGTGACAACGAAGACTGCGAGGACTTGTGCGAAAGCTTCTACTCAGACAAAGAGCAGCTATTAGATGCAGAGCTATGCCCGGCTTGCCAAAGACCGATGATACACGAAGTGCTTCTAAATACTCATTCAAGATACTGCCAACAAATAACAGATTACGGAAGCTATACTGCACTTTCCTATGCCACCGCAAAGAAATCAATACCGACTCTATCAAAAATAGCCAAGTCCCGCCCTGATAAAATGAAGTATTCTTTATGCTTCCAGACATTGGTCACAATTGCCCCTGTTGTCTTTGACTCAAAAACCATCATAAAAATATATCAACTAGCTCCATCAGATACTACGGTTGACATCAGAGATAGACTTAACGCAAGCGAGGCATTAAAAAAGTTTTACAACACACTACCAGAAGCACCGGATTGGAGCGTCACAAAACAGTCAGAGTACACAAAGCAAGACCATGCAGATCTAGATGTCTTTGACATGAGCCTAGTGTTTTATACTTGGGAACAGCAAGGGCTTATAAGGCGAAAGAAAAGCGGGAATAGTTACGTGGTGCAAAGGGCTGCAAACTGTAGGGGGAATTGTATTTAGTATGATCTTTTAGAGCCGTTAGAGAGAACTTCTAGATGTTAGCTGTTTTAAATGTAAATCCGTCTGGAATTCTTTTGAAGAAATAAACCAGTTTGAAAATACTGCAAGCAGCGGTTATCCTCATAAAAAGAAAACATTACTTCTTTTTTTCTTTCTTCCACAGTATAAAGTATAGGGCTGTGATACTTCTTATGCTCACAAAAAATATGTGCAGTAATACCATAATGTTAATACTTGTCCAAAAGGCGGCAAAAAAACTTGCTGTACTTTCCTTGGAACACAGACAAAGGTATTGTATTAACACAGAGATAGTAACGAACGAAGCTACTATTAAGGTGTATGTATAAGTTGACAATAACTGATCATATATGTAGTATTTTTTACTTAATGTCGCTTTAGGCAACACAGATGTTTTTGTTTCTTCAATATTTTTATTTGTGCTAGTAATAAATATTGTTGTACAAGCCATAGAAAACGCAAAAATAATAGACGAGCATGGAATTAGATTTGATGCAAGTGCCTTGAGTCCGCTATTTGTTATTAAGACAGAAATCAACGGCGAACGAATCGAAACAGAACAAAATCTGAATGTTAAAAGTAAAAGTGAGAAGAGTATAGGAAAGAAAAAATCCCAACGTAAGTCATTCCTTTGCGAAGTTGCAAAGTAATCCGCCACAGGGTATAAAAATTCAAGATTAATTTGTTTAGACATCTGAAGCGCCTTCCAAATATGAGGATAATAACTCGTTCATCAAAGCCAAAACATTCTGTGTGTCAACGGTTGAAGTTACATCGTCTACCTCAACTGTAATAAATCTCTTCTTCTTGCATGATTCTGTGTCAAACTTAATAGGGTATTTATCATCATTTATACCCTCTACGGATATCTTTTTTATTTGTGTACCATCAGAGGCAAACGTATTAAAAAAATCAGAGATGGTTTGTTTTATGTCAGTTCCTTTTCGCGCTTTTACTTCAATAAGTATTTCATCTTGTACAGTACTAGTACGATTTGAAAAATTCAGGCATGTACTACCAAGTACCTGTTTTTCAACAAGAACCTTGCCAACCTTGATTCTTTCAACATTATCAAGTAAATCTAAAAAATCACCCTCTACAATTACGGCAATATCGATAGTATATTTCCCTCGCCCTTGAGCAATTGTATTTTGTGCGCAATATAGAGAAATAATGTGTTTTAAGTATTTTATAAAACTTGAAAATGTAAATATATTATTCCTGTCTTCATATAGAACAAGAATAAAATCATCTTGCATTTTAAAAATAACATGTGTTTTCTCTTCTTCACCCTCATGTTTGCGTTTGGGGTTATTTCTTGTGCTGACACTTGCATTATGATTTATTGGTGCATTGGGTGGCGCAACCTGAAAGGTCCTGACAGGTGGAAAATAATCAACTTTCCCTGAGGACATAACCGCTGCTCTCTTTGATACATCATTTATATATGCAATCAGTCTATCTAAAACACACATCTTATTAGTTTTCGTACTACATTTAAAGGTGCGGTGGTCATAATCCAAACTTGTACTGACATAGTCCAGTGCCTGAAAAATAATATCATTATCAATAGCACCACTGCCATCTTTTGCAACAATACTGTAAAAAGCTATTTTACGACTATCGAGGGACACTATAGCACCTGCTCTCAGTATAGTATGTAATAGGTGTAATTATTATAGCATACCTTAATAATTTTATTTCATTTATCTGAGCAGTCTCCGGTTCTTTTCTACCCTGTTCAGCCAGCCGCGCAAAAATACCTTCTGTGAAGGGTTGTTGGCTACTATCGCTCTGAACAACTGTTCCCTAAAGTCCAGATATGCCGTGCAGAAAGTCCGTCTGTACCGGGCGTTTACTTCCATATCCATAATGGCCTCGTACAAAACTCGTTTTGTCTTGGGGCCTATTGCGCCGTCGATGCTGAGCGGTACGCCGCGTACCTTGGATAGTGTCCTCTGCAACAGCTTGGCCGCACCGCCCAGCCCGTGATTGACAGCTGCATCAAAGTGCAGAGCGCAGAGCGGCCAAGGCATTTCATCGGCGCAGGACGGTTCCCAGTAGAATTTTTCGTATATCTTTGCGGCTTCGGCTCTCGTTAGCCTGCGGATATCGGCGCAGCTTACAATTCCGGCTTTTCTTACTCGTGCCAAAGTGCTTTCTGTAATTCCCATCATAGTCTTGCCGCCCCGATCAGCAGGGTGGTCAGAGTATCCACCTTCGCTTCCAAAGACAAAACCTAATGCCCTTTCAAATTCTTCTCTATTTGCCATTTTTATCTCTCCCATTCACTATATTTTGGTGTTTCCTATATTTAATTTTCATGGTTCAGAATTCTTAGTATGTGATAATATCTAGCCTTTTTTGACCTGAATTCCCTTGTTTTCGAGGGCTTTTTTGAGCTCGGCTGCCGCACCTTCCTCTATGGCAAGGCTCTTTATTTCGTTGTCCAGGTCGCCGCTGAATATGTCTACAGCTTTGCGGAAGAAGGGATTGCCTTGTCTGGCTTTTTGGAATACACGGCGGGATATTGCCTCGCCTCCTGCCCACGCCAGAGCGCGCTTCTTTTTTGGGCGGATAATAATCGCCCTGCGACCTTCGTGGACAGCACGGGCGTACACTTTGTTTGTGCCGACGATTGCTCCTCCGGCAAAGCGTGTACATGTGACAGAGCGCCGCAGCTCCCCGCCTTGTTTGTCTACGCCGCCGCTGACAAATTTTCCGCGTTTAGTAACCTTTCGCCAGCTTTTTGAGCCCTTACCGACCGGCACCGTATCCTTGACAGCGAGTGCGCGCAACCGGTGCCCAACCTTAAGCGCAATAGCCTGCATATCAAGAGTAGCTGACATTACAAAGCACCTCTTTCATCAAAAATCTTGGCAAGCAAGGCAACGTTTGCGTCACTTTTGGGCTCTTCCTGTGTCTGCAAGGCTTCAGGGCAGATACCTTTGAGTGCGAATTCCTCCGGTAATCCTGCATCGCGAAGCAGCAGCCCGACACGCCGTTCCAAATACTTCATGCGCGGCTTTATCTTCGTTTCTACAAAGTTCCGAAGCTGCGCATCGGCTTCACCCTCTCCTCCGAGACTTCCGGCTGTGACGATGCCCACCAGCCGTGGAGGTGTGCCGTGAGCAGCCAGAATCTCTTCACGTGTCGCCTGTGTCAACTTGTCGAAGGGCATGTCCTTAAAGTCAGCCATGAGCTTTTCAAACTTTATGGACGCGCCCTCAAAAGGGATTGACATAAGGAGTGTGCGGAAGGCATTGTCCACACCTTTCATGTTCTCGAATCCTATTTGCAGTTTCTTCTCAGTGTCCGCATCAAACTCAGCTCCTTCTAGTACGACAGCCAACGCCGGGACAGCGGAATTTCCGAAAAATGACGAATAAAAAATTTTCTTCTGCTGGTCGAGCCGCAGCGCTTCGAGCGCCGCAACCCACTCCGGCATCCCGTACCAGGTTGAGAGCGGTGTGTATTTCTTTAACTGCAATATTTCGTTGCGCTCGCCATGATCGCCGAACTTGTTAAAGTCCACGGGAATATCCGCTTCCTGCGTAAAGCCCGCCAAATCGTTGCCGTTCGAGCGCACGTAAAGCGTATGGGCGTGTACGTGATAGACCTCGCCTATGCGACCTTTTGCATCACGTGCAACCTCTAACGCGCCGTTGCCGAGACATTCCAAATCCCATGCAATGCGCCCAAGAATGTCCATAAAGTTTTCTTCTCCGGCTATTCCCTCCAGAAACTTTTCGCACTCCTTCGGGGCTTCATATTCGAGCCCGGCTGACATTTCGGCTTTGAGGGAAATACACTGAGTATGAAATGCGTTGCTATAAGTTAAATTTAAAATCTCCGAAAAAGGCAGCGGCGGATATACGATACCCGGCATGGAGCCTTCCGCCGGATGGCTATCCTGTGCTTTAATTATCGGCTCTAGTTTTGGTATGCCTGATGAGGCAAAAAGACCCTTCGCCTTGGTTATTTCGTTTTCGTTTGCCATCTCCTCACCTCCGCAATAATCATAAAGAGTTACTATCGTATGTCACAGCTATATCTAGCTAAATAATTTAATAATTAGCTAGATATAGCTTTATTTGAGTAAATTATTGTATGACAATAGACAGCAGCATGAGAGGAGGAAGATTATGCCAACAGAACTTAAGGATATGAAGATTACATTTCTGTCACTTGTGCCGAAGGGCGCTAATAAGAAGAAAATCATCTGGAAAAGCACCGGTGACGACACAAGCGGAGAGCCTCTTGAACGGGAAGTAAAGCTCACTAAGGTGAATAACGACCAGCACATGGTTTACGGCATTGTGTACAGCCCGAACCAGGTCGACACACAGGGGGACTTTGCAAAAGCAGAGGAAATCAAGAAGGCGGCGTATGGTTTTATGAAATCGGCGCTGACGCCAAACATTGACACGAACCACGATTTTGACGCCAAAGATGCTTACGTAGCGGAGAGTTGGCTTACCAAGGGAGTTGACAGTCTGTTTGAGAAAGAGCCCGAAGGCTCATGGGCAGTCGGAATAAAGGTCGAGAGCGAGGAGCTTTGGAATCAGGTAAAGAAGGGCGAGCTTGCCGGAATCAGCATGGCAGGGCGCGCTGTAAAAGTTAAAAAAGAAGACGGAGGGGATATTTTGACGAAGATAGAGGAAATGCTCACAGGAATATTCAAGGGGACAGTTAAGAAAGAACCTGATGCGCCGAAGGACGACATTAAGCCGG
>CAZNYN010000046.1:0-15198 GCA_964577295.1 uncultured Synergistaceae bacterium | reverse complement strand
TATTCCGCCCTGTCAAATGAGGATGAGGATGCTTTAAGCTTGAAGATGTGCAGTGTCTCAAGTCTGCCGTCTCCGAGCTTGTCGCCGGATATGGCAAAGGATATTGCCGCAATTTTGCCTTCCATGCTGTCCGCGCTTGCCGCAAAGACGGGGAGTGCGTGCACATTTTTCGCATCGGGCAGGAAATCCCGTACTTTAGCGGGGCTTACGAGATACTCTCCCGACTGTGTTACGTATGTGTCGGTTACAAGCGTCTTTTTACCTTCCGGAAGTTTGCCTGTTGCCTTAATAGGCAGTATCGCTTCCGAGGATAACTCGGTGAACTCGCTGAACTCCGATATCGCAGGTTCCAGCGCTTTTACCGCGCCCGTTATGTCCAGTCTGCCGTATGCCGAGAGGTTTGTCTTGGCTATGTTTGCGTCCGCTCCCTCAAGCAGGGCGAGCTTTATGTCCCTTGCGCCGAGGGTGGGGTACATTGAGCAGAGAAGCGACGCCGCACCCGTGACCATGGGAGCCGCCATAGAGGTTCCGTCTATTGCCGTGTATCCCGAGCTGTGGTATGTCTCATTATCGGCATTGAGAATCCAGGATTTTCTGCATGTGCTGTATATTTTGCTTCCGGGGGCAAAGATATCAATCCATTTGCCGCTTGAGCTGTAATTTGAATAGTCATGGTCTTTGTCCTCCGGTATCTCTGTATATGATGGGCCCTCTCCTTGATAAATGGTCGTGGCTCCGATTGTTATTGTCATATCTTCTCTGAGGACTGCCGGCAGATTTTGCAGTCCCTGATATTGACCTTTAGGAGAGTCTATGTCCTGTGCTTCGTTTCCCGCGGCTATGCAGATTATTATTCCGCAGTCGCTCAGAGATTTTATTTTGCTCGTATAAATTTTGCTCATACTGCGCCAGCTTCCGAAAGACATGTTGACTGTTTTGACATTAAGTCCCGCATTCTTCGCCGCAATCAGGAAATCTATCGCTCTGAAGGTGTCTGCATCGTATGAGCCTATTGAATATTCGCTGCCATTTCTGATTTTCGAAAAGATATTCAGAGCCAGAAGAATGGCCGTGTTGTTGCTGACACCTGCCGCTTTATCTCGGTTGTCATAGTCTCCCGCAGCTCCGACTATTCCCGCCACGTGAGTGCCGTGTCCGTCTATGTCGCCTATAACTCTCATCTCTTCAAATGTGCCGTTGTCTATGTCATCCGATGTTCCGCCGGACGCAGTGAATCCTTTGCCGCCTATAGGCACAGGAGTGACGAGGGAAGAAGATCTCTCAACAGAATGAAACCATATGCCGCAGCTTCCGTCAAAGCTCGCAGGGTTCTCGTAGCCCAGAGATTTAAAGATATCAGTTGAGAGAACTATCATGCTATCTTTAAGGTCGCTGTGGTCATAGATGACGCCCGTGTCCATTACAGCGGCAATGGTCTTATTCAAGGTTTTGCCTTCGTTCATTTTCCGGACCTCGGGCACATGTATCTTTTTGTGTCCCCAGCGGCGGTCAATTTCAACGTCGGCAAGGCGTGAGCTCACCTTTCGCACGGCGGAGAGGTATGTTATTCTGTTCGGCTCTGCCGCAATGATGTCAGGGTTCTTTTTAAGCCGCGCGATGAGCTGTTCTGTGCTTTCTCCCTTTGCCGTGCGGATATGCGCTACAGTGAGTATTTCGGAGGAGGAAGCGTTCTTTGCGGACTTAACCGAGGCGGCTGACGAAGCCGCAGCGGAGTCAGTTTTTATCGGTGAAAATACCTGCACGACATAAGCCCCTGCGGACGAAGCCGCCGAAGCCGCGGCTGTCTTCATCGAGGATGCAGATGCCGCGGTTTTTGCCGCATAGGAGCTTTGCGTTATGCCCGAACGCATCATGATAATTGCCTCGCCTTCAGCATATCTAGGTTCTGCCGCAAAAGATGCCGAAGCCAATAGTATGACAAAGAACAAAGATGTAATTGCTTTGTTTATCTTGCCCATAAAAATCATCCTCACTTTATTCTCTGCCAAAGGCAGATAGTTGAAAACAGATTGCCAATATTTGATATATATACAGCAAATAACAAAAAAGTAAAAGCATATCCTTTTTCGGTGTGTGAATTCCGCTGACCCTGTCATATATGTTCTTTCGGCTGCGAGTGTCCCGTGATAGATTTCCGTCTTGTCATTTAAGTCCGTTTGTGTATAATACAATTACGGATTAACTGAAAGCGTAGTATTTAATGTACGAAATATGAGGAGGGTTTATCATGTTCCGCACTTCTAATTACAGAGAACTTGTACGGCTCTTTTTTCTCTTTGTCCTTCCGTCCATCGGCTCTCAGCTTTTGAGCGGTGTCTATATCATTGTTGACGGGTACTTTGTCGGGCGCGGGGTGGGGGCTTCGGGGCTTGCTGCCATTGGGCTCGCCTTTCCCTTTACTGTCTTTGTCACTGCGATAGGAGCGGGGATAGGAGTCGGCGGAGGAGCTTTGATGTCTATCAGCGTGGGGCGCGGGCGTAAATTTTTGGCCGAGAGGATTTTAGGCTCTATGGTCTCTGTTATGTTATGCGCTTCCGTATTGACAGCCGCTATCTTTACTCCGCTTTGCGGCACTCTGCTTTCTTTATATGTCGTGTCAGATGAAGTGGCTGCTTTTGCCTATACTTATGCGTGGATTCTGCTGCTGACATCTCCCGCACAGCTTATCACTATGAGTATGTTGGGAGCTGTGCGCAATGACGGTTTTCCGAGAAAGGCGATGTATATAATAGTTGCCGGAGTTGTCTTTAACATAACTTTTGACTGGCTTCTCGTTATTGTATATCCCTTCGGAATTACCGGAGCGGCATGGGCTACTGCGATGTCTCAGATGCTGACGGCGGCGCTGCTTTTCGCTCACTTTGTCACGGGGAAGTCCCACACACGCCTGCTTATGAAAAATCTTCGTCCGTCAAAAGTTTTGTGCAGGAAGATTCTCTCAATGGGAATATCCCCTTTCGGAGTTCAGGTTGCGGCGGCTCTGACTTTGATAATGCACAACTGGCAGGCTTTGGCATACGGGGGAGACTTGGGAGTGGCTGCCTATGCCGTTGTCGCGTATATAGTGCCTGTCGGAGTGATGCTTCAGGAGGGCATAGCGGAGGGTATTCAGCCTATGGTCAGCTACTATTACGGAGCGTCTCTCCATGCGAGAAAGCGGATTACGGCGAGGCTCGGCTTCACTTCGGCAATATGTGTTGGGCTTGTCTGTTCGCTGCTCGTCTATCTATCCGACATGGCTGTGCCGAACTTTTTCTCTCTAGAGGGAGAAGTCGCTCGGACTGCGGCAAGGGGCATTCTGCTTTCGGCGCCTCTCTTCCCCTTCTTAGGAATTGCAAAGGTATGCGCTTCATACTTCCAGGCAGTGGGGAAGATGGGCAATGCTTCTCTGCTTACATACGGAGATCCGTTTATTCTGCTTCCTGCAGCTCTGTGGACTCTGCCCATTTTCTTCGGACTTGACGGAGTTTGGCTGGCAATGCCTGCGGCGAATATTGCATTATTCGCTCTCTTTATTATAATGTGGAGGAGAGAAGCACGAGTGAAACTGCCGCTCGCCAATTCCTTTATCTGACGGAGGGCTATAATGGGCAAAATTTTAAGCAATAACAGAAAGAGGCTTCTTGAACTCTCTGACCTGTGGCGCAGGTATGATCAGGTCTATTCCCACTGGACTCAGAAGCACGGGGTTTCGACAAACGCAATGACCCTTATCGAGGAAATGTCCATACGTCCAGAGGGAGTTGAGCCGGCAGAGATAGCTGATTACTTGGGTATTCCGAGGCAGACTATGACCGCGACTCTGGACGGTCTCGAAAAGAGGGGACTCTTGGAGCGCTGCCCCCATGAAAAGGACAGGCGAAGAAAGATAATACGTTTCACCGAGAAGGGCAAGGAACTTGCCTCATCTCTCGTGGATGCGCTCCACGACTGGGAGGAAAACGCTCTTCTCACGATAAACAGCTTGGAAAGAGAGAGAACCTTCCGCACGGTAAAGCGTCTATGCGACGCACTCGAATCAAGCGTCGAAAGTATGCCTCAGAAGAAAGAAGAGGCGGACTGCTGACAGCAAAAGAGGCGGGAAGAAATTTTTCTTCCCGCCTCTTTTATTTTGCGCTTTTCTAATCAAAGATATTGAGCTTCGCGATTGTCTCCATGTCCTTGTCGCCGCGTCCCGAAAGGTTGACGAGCACTGTTTGGTCTTTTGCCATGTCTTTTGCGATTTTAAGCGCACCAGCCAGAGCGTGGGAGCTTTCGAGAGCAGGGATTATTCCTTCTGTGCGGCAGAGAAGTTTGAAAGCTTCAAGAGCGTCATGGTCGGAGGCGCATATATATTCGCCTCTGCCGCTCGCTTTCAGAGCCGCATGTGCCGGGCCTACTGATGGGTAGTCAAGTCCCGCGGCTATTGAATATACTTCCGCAGCCTCGCCTTTGTCGTCCGTGAGCACGTAGCTCTTAAAGCCGTGAAGCACTCCTGGCTCCCCCATTGTCAGAGTTGCCGCGTGGTCGCCGTATTTAAGTCCCCGTCCGGACGGTTCGACACCTATGAGCCTTACTTCCTTATCTTCGATAAAGGCTGTGAAAGCCCCTATGGCGTTGCTGCCTCCGCCTACGCAGGCAACGACAGCGTTCGGCAGGCTGCCTGTGCGCTCTTTTATCTGTGCTCTTGCCTCGTCTCCTATGATGCGCTGGAAGTCCTGAACCATTGTGGGGTACGGGTGCGGCCCTACTGCCGAGCCTATGAGGTAAAAGAGGGATGTGTCGGAGCAGAGAGCTTTTAACGCATCGTCTACAGCTTCTTTCAATGTCCCCTGTCCCGCTGTGACGGGGATGACATTGGCTCCGAGAGCTTTCATGCGCAGTACATTTGGAGCCTGACGCGCTATATCGACAGCACCCATGTAGACATCGCACTCCATGCCCATTAAGGCGGCTACTGTGGCGCTTGCGACTCCGTGCATTCCGGCGCCCGTCTCGGCGATAATCTTTTTCTTGCCCATTCTCTTGGCAAGCAGAGCCTGTCCTATGCAGTTGTTAATTTTATGAGCGCCTGTGTGGTTCAAGTCCTCTCTCTTGAGAAAAATTCTTGCACCGCCGCAGAGCTTTGTAAGATTTTTGCACTCTGTGAGAGCTGAGGGGCGGCCCACATATTCCTTCATTAAAGATAGGTACTCTTCCTTGAAAGCAGGGTCTGCTTTGCACTTCTCATAGGCCTCCGCAATCTCGTTCATCACAGGTTCGAGCATTTCTGGGATATATGAACCTCCGAACTCTCCGTACATACCGTTGTTGGGAAATCCCGCCGAATGTTCTTTTCTCTCTGTCATAATAAAACTCCTCCTCTTGGCTTGTTTGAAACCTCGTCTTAATCCTAGTCTGCCTTAAATCCGCTCAAAACCGTTCCCGCTGCTGAAAAAAGTACGGAAGGAAGCTGTTTCGCTCCCCTCCGTGCTTAAGTCAAAAAAAGGGGACTGAAAGAATTTTATCCCTTCCAGTCCCTCTGAATTACACAGCAAGAAACCGGCGGGCCGCTAAACGCGCCACCACCAGCTATTTACATTATTCGTAAGGGATGTATGCATAATCATAACAAGACCTCCGAACAAAATTTCATTATGAGAAATCCTAGCACCAAAGGAAGAAAAAAGCAAGGGCAAAAAATCGGGCGCGATGGCTAAAACTTGCGGCGGGTTTGGGGTCTTACAGTCTTATGCTCGCGGCTGTTCCCATTGCTTTTATCGGTTTTCCCTGTTTGTCGAATATTGTTGTGTAGCGGACGCGGTAGAATACCCCGTTTGAGTGGCAGAGAAGGATTTCCGCTTCGTTTGCGCCCTCTTTTACCTTCTCGTGCATCTGCAGGAATGATTCGTGATATTCCGGAGCAATCAGCCCCGTTTCGAGAAGGGACTGAGGATAGTTGTGCATTATCTTGGGTACCCCGAGTTGTTTCATTACCCTTTCGTTCTGTATGGCTGTGCCGTTCTCTATGTCGTAGAGCCAGTAGTATATGTCCGTGTGGCTCAAGGCTGTTTCAAGCAGCAGGGTTTTGTATTCCAGAGACTGATTTTTGATCATGAGTTCTTTTATTGTTTCGGAACAGCCGCTTTTTGTCTCTTTTGTCATGAGCTCTTCGTTTGCGGCTATGATCTCTTCTATTTTTAAACGGCGTGCCTCTCTCAGCTCTTCGTCGTAGGAGGAAGTATCTATGGGGGTTGCGGGCTGTTTCTGTGCTGTATTATTCTGTGCATGGCTGTAGAATTCATAGCGGCTGCGCCCTTGGTGTTTCGCTTCGTATACCGCAGTGTCGGAATTTTGGTACAGTTCCTCAAATGTTGTGCCGTCATCGGGATACAGGGCTATTCCCAAGCTGCCCGAGATTTGCAGGTCTTTCGCTACGTCCATTATGAGCATGTCGCGGATGTATTCCGCCCTCTTTTTTGTTACGCTTCTGCTCGGTATGTTTTTCAGACATACCATAAATTCGTCTCCGCCTATTCTGCCTACGGCATCACCGCTGCGCAGTATGGATTCAAGTCCGTGTGCCATCTCTATGAGGACTTCGTCTCCCTTTATGTGTCCCAATGTATCGTTTATCTGTTTGAAGTTGTCGAGGTCTATCATTATCAAAGCGTGCTTTGCTTTGGGTTCCGCATTTATAATCTCTGCCACTCTTTCGGAAAACGCGGCTCTGTTCAGCACGCCTGTGAGCTGATCTTCTTTGAGGCGCTCTTCCTGAAGGATATTTTTTATCTTTTCGTCGTGTATGTCTTCAAATATTATGAAGGCTTTGACTTCTTTTGTCCCAGGGTACTCTCCCATGCGAATCGTAAGTTTTGCCCAGCGGTAGTTTTCCCTTACGTCTGTTTTCATTCGGAACTCGCCCGTGACTTCATTTTTTCCTCCATAGAAGGATGCAAGAAGGCGTTCTTTGTTCATAAATATAGTGTAAAGCAGAGCATCATCTTTCTGTACATATTTTTTCGACACTATCTCCGTTATTTCGTTGAAGGTTTTGTCTTTCCAGCCTACTTTTGAAATTGGCAGTACGTCCGAGTGATTTTCCTCGGCATCTCTTGTCATATTGTATTCAAAGACCATTGTGTGTGCTTTGGAAAGTTTTGCCATGCTGCTGCGCAGAAGACCGTAGGCGAGCTCCCTTTCGCGTTCTTCGGTGATGTCGTGGAATGATATTATGGACTGCTGCGGTTTGCCGTGTTTGTCGAATATCGATGTAAACTCGCCTCTGTAGTAGGCAGGCTCACCGTTCTGTTTTCTCACTCTTATAACGGTGACTCCCTCAGGTGCTCCGTGTTCTATTTTTTTGTAAAAATCGATGTACTCCTCGGCGGATTCGGGATCTACTCCTCCCGTGTCGATGTGGCTTTGCGGTATGTTTTCCATTACGGGCGAATCTCCGAAGACAAAGCCCTGCTGCGCTATAAAGTCTCTGTATGCAGTTTTTGTCGCTATGTCATATCTTATTATGAACTTGTTGCTCTGCTGGGCTGCTATTCTGTATTCCTGCTCGCTTACACGCAGGCGGGCCTCTTCCTCTTCAAGTACGGCTCTGTTTTTTGCCTCTATTTTTATTATCAGTACTATTATTATAAACATTCCTGTTGATATCATTAAAAACAGGGCCAGAGGGATAAGGGATGATGCTTGTATGCTTTCTTTTACTGCCGCTCCGTCTATGGCATTTATGAGAAACCAGTCATTGCGTCTTAATGGCTCATATATTATGTAGCGGCTGTAGCTGCCGATGTTATATTCGTATGTTCCGCGCCTGCCTGCGGCAAAGTCATTTTTGACATCTTCGAGAGTGCGTTTGCCCATGGGCTGTGTCTGCTGATATGCAGTAAAGAAGTTCTTTATGTTCTTAAACGGCATCCCGTCGGCAAAGAGCCATTTCGGAGAGTTGCTGCCTATTATGATGTTTCCGTCAGAGTCGCATATATATGATATGCCCTCATTTTCGAAGGGTTCCTTGATAAAGAGTTTTTTAAATCTCGCCTCATCATAGCTGCCGTACATTACTCCTATGGCCTCCGTGCCTTTTATGACGGGAACGGCCAGAACGAGTCTCGGTGCCTTTCCGAGTTTGCCCGAGGCTATCATTGATGCTCCGCGCTTTCCGGACATTGCTTTTTGGAAGTAGTCTCTGTCCGCCACGTTTACAACTTTTCCGTTTTGGAGGAATGCACTGCCGTCCGGTGCGGCAAAGCCTATGTTAAGGAAGGGGGATGATTTTGCCACGCTCTGCATTCTTGCGGCGAGCAGACGTTTATCTTTGATTTCGCTGAGAGGCATTGAGTCTACCATTGTCTCGAGAATGGCGAACTGTCCGTCTATTTTCGCATCAAAGGTGAGGCTCTGTTCTTTCACGGAGTCCAACAGTCTTTGGTTTGTGAGTTCTGTCGCTCGATCGACTGCGTCAAGCCTGTAAAGGTATATACTTACGGTTGTTATGACGCATACAAAGATGAGGGCGGGCAGCAGCAGATTTTTCTTGTTTATTCTCATGAATAAGCTTATCCCCCGATTTATTTCATTTGGCGGCTCTGTGTCAGGCAGTGCTTCAAATTTTTAATAGAAAATAAATGTATTTGCTAATACAATAAATTACTATAACTAATTTGCACAAAAGCAAGCAGAATAATAATATATCATGGCTTTGTCCGGTGCAAGAAAGCAGCGTAAGTAAAAATGCCGATTCAGTCTGGTTTGTTTTGACAGCAGGTTATATCGGCTAATCAAAGCACTCGGATTCGCAGTGTCTCTGATAAAATTCGTAGCACCCTTTGCCTCTGCGTTTGGCAATGTAGACAGCCGTGTCCGAGTTTTGGTACAGTTCTTCGAATGTTGTCCCGTCAGATGGGTAGAGCGCTATCCCCAAACTTCCGGAGATTTTTACTCCGTCTCCTATGTCTGCGGTCAGCACTTCACATATGTGTTTTGCTCTTTTTTCCGTTATTTCTCTGTCAGGTATATTTTTCAGGCATACCATGAACTCATCTCCGCCGATTCTGCCCACTGCATCGCCAGAGCGCAGTATCGCTCCGAGATTCTTTGCCGTATCTATGAGCACCTCGTCGCCCTTAATGTGACCGTGTTTGTCGTTTACCTGCTTGAAGTTGTCAATGTCTATCATTATCAGTGCATGAATCGTGTTGGGCTCTTCCTTTATAATTTCGCGGACTCTTTCCGCAAATGAGCTCCTGTTAAGGACTCCTGTCAGCTGATCTTCTTTCAGGCGGCTCTGCTGTGCTATTTGGAGCTTTTTTTGGGCATCTATATCTTCAAATATGATAAAAGCCTTGATTTCCTTTGTCTTTGGATATTCCACTGTTCGTATGGTGACTCTGTGCCATAGGTAATCTTCCCCTTCCTCCGCTCTCATTCTGAAATCGGCAGTCTCTTCGCTTATCCCTCTTTGGAATGCGCAGATCAGTCTTTCTCTGTTGAGGAAGGAAATATATGCGGCGGCATCGTCTTTGTGGACATACCTTTTTGCCACAATATTGCTTCTGTTGTTGAAGTGGCTTTTCTTCCACTCTTCCGCCGGAATGGTGAACTTGGCTGATACGCTCTCATCAAAATCCGTGGTCAGGTTGTATTCGAATATCTTGGTCTTCTCTTCGGGATATTTGGACAGGCTCTGGCGCAGCAGTCCGTAAGCGAGCTCTTTTTCGCGCTCTTCGGTGCAGTTGTAAAAAGAGATTATCGCGTGGTCTGGCTTTTTCTCTTCGTCATATATCACGGTAAAGTCACCCCTGTAATATGAGAACGTGCCTTTGCTTATGTCGTTCACTTTTATTACAGTGCTGCCTTTTTCCTTTCCCTCCTGCATCTGCTTGTAGAAGTCTATGTAGTCCTCAATGCTGTCATTGTCTATCATGCCGGACTTTGCATAGACTTCGGGGACGTCGGGCGTGACGGCGGATTCTCCGAATATGAATCCGTCTGCCATGGCGTCTCTGTACTCCGTCTTTGTCTTTATGTCATAGCGTATGACTATTTTACCGCTCTGCTGTGCCGCTATTTTATACTCCTGTTCGCTGATACGCAGAAGTGCCTCCTCCTCTTCGAGCATGTGTCTGCTGTGTGCCTCTATCTTTATGATAATGACAATCATTGTAAACATGCCGAGAGATATCATCATAAATAAAATAAACGGCATTCTGGATGAGTCGGCTATGCTTTTTTTCACGGTTTCCCCGTCTATCGTGTTGATTAAAAACCAGTCGTTGACGCTCAACGGCTCATATATCACATAACGGCTGTATTTACCGAAGGTGTATTCGTATGTTCCGCGCCGTCCGAAAGCGAAGTCCATAGCCATATCTCTTGCCGTACGTTCACCGGTAGGTGCAGTTCTTCGGTATGAGTCGAGGATATTGGTCTCTCCTGCGAATGGCATTCCCTTGTAGGAGAGCCACTTGGGCGAGCTGCTGCCAATGACAAGGCTGCCGTCCGATGCGCATACAAAAGATGCGCCCTTTTCGTCAAAAGGTCTTGTCATAAAGATCCTTTTGAATATTCTCTCGTTGTAGCTGCCGAACATGACTCCTATTGTCTTTCGGTCCTTTATGACCGGGACGGACAATATAAACTTCAATCCCCCTGTTGTTCTGTCGGCCGCGACCACTTCCACGGAATTCCTGCCGGAGATTGTCCTCTGAAAATATCTCCTGTCTTTTACCGATATCGTGCTGCCGTCCTGTATGTAGCCGTTCCCGTCCGGATTTATAAAGCCTATGTGATAAAACATGGATGAAGCCAGTATATTCTGCATACGCTGGGTCATTTGATTTTTGTCGGAAATTTCCTGTACGGTTATCGAGTCGGTCATAGTCTCCAGAATTGCGAACTGTCCTTCTATCTTGGCATCAAAAGTCAGACACTGTTCTTTGACAGAATCGTACATTCTCTGGTATGTAAGCTCCGTCGCGCGGCATACAGCATCTTTTCGGTAAAGGTAAATGCTTATCGTAGTTATTAGGCACATAAAGACAAGGGCGCAGAAAAGCGGAATATTCTTTTTCTTCCTCACTTGTCTTTCCTCCAATCATCCCGATGTGCAAATACGTTCAAACACGAGAATAAAGACTGTATCCTGCGCCAAAAAAAGGTTTTTATAATCAATATAATTTTTGATAATATCTTTATATTTTTTGTTAAAAAATTTATAAAACAAGACGGTGCAATAATAATACATAAGCATACATAACGCAAGTGGTTCGAAGCAATAGGAGTATAAGAAGGCTATGCTTAAGAATAAAGCGTTTTGTAAATTATATATTCACGTGCTCCGAATCTTAAGCGCGTCGGAGACGTGGAACGTGATTCCGCTGTGCCGCAGCACAAGAATTGTAAAAATTTCCGTTGTTTTTAGTGCTCCGTGATATTTCAGAGGATAGTAAAAACTATTTGTGTGAATTCTGGTGAAAATGGTATGTTTTTGGGCATAGATTGCACAGGCGGTAGAATTTCGCCGCTCAACTCCGCGGGCGAAGAAGTGCGGAATTTTTGATGCCCGAATTTTGCTCTTGCGATATGTGTTCGGAGGAGAATGCTTTTCTTTGCCGCATGCAAAAGGGTATGAAAAAAGCCCAAAGCCTTTGGAATCGGCTTTGGGCTTTTGATTGTGCTTTGGGTGCGGAAGCAATGCTTCCTTTCGGACTAACGCTTTGAGAACTGCTTGTTTGCTCTGGCGCCTTTGAGTCCTGTCTTCTTACGCTCGACCATTCTCGGGTCGCGTGTCAGAAGTCCTGCCTTTTTGAGGGCGGGGCGTGCTGCGGGGTACATCTTGAGTATCGCTCTTGCTACGCCGAGGCGGATTGCTCCTGCCTGACCTGTAAGACCGCCGCCGTGGGCGTTTACGAATACGTCAATTTTGCCTTCGACTCCGGCTGTTGCAAGGGCCTGTATTGCCTGTGTGCTCCAGTAAACGCGGGGAAGGTAGTCTTTGACTTCACGGTTGTTGATGAGGAATTTGCCGTCTCCTTCGCAGATGCGTACGCGGGCGACAGCGTTCTTTCTTCTGCCTGTTCCCCAGATGAATGTACTTGCCATGTTAGTTCACCCCTGTCCTTAATCTATCTGCTCTGGCTGCTGAGCCGCATGGGGATGGCTCGGGCCGGCATAAACTTTAAGTTTGCGGTACATGTCGCGTCCGAGCTTTGTCTTGGGAAGCATTCCCCAGATAACTCTCTCGATAAGACGCTCCGGCTTGCGGTCAAGAACCTGCTGGTAGGAAAGTGTCTTAAGTCCGCCGGGGTATCCGCTGTATGTGCTGATTGTTGACTGTGTAAGCTTTTTGCCTGTAAGTCCGACTTTTTCCGCGTTGATAACAACTACGAAATCACCTGTGTCAACGTGCGGTGTGTATGTCGGTTTGTGCTTTCCCGCGAGTATACGGGCTACCTGTACTGCAAGGCGGCCGAGGTGCTTATCTGTCGCGTCTATGACGTACCATTTACGCTCTACTGTTTCACCTTTGGCCATGTACGAACGTGTGCCGAGCATGGATCTTCCTCCTTAGAAAAACGCGTATCTTAAATTTTTTATTATCTATACTCATGTTTCTTAAAGCGTCTCGTCCGATTCCCGCAGTACGTGGCATACGCACTTCAAAGTGCCGTGCTCGGGACGAAGTCTGTTAACGTGGGGGAGAACAGACCGCGGGGCTAGAGTACGCGTTCAAGCCTTGGGTTGGGTACTATCCCCGGAAGTCTGCCGCGTTTTGCGACGGGCTTGCCGTTTACCATTTTTATGTCCATTGTCATGTCGCGCGGAGTGCCGCATGTTATGTAGCTTCCGACTCCGTAGACGTCCGCTCCCGCTTCGTTCATGAGCTTTATGCGCTCGGGGGTGAGGCCGCCTGTGGCTATGACCTGAACTTTTTCAAATCCGGCGGTGTTGAGGCGCCAGCGTATTTCACGAACAAGGTCGGGTGTTACTCCGCCGCGCTCGCCCGGTGTGTCAAGGCGTATGCCGGAGAGTTTTTCGCCGAGGCATTCCGCGACTCTCATGGTCTCTTCCGCTTCGTCTTTGAATGTGTCTACGAGGACAATTCTGGGTTCTTCGGCCGGGACCTGCTCGTCATATACTTTCGCGAGCTTTACCGTGTCTCCCATAAGGAGTATCGCGGCATGGGGTACTGTGCCTTTTGGTTCTTCGCCGCAGAGTTTTGCTGCGAGTATGCAGCTCATTGCGCTGCAGCCAGCGATTTTTGCGGATCTTTCCATTACGGGAGCTATTGCGGGGTGAACGTGGCGCGCTCCGAAGCAGAGGACGTTTCTTCCTTCCGCCGCGTCTACGCATCTGCGTGCCGCCGTTGCCCAGCCTGTAGCGGAAGCGAGCATTCCGAGGAGTACCGTCTCGTACATGCCGAACGATTCGTATGTGCCTGTTATGCGCATGAGAACTTCCTTGGCTTCAAAGTGTGAACCTTCGGGAAGGACTTCTACCTGCGGCGCGTTGGGCAGTGTACGGAAGAGTCTTAATACTTCTTCGCTGCCTGAGAATATTCCTTCATTGCGTGTAAAGACTTCGGCGACAACAGGTGTTTCAAGAAGACCTGCCGCACGCAGCACGTCTCTTGTCTTGAGAAAGTAGATATCTGTGGTCCAACCTGTCAGTATCTCGTCGTGTGTAGCCGAGAAGAGACGTGAGGGATCTTCTTTGTAGGATGCGATGTCTTTTTGGCTGTCGAGCCTTTTTAACGGCATATCATGCACTCCGGGCTATCTTATTACGACCTGAAGTATTGAGAGGAGCATGAATGCAACAAGAAGACCTGTTGTGATTTTTGTCAGTGATGACATGCGCTGCCAAGTGCCGTTGCTGTCTGCCTGGGTGCCGCCGCCTCCGAACGAGCCCGTAAAGCCGCCGCTCTTTCTGTGCTGCATCATTATTACTCCGATTAGTGCCAAGCTGACAAGTAAGTGAAGAACTCCGAATAGAATTTTCACAAACTACACCTCCAAATTTTACGAAATATCCCGATAGACGATGCTATTCGGGGAGAGATTTATCCATATACGTACAGTAGCGCATTATACCATATCTTGCAGTATTTCGGCTAGACCTTTTATTGCCAAAGCTCTGTGAGAAATTTTTTTCTTTATTTCGTCTCCGAGTTCGGCAAAGGTGCTGTCATAGCCGTCGGGAATGAATATCGGGTCATAGCCGAAGCCGGACTCTCCCGCAGGTTTTTGTGCGATTTTGCCGGGACAGAATTTTTCGCAGGAGATTATTTTGCCGTTGGGAAAGACGACTGTTATGCAGGATACGAAGCGCGCGCTTCTGTCATCCGCGTCTTTTAATTTTTCAAGCAGCCAGTTTGTCCTCTCCGCATCGCTTCCGGGGATTATTCTTGCGGAGTGTACTCCCGGTGCTCCGCCGAGTGCGGAGGTTTCAAGTCCGCTGTCGTCCGACATTGCGGGGAGTCCCGTGGCTTTTGCCCAAGCTTGGGCTTTGAGCAGGGCGTTTGCCTCGTATGTATCTCCCGTCTCTTCGACATCCTGCGGATTTTCAAAGTCTCCGCCGAAGAGCAGCTCCACGCCGATTGGGGAGAATGCGTCTTTCATCTCTCTGTATTTGTTTCTGTTTCCGCTTGCAAGGACTATTTTCATATTGTCATAAGTCCTTTTTCTTCGTCTGTGAGAGCCAGAGCGTTTGCCTGAATTTTATGAAGTTCCTGTATTCCGCTCCATCCGAGATTTATTATTTCGTCAAGCTCCGCGCGCGAGAATGTCCCGGCCTCTCCCGTGCCTTGAATTTCCACAAAGTTTCCCGCGGATGTCATTACGATGTTTGTGTCTGCCTCCGCGGAAGAGTCTTCTTCATAGCACAGGTCTATCATTACAGAGCCTGCGACTTTGCCCGCGCTTACCGCGGCTATCTGAGTCTTTAGGGGGATGACGGAGAGTTTTTCGGATGATACAAGGTATCTGAGGGAGTCGATGAGAGCTATGCAGCCGGCAGTTATCGATGCTGTTCTCGTGCCTCCGTCCGCCTGTATCACGTCGCAGTCTATGAGGATGCTTCTCTCTCCGAGAGCGTCCATGTCGACGGCGGCGCGGAGGGAGCGTCCTATGAGGCGCTGTATCTCGCTCGCTCTGCCGTTTATCTTGCCTTTTGAGGAATCTCTCTGCATTCTCTGGTGCGTGG
>CAZNYN010000045.1:0-15788 GCA_964577295.1 uncultured Synergistaceae bacterium | reverse complement strand
CGCCCCGAAAAGAGATACAGAATCGCATTAGTGTAGAAAATAAGCCCGCTTCGATGAGTCGAAGCGGGCTTAAAATATGCTTGTGCTGTTGTCACAGTTATACCCTATAGGGTGCTGTTATTGAAGCTAGGAGAATATTATACCTTTTAGGGTATAATATTCAGCCTCTTAGCTCTGCTTATGAGAATGTTAAAGATTGTTCTTTTGGATAAACTTTACCTGCTATAGGAGCTTGGCAGTTTTTGAACTCTCTTATTCAAAAGTGCCTTTCGCAAGAATTTTTTTGTCTTCCATCATCATTCTGCCGCGCGCGAAGACGTATTTTATCTCGAGGCTGTCTTTGTCCAGCAGCAAGATGTCTGCGTCGAAGCCCTCTTTTATGTGTCCCTTGCCGCTCAGTTTGCAGTGGTCGGCTGTGGTGGTGCTGACGGTTCTCACTGCGTCTTCTATGGAAACGCCTTCTTTAAGCACAGTGTCGGTAAATTCTTCATGTACCGATGTGACACGTCCTATTGTTATGCCTGCGTAATTCCCAGTTTCGTCAAATATCGGCATGGAGCCCTGTCCGTCCGAGCTTAAGGAGATATGGGAGGCTGGGATTCCGTCGTCGAGCAGTGTCTTTATCGCTTTGCTGCATTTGACTTCTCCCTCTTCGAGGAAGATTGGTGTCGTGCTGCTGGTGAAGTCCACGTACCCGCCCATTTTTGCATATTTGCGCGCGTCCTCAAACAACCACGGATTTCTGTTCATGTGTGTCGGGATAAACTGAGATATGGGAAGCTCCGTCTCTGCGGCTCGGAAGAGATATTCAAGACCTCTTTTTCCGTCGCCCAGGTGGACGTTGACGAGACCGCACTTTCCCGACAGCATGCCTCCGACCCGTGCGGCTGAGGCTATGTGCATGAACTCTTCAAATGTCGGCTGTGACGAGCGGTGGTCGGATATGGCTATCTCTCCGATCCCTATTATTCTGTCTATGAGGACTATGTCCTCTCTTATGCCTCCGCAGAGTGTCTTTATAGGGAGCTGGTACGAGCCTGTCATGACCCATGAGCTGACTCCTTCCGCAATAAGTCCGTTGGCTTTCGCGACGAGAGCTCCCTGACTTCTTGTCACGTCGTCGGTGCCTGTCAACCCTATTACCGTGGTCACTCCGCCCTTTATCATGTCAGAGAGCAGCAATTCCGGCGTGCGAGTCGCGGCTCCGCCCTCTCCGCCGCCTCCTGTAATGTGGACATGTCCGTCAACTATGCCGGGCATGAGTATCATTCCGTCAGCGTCAACAACTTTTAGTCCCGGCAGAGTCTCTTCGCACGGGAATTTTTCTCCCATCCATGTTATTTTCTCGCCGCAGATTAAAAGAGACTTTATGCCTGTGAATTCCGGCGCGTATATCTTGGCGTTTTTGATTAGAGTAAACATTTTTATCCTCCGTCCCAATTGTGAAATCTTGTCTGTATGAACAAAAATAGATATTGTGTTATTGAATGCCTTGTGATATCTTGCGTAATATAATAGATTCTCGGGAAAAGAAGTCAAGTGAAAATGGCGTTTATCTTTTTTTACACAGGCAAAAGAGGTGAAATTTGGTTTAAAAATAAGTGAGATTCTTAGGTGTACTTAGTGTTTCGATTTAAGGAGGAGTAATTATGGCACAGGCAAAGCAGAATAAAACACGTTGGGTTCCGGATACATATATTATTATCTTTTTCGTTGTAATTTTTGCGGCTCTTCTTACGTGGACTGTCCCGGTCGGGCAGTTTGATACAAAAGAGATTAAGTACATGATGGGAAGCACGGAAAAGAGCCGCACCGTACTCATACCGGAGTCTTTTAAGTACAAGCTCGACGATGCCGGCGTTCCCATGAAGGACGGAATCAAGCTCTTTGAACCTTACGGAGAGGTCGGATTCCTGAACTACGCCTTTGAAGGCATGGTGGCGGGCGACAAGTGGGGCTCTGCCGTAGGTGTAATGATATTTATTCTGATAGTAGGAGGAGCCTTCGGCATTGTGCTGCGAACTCACGCCATTGAGTGCGGCATTAAGAGGATGATAAAGAAGAGCAAAGGCATGGACAAGCTCATAATTCCCATACTCTTTGTACTCTTCTCTCTCGGAGGAGCCGTATTCGGCATGGGCGAAGAGGCCATACCGTTTGTGCTGATAGTCGTTCCCGTAGTTATAGCTTTAGGCTATGACTCCATTGTCGCTGTCATGATAACTTACTGCGCCACTCAGATAGGCTTTGCAACGTCATGGATGAACCCTTTCAGCGTCGCAATCGCTCAGGGAATATCTCAGATACCGGTGCTTTCTGGCGCGGGCTTCCGTATGTTTATGTGGGCGTTTTTCACCGTTTTGGGCATAGTCTATACAATGTGGTACGGGAGCAGAATAAGAAAGACTCCTGAGCTTTCGCCTGTGCGCGATTCCGATAAATTTTTCCGTGACGAGCTGAGAAGTTCGGAGGATTCCGACGAGGAGTTCCGCGGCGGACACGCTCTTGTCATTCTTACGGTAGTTGTCGCTGTTGTCTGGATAATATGGGGTGTAACGGAGAAGGGCTACTATATTCCCGAGATAGCGACTCAGTTCTTCATCATGGGGCTTGTCGGCGGAATTATAGGCGTTATATTCAAGCTTGGAGATATGAAGGTCAACGATATGGCGTCGTCCTTCAGAAGCGGTGCGTCCGACCTTCTGGGAGCCGCAATGGTTGTCGGTATGGCAAAGGGGATAATCCTTGTTCTCGGCGGCGATTCTCCGACCAATGCTACTGTTTTGAACACTGTGCTTCACAATATGGGGCTCATGATTTCCGGTCTCTCTCCCGCATTTTCGGCGTGGATTATGTATCTGTTCCAGTCCGTATTTAACTTCTTTGTCGTATCCGGTTCGGGACAGGCGGCTCTTACAATGCCTCTCATGGCACCTCTTGCGGACATAGCCGGCATCACGCGTCAGGTTGCCGTTCTTGCCTTCCAGCTCGGAGACGGCTTTACAAACCTCATAGTCCCGACATCGGGATGCCTCATGGCATGTATCGGAGCGGCTCACATTGACTGGGCTACATGGGCGAAATGGCAGATAAAGTTCCAGGGAGTTCTCTTCCTCTGCGGCTCTGTCTTTGTAATAGCGGGAGTTATGATAGGGTTTAATTAAGATAAATTTGCCGTGCGTCTGAAGGCGGCGTTTTGTTTCATATTTGAAAAAAAAGAGACATGAGGGGATTTGCTCCTCGTGTCTCTTTTTGCTTAACTTGGAAGTTTGATTTTATGCTGCGGCTGCTTTGTTTCTTTTTACCTTTGAGAATATTACGGTCGCTGCGATTGTGCCGACAAATCCCACTATTGTGGCTATCTGGTTGGGCGCCAGTGCTGCTACAGCCAGGACTATAAAGATTGCTCGCTCGGGCATTGTAAGAGGTCTGTTGAGATATCCCATGAGAGCGAAGCCGAAGCCGAAACATGCCGCAACGCATGCGGTTATACCGTACGCATTTCCGATGAGGTCAAGCTGGAGCAGTATTCCGGGGTCGTAGCAGAATGCGAACGGGGTTACAAATGCAAGGAATCCGAGCTTACATGCGGTAAATCCTGTCTTGTTCGGATCCGATCCGGCAATGGAGCTTGCCGCGTATGCGGCCAGTGCCACAGGCGGTGTGATGTTTGAGATTATGGCATAGTAGAAGACAAACATGTGAGCCGCAAGAGGAGCGAATCCCAAGGTTGTCAGTATAGGAACTCCCAATGCCGCCGCAAGTATGTAAGCTCCCGTTGTGGGAAGCCCCATTCCGAGAATCAGGGATACTATCATTACGAGGAATAGGGCGATAATGGGGATTCCATGCGAGAAGGCGAGAACGAAGCCTACGAGCTTGACTCCGATACCGGTAAGAGCCACAGAGCCAAGAACCGTACCGGCGGATGCGCATGCCACGCATACGAGTGTGATGCTCTTGCATCCTCCGTATATGGCGTCTGCTATTGCTTTGGGGCCCATCCTTGTCTCTTTATTGGGAAGTGAAGAGAGCCATGCCGCTCCGACTCCTATTACTGCCGCGCGCATTGGTGTGTAGCCCGCGAGGAGGAAGTAGACGAGCGCGATAATCGGGGCAAAGAGGTAGAGTCTTTTCAAAACGTCGGACTTCTTGGGAAGTTCGTCTTTGCTAAGGCCGCGCAGTCCGCACTTCAAAGCCTCAAGGCGAATCATAAGAAAGACAGCGGCGTAGTAAAGAATTGCCGGAGTTATCGCAGCAATCATAATCTGAACAAAAGGAATGCCCAAGAATGATGCCATAAGAAATGCTCCCGCACCCATGACAGGGGGCATTATCTGTCCTCCGGAGCTTGCAACGGCTTCAACAGCGCCCGCAAAGTGGGCAGGATAACCGATTTTTTTCATAAGAGGTATGGTGAAGGTTCCCGTGCCGTATACATTGGCAACGGCGGAGCCCGAAATTGATCCGAATAGGCAGGAGCTCATGACAGCGATGTTGGCTGGGCCTCCGGGGGCTGTACCTGTAAAGGCCTGGGCTACTTCCATAAAGTATGAGCCCGTTCCGCACTTTTCAAGGAATCCTCCGAATATCAGGAATGCAGCTACAAGCGTAGAGGATACTCCGAGAGGCATTGAGAATATGCCTTCGTCTGTCAGGTATATTTGTTCTATAACTTCGGAGAGGGGGAAAGATAAGCCTTCCATGACGCCGGGGAGCTTGTCGCCGAAGTACATATAGCTTGTGAAGAGGCAGGCTATTATTGTGAGAGGCAGTCCGACTACGCGCCTTGTCCCTTCCATGAGCAGGACGAAGAGCAGTGCGCCAAGAAAAAACTGAGCCTGAGTTACTGGGTCGACCTGCACTATTCTGAGTGTTATCTCTTCATAATTCAGGACTACATAGAGCGATGGCAGCATTGCCATGGCGCCCAGAATCCAGTCGTAAAAAGGGACTCTGTCCGCAGGTGCTTTTTTTGATATCGGAAACAGTATAAAGGCCAGAGGAAGAACCAGTCCAAGATGTATATTTTTCTGCAGATAGGCTTCATAAGCGCCGAACACAGAAGTATAGAGGTGGAATAAGCCTATTATTAAGATGTAGACGTACATAATTTTGTAGCTGATGCCGCTTAATTTTCTCATATAAGTCACTCTCCCGGGCTGAAAAAGATTCAGCTTTTAAATTCCGTCCCGAAGAGCGTATCTTCGGGACGGAGCTGATTTAAATGCTATTTGGCTTCTTTCCAGAATTTCACGGCGCCGGGATGTGTAGGAACGTTTGACGGAACGGCGGTCTTGGGATTAAGTTCTGCTATGTCCTTGACTGCCTTTGCGAGTGTAGCCTTGTTTTTCCAGAGAGACTTGCAGAGTTCATATACGAGGTCTTCCGGAAGATCCTTGCGGATAACCACGCATGTGTAGTCTCCGACTGTCTTAACAGGCTTTGTTACGCTCTTGTATATTCCCGAGTCGATTGTGAGTGTGACTGTGCCGTATGCGTCTGCAAGAGCTTTCAGCGCGCTGTCTTCGACTGGCAGAATCGTGACTTTTGCTTTGCTTTCAATGTTCATAACGATGGATGCGACTTTGCCTACTGAGAAGATAAAGAGGTCTATGTGTCCGTCGGCCAGAAGGTCTGCTCCGCCTTCGTATGATGCGAATTCCATTGTTCCGCCCATTTTCTTGATGTCTTTGTATGTGATGCCGTAGCCTTTGAGGAAGAGTGTCTTTACGACAAATTCAGAAGCTGTACCCGGCTTGAGTGTTGCCATGCGGACGGGGACTTTCTTGTCAAAGATGTCGCCGACCTTCTTAATCTTATGTTTGTCCGCAAAATCTTTGTTCATTACAAAATATGTGTACTGCGTATAAAGGTTGGCCATGATGACGGAGTTTGCAGTAGGACGTCCGAGGAAGTCCTGTTCTCCTTTTACGGCTGCTCCGAGGAGTGATGTTACGGAGAATCCGAAGTCGCCCTTTTTAACATTTGTGTTGAGGATATTTGATACACCGCCGCCGGAGCTGCTTGTTGTCTGAATTACATTTTTGCTCCACATATCAGAGAATGCACTTCCGAGTGCGAACCAGTTGCCGCCGGGAGGTCCTGCCATAAACTTAAGCTGCTGAGGCCAGCCTGCCTTGGGCGTGGGAGCTGCGAATACAGGTGCTGCTGCGAAGGAGAATAATACTGCGAATAAAACCACTATTGCGAGTTTCTTCATGTAAAACACCGCACTTTCAATAAAATTTGTCTTCATGCCTTTAAACAAAAAGACCTTTATGGCAGAAAATTATACCACCATGTAAGGCATTCTGAACATACCATTTGTGAATATTCCTATATTAAAATCGAACTAAATATGCAGTGAATTTTTTGGCCAAATAATGAAATTATACATAGAAAATTTTATAAAAATATTTATAAATACACACAGGTGTATACATCGTGTTTTGATTTAAATTATTATGATTTGCGTAATATTTTGCGTCATTTTATAAAATTTTTGCCTGTTCACAGATTGTGAGGGAAATATGCCGCCTTTTTATCTTTTGACATGCAGGATGGCGTGCTTTTGTGAAGTATACATTATCTAATTAAAGTGCTTCTTATTCATTTTGATGCCGGAAAACGGCGTGCAGAGTGTCGTGTTAAAAACGCCGCGGAGAAAGGCGGGTGGTAATATACAGCTATTACTCCCGCGTTTATGGTGTAAAATCTCAAATATGGTTCTGCCTATGCCGAACATAAGATTGCCTATATCGGTGAGGCCGGAATATTTTATGGGAAGGTGAATTTTATTTGCGAAAGAGCGTAAGTAAGACGGAAGAGACGGGAAATGCCGCGGTGCATAAGATAGCAGCAGGCATATTTATACTTGTCTGCTGGATTTCCAGTCAGTTTTTTCAGGCGTCCCTCATCCCCGTGTACGAAGCTTTTGACAAGGCGGTTGATAAGTTTGAGGGCGGCTATATCATCATCACGGCCTTCTGGCTCATAGTGAACAACGCAGTTAGAGCCATACTTCTTTACAGCGGGTGGTTCATGCTCTCCGACGGTCTCGCCGAGAGGAGCGGAATGAAAAAGATTGAGTGGCTTCTGCCCCTTGCCGCAATACCTCTTTGCTATTTTATCGTGAGCTTCTTTCACCTCCCGTCTGTGCCTCATTTCGGAGTGCCTGCGTTTCTGACTCTTTTGTCGGTCTTTGTCCTGCAGTATATTTCGCGCGACATAACAAATTTTGTCTACAAGATGATAATTCAGTCTCTTCTGGTTTTTTCGATACAGTGGCTTGACCTCATACCGATTCTGACGGAGTATGGCTTCGGACGCGGAGAACTGAGCCTTGTAATCAAGACGACAACGGTAATGATGGACAAGGACTATTTGCTGAACACGATATGCGGTATGAGTTTTGCTTTTAATATATGTATCACTCTCATTCTTACGGAGCTTTTTATAGGCTATGAAAAGCGAATAGCACAGCTTCGCGTGCTGAGGCTTCGCGAACGTGAGCTTAACAAGCTGCGTCAGGAGCAGACGACTGCCAGGCTCTACCAGGAGATGCAGTATCTTGTTCACGACCTGAAAAGGCCTCTCACAACAGTGCTGGGGCTTGCTGATATAATGGCCATGTCAAAGGACGAGGCGACTGCGAAACACGCTGTGACGATAACTCATGTGGCGGAAAAGATGAATATGATGATATCCGAAATAAGGTCTCCGAAGTCTGTGCATGAGACGACCGTTTCGGAGCTTATAAAGTATACTATGGCTCAGGTTCGGCCTTTGAGCTGGGGAAGCGATGTCGAAGTCGCTGTAGAGGACGGAGTCGGAGAGAGGGTTATAGTTGTCAACTTAATAAGATTTTCGCGCGCCCTTGTAAATCTTCTTGACAACGCTCACCACGCGGTAATTGACGCAAAATCCCCAAAAATATTGCTGAAAGCCGCAGGCGGCTCGGGCTGCGCCGTTATATCGGTGGAAGACAACGGCCCGGGTTTTCTGCCTCCTCAGAAGGACAGCGCCTCATCGTGGGGCTCATCGGGGCTTGGACTTCCCTTTGTCCGCAATGTCGTATCGGACAGCGGGGGAACAATAAGGCATGAGGATTTAAAGGGCGGAGGAGTGCTCTGCGAGATAACAATTCCTGTTAAGAGAGGAGAGACGCAGTGAATTTTACTTTGGGAATAGTGGACGACGATGAAAATATCCTCTACACGCTGAAGGCCATGGCGGACTCTTTAGGCTGGGCTATTCTTATCACGGACGACCCGCGAAAAGCCATAGGCTGGGTCAAGGACAACTCGGTAGACATACTGCTTGTCGATTATCACATGCCCCTTATGAGCGGGCTGGATGTGGTAAGGGCGTGCCGTCAGATATCTCAGTCCGTAGTTCTTCTTGCTCTTACAGTGGAGGAGAATCCCGATGTTGCATCTGCAATGCGCCTTGCCGGGGCTGATGATTTTGTCTCAAAGCCTGTGAGGTTCGCCGATTTTTCGTCACGCATATCTCTGCACGCGGAGCTTGCGCGATACAGGGCGGACACCAACAGCAGCGAGAGGAACAAAGGACTTTCAGAAGAGACTGCGAGAAGAGTTCACTCCCTTTTCACAGACGGCAGGATGCGCCTTTCCGCGGGCGAAGCGTCGGAGCTGTCGGGGCTTGCCTATCCCACCGTACACAGATATTTGGAATACCTTGTCAAGAAGGGGCAGCTTCAGAGAAAGAGCGACTTTGAGGACGGCAAAAGCGGGCGTCCGAAGAACGTCTACTGCAGAATTTCTTAAAATATTCAGTCACTTGTACGTACCAAAGAGAATAAAGAGAGAAAATATAGACTGACCTCCTGTTATTGAATAGACTATTCAATATAAGGTGCGGATAATATCCGCAATCCAAGAATTTTAGGGAGGTCTTTTTTATGAAGTTAAAAGCACTTGTACTTGCAATGTTTGTCCTTTTTGCCACAAGCGCATGCGCGATGGCTGCCGATGTTGCGGTTACGTCCGTCGGTCAGAGCTCGGACGGTATGATGGTCAGAGTTATTCTCAAGTCCCTTAAAATAGGTGCGGATTTTGATGCCGTTATGAAGGCGGATGCCCTAACCTCACAGAAGGTTCTTATCGCTGTCGTAGGCGGAAGCTCAAAAGGCTTGGGCGCGGCAGGCATTAATAAGGAAGACGAAGTAAAGCGCGCTCTTGATCTCTGCAAGGCTGCCGAAAAGAAGGGCATGAAGATTCTTATGATGCATGTCGGCGGAGAGGGACGCAGAGGAACTCTTTCGGACTACTTCATTTCTGCGGCAGTACCCAAGGGAGACGCCCTCATTCTCGTTGACGGAGCAAACAAAGACAAGCTCTTCGACGGACTCGTAAAGCCAAAGAAAGCTAAAATCTACACAGCGGCAAGCGTAAACACAACAAAAGAACCCCTAAAGACTGTACTCGCCTCCTGGGGCGTAACGAAGTAGGAAGATGGACTGGTTCTGGCCGGAGGGTTTTTATACCCTCCTTATGATAGGAAGCTTCGCATTCGGAGCTTTTGTGTGGAATCTTCCGATATCGGTGGCCATGGCTATGTCCGCGATACTGGGAGCCGTTGCGGCGGGAGAGGGTTTCCCTCTCCGCCACTTTATAGAGGGCGAGTTCGGTTATATCAACACGATACTTGTCATAGCCACTGCAATGATGTACATGAAAGTCGTGCTCAAGATAGGACTGCTGGACTCTCTTTCCGCATGGATGATACGCAAATTCAAGAAATTCCCCGCTCTGCTTAGCTTGGGCATTATGTTTATAATAATGCTTCCCGGCATGATAACGGGCTCGTCAACTGCAGCCGTTCTTACAACCGGAGCTCTTGTCTCTCCTGTTCTTATGACGCTCGGCATGACAAAGATACGCACTGCGGCGGTAGTCTCAATGGGAGCTTTGCTTGGAATGATAGCTCCTCCCGTCAGCATTCCCGCTATGATAATCTGCGCGGGTGTCGACATCCCCTTTGTCGGATTTGCGATTCCGCTTTTGATATGCACGATACCCCTTGCTATACTTTACGCTCTTACAATGATATATCCTCAGATACGCCATTTCTCCGATGAGGAGCAGCTTGAAATTCAGCTTCAGAAAATGGCAAAGCAGCCTCTTACTTTCAGACTCGCTCTGCCTGTATTCTCTCTTGTGGTGCTCTTTGCATCCGACCAGTTCCTTGCGGGAGTATGGCCGGGACTCGGAATGCCCCTTATATTCTTCCTCTCCGCAATGACAGGCTTCCTCTCCGGCGCTAAATGGAACTTTGTCGATACTCTGACAGAAGCTCTTGACGACGCTCTTCCGGTGCTCGGAATCCTAATGGGAGTCGGAATGTTCATCCAGGTAATGACTCTTATCGGAGTGCAGGGCTTTATCGTTGTATCGGCTCTGAGCCTTCCTTCATGGGTGCTCTACGTCGGAATAGCGACCTCCATGCCTCTTTTCGGAGCGGTATCCTCCTTCGGTTCCGCTTCGGTGCTGGGAGTTCCTTTCCTGCTTGCACTTCTTAAGTTCAACTCGGTAATAGTGGCTTCGGCTTTGAGCCTAATAGCTTCTCTCGGAGACCTCATGCCTCCCACAGCTCTTGCCGGTATATTCGCGGCCCAGGTCGTAGGCGAGGAGAACTATTTTAAAGTCCTTAAGCTATGCCTTATACCGGGAATTATCTTAGCTCTTTGGGGAATCGCGGTAATTTTGATGAGCGGTTCCATCGCAAAGTTCCTATTCTAAGGAGGACATGCAAATGACACTTATTTATCGCGCTTTACTGCTCTTGGTCATGATATTTGTCCTTCGCTGCATGTTCCGCGAACGTTCATTCTGGAAACAGGTCACGGCCGCCATGGTTCTTATACCGATGGTGCTTCGCCTCCTGATGCTGAAGTAGGAGGGGGAGCGAAATGGAATACAGAGTTAAAGGAACAAAAAACACAGCCATAGCCCTCTGCGTTGTCTCTGCGGCGATATGCTGGTACACGGCGATATCTTTCATTAACATGCACAAGCCGGAAGTCTTGGTGCCGGCTCCGGGTTTTGAGCACCACATGCTCTCGGAGTGGGAACCATCTCTTAAAGGCAGCAATATGGACTCCCCGATATACATCCAGAACGGCAAAGAGCCGGGCGGAACGGTATTTATCATGGGAGGAGTCCACGCCAATGAACCCTCGGGAACAATGGCAGCCGTAATATATCTTGAGCGTGCAAAGGTTGACAAGGGACGTTTGATTCTTATGCCTTTCGGCAACATGTCGGCAAGAACTCACAACTCGCCCCAGGACGCAGCTCCTCAGCACTTTACAATCAAGCAGCCGGACGGCGGGGAAAGAATTTTTAAATTCGGCTCACGAGCCACAAACCCCATCGACCAGTGGCCAGACCCTGATATCTATATTCACCAGCCCTCAAAGCAAAAGCTCGACGGAAGCTCCAGAAGCAACATGAACAGAGCCTACCCCGGAGACAGAGGTGACGGTATCACACAGTTGGCGGGGTTTGCCGTAGTTGAGCTTCTCAAAAAGGAAAAAGTCGACCTAGCCTTTGACCTCCACGAAGCCTCCCCCGAGTACCCCGTCGTAAATGCGATGGTTGCTCACGAGAACGCTATGGAACTTGCGGCAATGGTCTGTATGGATCTGGAAGAATCGGGAATCCCGATGCGCCTTGAGCCCTCTCCCGTGAACCTTAAAGGACTGAGCCACAGAGAGTGGGGAGATGCCGTCCCGGGTCTTATGCCTCTGCTTATGGAGTCGGGCAATCCCTCACAGGGACGTCTGCGTTCAAAGACTGACGAAGCTCTTGTCATGACAGGCAAAGACAAAGCCTACAGCAAGGCCTCCAAAATGGGACTCCTCTTCATTCCTTATGAAGGAGACCAGCCGATAGAGCTTAGAACAGCACGCCACGTTGCAGCCTCCAAAAAAGCCATAGACATGCTCGGCATGGTAAAAGACGGCAAAGATGTTGTAATAGAAAATATTCCGTCATACGAACAGATAAAAGACGACGGAATCGGCCCATGGCTTGGAAAAGCTAAATAACCAAACAGCGACTGTACTTTTTACCTTATGTGAATATGGGCGGAGTTTTCTGTACAAGTAAGAAGCTCTGCCTGTGTTAAATATAATCAAGGAGGAGTCACGGTGTCACAAAGAACACGGAATTATTCGTCCAAATTTTTCATCGCGCTTCTGTCAGTTCTGCTCTTTGCCTTTTCGGCATTTGCTGCGACAGTCCCGACAGTCCCCAACAAACCGCATGATGTCTATGCGAAAAACGGTATGGTATCTGCAGCTCACGAGCTTGCATCAAAAGCAGGCCTTGAGATAATGAAAAAGGGCGGCAACGCCATTGACGCTGCCGTAGCGACAGCTCTTGCCCTCAATGTAGTAGAACCGTACAACATAGGAATGGGCGGCGGCGGATTTGCGACAGTTCGTTTCGCAAAGACAGGAGAAGTCGTATTCATAGACTTCCGCGAAACGGCCCCCGCATCGGCACGCAAGGATATGTACGCATCGGAACAGGCAAAGAAAGAACATTGGTCGGCACGCGGAGGAAGAGCGGCCGGGGTTCCGGGTTATCTCGCAGGATGGTTCTTCATCCTTGAAAAGTACGGCACAATGTCCTTCGGCGAAGTAGCAGCACCTGCTATCAAACTCGCCGAGGAAGGATACGTCTGGACAGAGGGACAGACGGGAACTCTCCAGGGTTCACATTACGAAGACCTCTACAACTTCAACAACGAAGGCAAAAACGTTCCTTACTTTGTCGAAGGGCTTCCCCGCGAGGCCGGCACTGTTGTAAAGCACCCCGGACTTGCCAAAGCCTTCAGACTTCTTGCCAAAGACGGCAAAAAAGCATTTTACAGCGGCCCGATAGGTGAGGCTCTCGTAAAGGCAGTAAACGCGTCGGGCGGCAACATGACAATGAAAGACCTTGCCAATTACAAAGTCATAGTCAGAAAGCCAGTCGAAGGTTCATACCGCGGATACAAAATCTACTCATCTGCTCCCCCCTCAAGCGGCGGCGCTCATGTCATTCAGCTTCTCAACTTCATGGAGAACTATGACATCAGCAAGAAAAAAGCCGGCTCGCCCGAACTTATGGACATGTGGGGCAAAGCTGAGAGAATGGTCTTCGCAGACAGAGACAAGTACATGGCTGACACAGACTTTGTAAGCGTGCCTCTCGAAGGAATCACGTCAAAAGAATATGCCAAGACAATGACAAAGAACTATGATCCCAATTCAAAGCTCCCCGAACTTGGAAAGGCCGGAGATCCCTGGAAGTTTGACAAAACAAACAAAAAGGTATCACACATAGGCGACACAGGCCCCGAACACTTCTCGACGACACACTTCTCCACAGTCGACAAGGAAGGCAACATCGTGGCAGCGACAAACACAATCAACTACTGGTTCGGATGCAAAATAATGCTTCCCGACTACCAGATATTCGTCAACAACCAGATGGACGACTTCTCCTCGAACCCCGAGAGCGTCAATGCTCCCGAACCGGGCAAGCGTCCCCTCTCTTCGATGAGCCCGACAGTCATGCTTGACCCCCAGGGACGTTCATTCATGACACTCGGCGCGTCCGGCTCAAGAATGATTCTGACAGTTGTCGCTCAGGTCATCTCAAACGTAATAGACCACAAGATGACAATGTCGCAGGCCATCGAAGCTCCGAGAATCTGGAACGACATGGACGGAGAGACAATCCTCGAAGCGACTGCAGGCAAAACCGTAATAGACTCACTTACCAAAAAGGGCTACAAGCTCAACTTGGGTGAGACATATCACGGAGTATGCCAGGGCATAATATTCGACCACGAAAAAGGTCAGATGGATGCCGCAGCCGACCAGCGTACAGGAACAGGTATGCCGGCAGGATTCTAAAATAAGATTTTTCCCCTATTTTCAAAGCCCGCTGAGAGTAATTTCTCCGCGGGCTTTGAATCCCTGCTCCGATAGGCAATATTTTTAAGTTTTTGCAATACTGTGTCTTTATTAAATATTTTAGATTATTATATTTACCACATTTGAGTCCTTATATCGGCAAAGCCGATAAATACAAAATAGAGGGGGAGAAAGTAATGAAAAAAGTTTTGAGCGTAATTATTTCCATCATTCTGATCGCGGCATTTGCGGCAGCTTCCATGGCGGCAGTCAAGCCGGACGAGGTTTACGCAAAACACGGCATGGTATCTGCCGCCAATGAACTTGCTTCAAAGGCCGGAGTCGAAATCATGCAGAAGGGCGGCAACGCCATCGATGCCGCTGTTGCAACCGCTCTGGCACTGAACGTCGTTGAATTCAACGCGTCCGGCATAGGCGGAGGCGGCTTCATGACCATACGCGACAGCAAGACCGGCGAAACAGTCTGCCTTGACTACCGCGAGACCGCTCCCGCGTCATCGGCAAAAGACATGTACGCAAGCGAAGCTTCCAAGAAAGCCAAAGAGTCAATAGACGGAGGCAAATCTGTCGGAGTCCCAGGCTGGCTGAAAGGCATGATGTATGCTCTCGACCACTACGGAACGATGAAATTCAAAGACGTTGCAGCTCCCGCGATACGCCTTGCGGAAGAGGGCTTTGTCCTCGCTCCGATGCAGAACTCCATTATCGTAGACAACTTTGAACTTCTCGGCAAGTACAACGAAAACACCCCGATACCCTTCTTCAAAGACGGTCTCCCCCTTGATGGCGGACAGGTACTAAAGCAGCCGGCACTCGGAAAACTCTTCCGCCTCATAGGTGAAAAGGGCGAGTCCGTATTCTACGAAGGCGAAGTGGCTGACGCAATAGTCGCGGCGGTAAACCGCAGCGGCGGCAATATGACAAAAGCCGACCTCAAAAATTACAAAATGTACACACTCACACCGATTAAGGGCACATACAGAGGCTATGAAATATTCTCAATGCCCCCGTCGTCAAGCGGCGGAGCTCATGTTGTCCAGCTTCTCAATATAATGGAGAACTTTGACGTCAAAGCAATGGGACACAACACACCTATGTTTGTACAGACCCTTGCCGAAGCCACAAAGCTCGTATTTGCCGACAGAACAAAGTACATGGCAGACACAGCTTTCGTAAAGGTTCCCCTTGCAGGACTTCAGTCAAAGGCTTACGCAAAGACACTCGCCGCGAAGATAGACACAAAGAAAGTGGCCGACAAAGTCGAAGCCGGCGACCCTTGGAAGTTTGAAAAAGCTCAGAAGAGCGCCTACATAGCGGGACTCGGCAATGAGCGCCAGTCAACGAGCAGCTTCTCGGTCGTAGACCAAAAGGGCAATATTGTAACATCTACAAATACTATAAACTACTTCTGCGGATCAAAAGTAATGGTTCCCGAGTACGGATTCCTTCTCAATGACGAAATGGACGACTTCTCACAAAACCCGGCAAGCGTCAACGCTCCCGAACCCGGCAAGCGTCCCTTGTCCTCAATGAGTCCGACAATAGTTCTGGACGCTCAGGGCAAGCCCTTCATGAGCATAGGAGCGGCAGGAGCCACAAAGATAATAACGACAGTAGCCCAGATAATCATGAACACGATAGACTTCGGCATGCAGATGGACGAAGCTATCGAAATGGGCCGCTTCCACAACCAGAGCGGAACAAAACTCCTCTTTGAAGAAGGCCGCAACAAGGATACAACACTGGCTATTCTCGGAATGAAGGGCTATGTGCTTGAGGGCAGCCACATAGGCACAGCTCAGGGCATACTCTTTGACCGCGCCAAGGGAAT
>CAZNYN010000044.1:0-16279 GCA_964577295.1 uncultured Synergistaceae bacterium | reverse complement strand
TAGGAATAAGAGAAATGCACCCATGCCACTGCACCGATTTCGCAGCAAAAGCCGCGCTGTCGCAAGAATTCGCGATAAAAGAGTGCGCCGTCGGAGTAAGATTGGAGTATGAGCGGGTATAAATCGGTGAGCAAACGGCAGGCAAACAATAGGCAAACGATTGAAAAGGCCGAGGGGCAGGGGCGTTGAGCAGTTGTTGAACAATTGTCAGGGGCAGAGGCGTAGCCTTGGTTTTGGACTGTGTGGAAGGAGTTCGCTTCACGGGGAGTTGCTTCGCGGAAGTCGCATTGCGTGAAACATAGTGAAGTGCTTGCTTTGCATTGCGTGAAATATTGAGGAAAGCTAAATCTCTGTTTAGCGAAGAGCTCTGGCAAGCAATGGGCAAGCAATAGGCAAACGATTGAAAAGGCAAAAACGGTGTATCAATGTGGAGTAAATCTGAATCTAGCGCTGATGTCTGTGCCTTGTTTTTCAAAGGCCCCCTCCTTGATAAGCAGGAAGCCAAAACGACGCTTTTCGTTTTGTGCGTGTCGCTTAGCTCCGGCGGAGCCGGTGGAGGAGTGTTGACCTTTGTGTTGACGTTGACTTTCACTGTGACCGCCACAGAGCAAAACAAAGGTCAACACCAAAGTCAACACTCCTCCAGTCTTGGCGAAAATCATGCCAAGACAGCCCCCTCGTAGAGGGAGCCTTTAAAACACAGCGCCCCAAATCTTGGTTTTTCTTTCAATCGTTTGCCAATAGTCCCCCGCTAAACCTAGGTTTTTCCTTCAACGGTTTGCCCATTGTTCGCCGAAGGTTTCTACATGGCTTATGAGATGATTTTCTTTTCTATGAGTTTTTCGTCCTCGGGGTCGGGGGTGAAGTTCTTTTTTATCCATGATATTATCTTTTTTTCTTCGTTTTTTACTTGACTGAACTCTCTGCCTTTTTTTAGTAATTCTGCTGCGGCTTTTTGGGGAAGGTTTTTTTCTCCCTCTTTTAAGGATTTTAGGACTGTGCATATTTCTTCCACGTCGTTTGCGTTCAGTGTGTCGAATTTGCTGAGCTGCTGTATTACGAAGGTGATATGGGGGCTTACTCTGCGTGCACGGAGAGTTCCCGTCTGCATCATTCTTCCAGCTATGACGCCGGTGAGCATGCTTATGCACGAGAGTCCCACTACCATGAGGAACATTCCGACAAGGCGTCCTTCGGGTGTTTTGGGGACGACATCTCCGAATCCCGTTGTGCTGGCTGTTACGAATGCCCACCATATACCGTCCTCGTAGCTTCTGCCCTCAAAGCTGGCGAAGAGAACAGCGGAGACTACAAGGGCGGTCATAGAGACTGCTGCGGCGTAGTGAAGCTCGTTTGTCTTTATAAATCTTCTCTGCATTATAAAAGTTCTTGTCAGGTACGCGAGGAATTTTACTATAAAAATCAGGTTCAGTATGGTGTCGGCGATGTCTGTCATGTGAATGGAGTAGAGCCATTCCGCTATTAGGATTATGGGCATTATGGGCAGAATAGATATTAGTTCAGCCAGATGGCTTGTGAAAAAATGGCTTCTGTCAGAAGAGAGAATTGCCCTTACGGAAAAATCCATAAAGAATATCAACCATATTATGTTGTTGAATATAAAGAGCGAGAGCGGCTGATTTTTAGGGTGGAAGTATGAAGCTCCCAATGTCATGAGGATAAAGAGGGCTGATAGGGCCAATATGGGGAGTGCTATCTCATATAAGTGTACCAGATGTTTTCTTTTGTTTTTGTTCAAAAAGAGCACCTCTTTCGCTGTCAGTCCCGAGCTCAATGCTTTTTGTAAGTATAGCAGAAAAGCGTATCTTTCCGTATAAATAGTGGCACATTTAATGCTGAATAGTGCTATTATTATTAAAGAATTATTAGAGTGATGATTTTAGGAGGTATTTTTTATGAATATTAAAAAAGCAGAAGACGGATTTTCGGCGGAATCGGCAGAGGTAATAGGAATACTGGTTTATGAGTCCGAGCCGGAAAACGTTTCGATAGATCCTCTCCGCGGCGAGATGAGGGATTTCTGCCGCAGGAATATAGTTAACGAAGTATTTAAAGGCAAGGCCGGAACTTCGCTCATAATGCCGGTAGCGGACAAGAAGGTGAAGAGTGTAGTAATGTGCGGCATTGGCAAAGAGGATTCTTCCTGCGATGACAGAGTGCGCGAGGCAATGTTTAAAGTGGTGCGCTCAGCCGCGGAGAGAGGATATTCTTCCATAGCCGTTAATGTCCCGGGGGCAACAGGCAAAAGCAGAGCAGCAGCCGCGGCGGAAGGCGCGGTACTCGGAAGCTATAGATTTGACAAATATATAACACGCGATGAATCTGATAAATTCAAAGTACCGGCGGAACTTACCGTAATAGATGCCGACTCTGACGGACTTGCGGCAGGTTCTATACTTGCCCGCGCCCAGTGCTATGCGCGCGATATCGCAAACGAACCGGGCAATGTGATAACGCCGATTTCTCTTGCGTCAAAAGCGGTGGCTCTCTCAAAGGAACTCGGCCTTGAGTGCGAGATTTGGGATGAGGACAGAATTATTAAAGAAAATATGGATGCGTACTACTCTGTCGCAAAGGGCTCTGACAACGCTCCACGTTTCATACATCTTACATGGAACCCAAAGTGCGAACCCAAGGGGCATATTGTCCTTGTAGGAAAGGGACTTACTTTTGACAGCGGCGGACTTGATATAAAGCCTGCCGATTTCATGACGACGATGAAGGGTGACAAGAGCGGCGCCTGCGCGGTGCTCGGAGCTGTAAAAGCCGCGGCGGAGCTTAACACACCATGGAAAGTCTCTGTTATAATAGCGGCTGCGGAAAATATGCCGAGCGGCACAGCATACAGACCGGACGATATATTAAGGGCGCGCAACGGAAAGACAATAGAGGTCAACAATACCGATGCGGAGGGCAGGCTCACTTTGGCTGATGCTCTTTGCTACGCTTCGGAGCTGAAGCCCGATATGATAGTTGATATAGCGACATTGACAGGTGCGTGCGCAGTGGCCTTGGGAACGACAACGGCGGGGCTCTTTACCAACGATGATGCTTTCGGAGAGAAAGTCCTTGCGGCAAGTGCGGCTTCAGGCGAGAGGTTCTGGAAACTGCCTATGACAGACCCTAACCTTCGCAAGCTTATAAAGTCGCCGAATGCCGACCTTATAAACTCTGCCGGGCGCTACGGCGGAGCAATAACGGCGGCTATGTTCCTTGAGGCTTTTGTAGGCAAGGACATCCCGTGGGCTCACCTCGACATAGCCGCGGCGGACTATGCAAAGAGCCGCTTTGGCTATTATGCCGAAGGAGCTACCGGATTCGGTACAAGAACAATAGCTTATTTAATATCCAATTTATAAACTATAAATTAGGAAGTGTTACAATGACAGCAGAGCCCAGAAATGATTCAATAGCCCTTATAAACGGCGATATATATCCAATGGCCGCACCGGGCAGAGCGGACGCTCTTTTTGCCCGCGGTGGCATAATAAAAGCAATGGGGACGGACAAGGAGATCCTCTCCATGTGTGACGCCAAGACCACTGTCCTTGACATGAAGGGCAGGGCACTGCTGCCCGGATTCACAGACACCCATAACCACCTTTTGGCTACGGGACGCAGTATAGAGACGCTGAATCTGAGAGAATCTGTCTCGATTGAGGATATTATTATCAAAGGCAGAAAATATCTTAAAGAAAACGGAATAAAAAATGACGAGTGGTTCTTTGCCAGAGGATGGGATCAGGACTATCTCGCGGAGAAGCGTTTCCCCAACAGAAACGACCTTGATTTTATATCAAAGGATATTCCCCTGTTTTTTGAACGTTCATGCGGACACATAGCTGTTCTGAACACCAGGGCTCTTGAGATACTCGGAATAAAGTCGGGCTTTAAGATATCGGGCGGAGTTGTCCAGTCTGACGAGAACGGCGAGCCTACGGGAGTGATAAGCGAAGCCGCGGTTAATTGGGCGCGCCTGAACATACCGGAATGCACGGAAGATACTCTTGCAAGGTGGTACAAAAGAGCCGCGGACGAGATGGCCCGTCTAGGGATAACATCTGTCCAGACTGATGACATAGAGCTTGCGGGAAGCATAGAGAGAGTTTTCGGGCTCTATGAGCAGATGGAGCTTATGGACAATATGCCCCTCCGTATATCGGAGCAGTGGCATCTGCGCGATGAAGAGACTCTTCGTTCCTTTATCGAAGCGGGCAATCATAAGAGGCACGGAGAATCTTTCTTCAAATCGGGCGCTCTGAAAATTCATGTGGACGGAACTTTAGGTGCAAGAACTGCGGCACTCAGAGAAGAGTATTCTGATGACCCGGGCAACAGAGGCATATACGCCCATTCGCAGGGCGCTCTCAATAAGCTTGTCTCCATAGCTCAGGAAGCGGGAATGCAGGTAGCCTTCTACGCTATAGGCGACGGCGCGATAGAACGCTGTCTCAACGCCGTCGAAGAAGCAAAGACCATAGCCCCGCTGCCATCTCTTCGTCACAGAATTGTCCACTGTCAGGTTGGCGCAAGCGATATATACAGGAGGATGGCATCTCTCGGAGTGATGGCAGATATACAGCCGGCATTTGTAACATCCGACTGGCCTATCGTAATGTCGCGCCTCGGAGCGGAGCGTTCAAGGTGGAGCTACGCATGGAAGTCCCTTATAATGCACGGGATAACGATAGGAGCGGGCTCAGACTCCCCGACGGAAATGCTCAATCCTTTTATAGGCATAAGAGCCGCGATACTCAGACAGGATTTGAACAACGAGCCCGAATACGGCTGGATGCCGTCGCAGCGTCTTGACAGGATAGAAGCGTTTTCCATGTACACATCGGGAGGGGCCGCCGTCTGCGGAGAGGGCGATATGAGGGGCACACTTGAAGTGGGCAAAGCCGCGGATATTGTGGCATTTATGGAAAACCCGTTTATCGTCTCGGAGAACGAGCTTCCGAAGATGACAGTTGGTCTCACCGTAGTTGACGGAAAGATAAAATATATAAAATAGTTCGATGAAAAAAGATGATGCCGAAGTTCAGAGCAATCAGCCCGTCCAGTTAGCGGGTCAGATTGAGAGAATAACATACACAAATGCGGAGAGCGGCTACACCGTTCTCCGTCTTCGTGTGAAAGGATATCCGGAACTTGTCACGGCTGTGGGCTCGATAGCTTTGCCCGCGGTCGGAGAGGAACTTTTCATGACAGGCGGATGGCAGCATCATCCTAAATTCGGCGACCAGTTCAGAATAGACACATGCAAAACTTCTGCACCTTCCACAAAATCCGGAATAGAAAAATATCTGGCTTCGGGGCTTATAAAGGGCGTAGGCCCGTCTATGGCGGAAAAAATCGTAGCCAAATTCGGCTCGGAGACGCTTAACATACTGGACAACGATCCCGACCGCCTGACAGAAATTCCAGGAATAGGCGGCAAAAAGGTAGAAATGATACAAAGCTCATGGATGGAGCAGAGAGAGATAAGGGAAGTAATGCTCTTTCTCCAGGAGTACGGAATTGCTACCGGATATGCCGTAAGAGTTTTCAAACAGTACGGTGCGGCGTCGCTTCAAGTTCTGACGGAAAACCCCTACAGGCTTGCAATAGACATATTCGGCATAGGCTTTGTCTCCGCCGACAAAATTGCCGCTAACATGGGATTTGCAAAGGAATCTCCGCTGCGCATAAGGGCAGGGGTTCTCCATGTAATGAGCCAATTTGTATCCGAGGGGCACATATATGTGCCTATCGAAGAACTTTCCGAAAAAGCGGCAGAGATTCTCTCCGTATCCGTCGATCTGGCGGAAAGGGGAGTGGAGGATGCGCGCCTCGCCGAAGAGCTCATAACGGAGTGGTTCAAGGACGAGGAGGGCGAGGACGACTGTGCAGTGTACCTTCCCGCTTTTCACTACGCGGAGGCAAATTCGGCAAAAAATCTGCTCAAACTAATGTCCGCACCCTTCAACGGTCAGTACGTAAACCCCGATGTCGCCATACCGTGGGTTCAGGAAGAACTGAAAATAGAGCTTGCCGAACAGCAGAGAGAGGCTCTCAAGACTGCGATAAGCTCTCAAGTCATGGTTATAACGGGCGGCCCCGGCACCGGCAAGACAACCCTAATACGCGCCATACTCAAAATCAGAGAAGCGCGCGGCTACACTGTCATGCTTGCCGCTCCTACGGGCAGAGCCGCAAAGCGCATGACCGAAGCCACCGGCCATGAGGCAAAAACAATACACAGAATGCTGGAATACGTCGGCAGAGGCGGAATGTCGGGAGACTTCATGAGAGACGAGACAAACCCGCTCGCATGTGACCTCCTCATAGTGGACGAAGCCTCGATGATAGACCAGATACTTTTCCACCATCTCTTAAAAGCCATACCCAAGGGAGCATCCCTCATACTTGTCGGAGACGTCAACCAGCTTCCGTCGGTAGGGCCGGGAAATGTTCTCAAAGACATCATAGATTCCGGTGTCTGCGCCACGGTGCGGCTCAATGAAATATTCAGACAGGCGCGCGAGAGCAGAATAGTCGTAAATGCGCACAAAATAAACGCGGGAGAGATGCCCGATTTTGACGAAGACTACGCAAGCGGCTTAAAGGACTTCTACTTCATACAGCAGGAAGACCCGGATAAAGCTCTCGAAGTAATAAAATCTCTCGTGACAGACAGAATACCCAAGAGCTTCGGTTTTGACCCAATGGACGGAATACAGGTTCTGACCCCGATGCACAGAGGCTCGGTAGGAACTATGAAATTAAACGCCGAACTGCAGAAAGTAATGAACACTGCTCAGGGGGCAAAACTTCAGCGGCTCGGACGAGTTCTCCAAGAGGGGGACAAAGTCATGCAGATAAAAAACAACTACGACAAAGATGTCTACAACGGAGATATCGGCACTATATTCAGGATAGACGGAGAAGAGATGAAGCTCATAGTAAAAATGGATAACGGCCTTGTCTCGTACGACTTCGCCGAGTCAGACGAACTTGTTCATGCCTACGCTGTCTCCATACACAAGTCCCAAGGCTCCGAATATCCCGCTGTGGTCATACCGATACTGACACAGCACTACGTGATGCTCCAGCGCAACCTTCTATATACGGGAATAACGCGCGGAAAAAAACTCGTAGTAATAGTGGGCACAAAAAAAGCCCTGGCAATCGCAGTAAAAAATGACAAAACGAGAAGAAGATGGACAAGACTTTCCGCAAGACTCTCCGCAGGAAAATAAAATAAAAGCAATATACATTGACAATAATAATTTATTGTTTGTAAAAACAGTGACTATAATATGAAATAAGAGGCCTAATCATAATAACTTTGGGGCTTCTTATTTTTTATATATTTAGAAAGTTTATTATGATACTTTAAGATACAAAATTATTTTATAACTTCCATATATTCAGAATATTAATTTGTGCTGTGGACTAACAAAAAAATTTAAATTGTACATTTAATGAGAAGAGTGGTATCATCTGACCCGTTTGTTTCTGAACTTTGCAGGCTGATACTCTATATTTACAGCCTCTCTTTCATCGAGTTCGGATAAAATATTTTGAAAGCTGAGTGAGTTAGATGTATTTCCTTTTGTCATTCGCACTATTTGCGGCTTCCATAGCCGCATCTCTGATCTATGGCTTTTCTATGGCATACGCCATGCTGTTGGGCTACTTTATGCTTTCTGCAGCAGCCTTATCAAGAGGGTGCCGGGCATCTACCGTGTTAAGGGCTTCCGCGTTGGGTATCAAAGACGCACTTCTTGTTATCGAGATACTGCTTCTGATAGGCGCTCTCACTGCGGCGTGGCGCATGAGCGGAGTAATAGCGTTTTTTGTCTATTACGGAGTCGGTTTTATAACACCCAAACTTTTTATAATAGTCGCTTTCCTGCTGACCTGCATCATATCCTATGCTCTGGGCACAAGCGTGGGAGTTGCCGGAACGGCGGGTGTAATCCTCATGGCTATAGCACGCTCAGGCGGAGTCAACGAGCTTCTTGCCGCGGGAGCAATTTTGTCGGGCGTGTATTTCGGAGACAGGTGCTCTCCCACAGCTTCAAGCGCAAATCTTGTAGCTGCTCTGACTAAGACGGATCTCTACCAAAATGTGAAACGCATGCTTGCTTCGGCTCTTTTGCCCACTCTGCTCTGCATTTTAATTTACTGTGCTCTCTCATTTATGAACCCCCTTGCTGTCTCTTATTCAGGGTATATGCAGGACATAAAGGAAGATTTCACAATAAGCCTGTGGGCTTTTCTGCCTGTCTCTGTTATGTTTGTATTTCCCTTGATGAAGATAAAGGTTAAATATGCTCTGGCTGTCAGCTCTGTCTCAGCCTGCGCCATAGCTTTTTATGTACAGGGACTTCCTCTCTCATATATTGCAAAATCCGTTGTCTTTGGCTACTACCCGCAAAACGCGGTTATGGGAGATATTTGGAACGGAGGCGGACTTTCCTCAATGGTGAGCATCATCTGCATTCTCTCCATTTCCAGCACATATTCAAAAATCTTGTCTGTCTCGGGACTTCTTCACAGATTGAATGAGATTATAGACGCAATGACTATGCGTATCGGAGAGTCACTCACTATCATAATATCGAGCTTCTTCACATCGGGGATATTCTGCAGCCAAATAAGTTCCTGCATAATGACAGCGGCTCTTCTTAAACGCTCATACTCAAAACACGGACATTCGCGGGAAGATTTTGCTCTCGATATCGAGAATTCACTTGTTACCATAGCTCCCATGGTTCCATGGTGCCTTTCCTGTTCTGTGCCTCTGAAGCTTCTCGGAGTGGGAGCCGAGGCGATAAAGTGGGATTTTTACATATTCCTGCTGCCGATTGTGTATTTTATGGGCAAGGAGCTCAGGTCGCGCAGAGGCGTAACGTACAGACACATCGTAAAGCGCAGAATAACACGCATTATGCCTTCATGGTGCCGCTGAGACATCTATACTTTTTGCTCAGATTTTAGAGATGTATCGGCTTTCAGCTGCGGTATCTTTGCGGCAGATTACGTTTCTTGCCTATGGTTATACAGGCGGATTGATGTTAAAATTTACCGAGCGGTTAAAATTTACGCGGGGGTATCAAAATGAGAAAATTCGCGATGCTTATGCTCGCAGTAGGAGTGATTGTGTTGACATGTATGGCAGGAAATGAGGCAACTGAGGCCGAAGCAAAAGCAAAACGCCAGGTTGCGACTTTCGAGACGTCTATGGGTAATTTTAAGATTGAGCTCTATAACGACCTTGCTCCCAAGACGGTGAAAAACTTCACAGACCTTATCGGCAAGAAATACTATGACGGAATTATCTTCCACCGCGTCATAGACCAGTTTATGATTCAGGGCGGATGCCCCCTCGGCAGAGGCACAGGCGGCCCGGGCTACACAATCCCCGATGAATTCGGCAAAGGACTCAAGCACGACAAGCCCGGAATACTTTCCATGGCTAACGCAGGCCCCAACACCGGCGGCTCGCAGTTCTTCATTACACTCGTTCCCTGCCCCTGGCTCGACGGCAAACATGCTATATTCGGACATGTTATCGAAGGCATGAATGTCATAGAAGCGATAGGCAAAGTCCCGACAGATTCACAGGACAGACCCCTTAAGAAGGTAGTAATGGAGAAAGTCACAGTAAAGTAATATCTCAGCCATATTTTCAATAAAAAAATCGGAGCGGTTTCTCAGCAGAGAAGCCGCTCCGATTTTTTATTGAGTATATTATCCCAGGCCGAGGCGTTCTTTTATTGGAAGCAGTGTTTCGGATTTATCGGCTGTGATCATGAGCTTGTCTCCTTGCAGGAGGATTGTCGTGCCTGCGGGGGTTATGCTTGTCTCTTCTCTCTGTATTATGAGTATCCTTGCGCATTGAGGAAATTTAAGGTCTTTAATCTGCATTCCGCATGCGGGAGAGGAGGGAAGAACTCTCATCTCATAAAGAGCTCCGTTTATTTCGTCCGCATAGTCTGTAAATGTCCTTGCGACAAGGCTCTTGTCATCTTTATCGAGCTGGTCGAGAAATTTTGCTATAGGCCGCAGCATAGAGCCTTGTATTATTACCGATGTCAGAGAAATGAAGAATACTATGTTGAATATGGTATTCCCTGCAGGTATTCCGGCATTAAGGGCATATACTGCGAATACTATTGACGATGCGCCCCTGAATCCTACCCATGATACGAGCATCTTGCCTTTGAACGAGTAGTCAAAAAAGTGGAGAATTGGGAATACGGCAAGCGGCCTGACGATAAAAATCAATGCCGCGGAGATAATGAGAGCAGGCACCATTACCGATGGGAGCTGAGAGGGAAATACCAGAAGCCCCAGAGTAAGGAATGCCGTTATCTGCATTATCCAGGAAAATCCGTCAAAGAAGCGTATTGTTCCGCGTTTTTCTTTCATAGGCCTGTTTCCCATGACTATTCCGGCAGTGTATATTCCGAGAAAGCCGTTGCCGCCGGTTATCTGAACCAGAGAGTATATAAAAGCGGCTATTATGACAGCCACAACAGGGTAAAGGCCTTCGCTTCCGAGGCGTACTCTCTTCATCAGCTCCGAACCCATGCGCCCCAAAACATAGCCTAAAATCAGCCCGATTGAGCCCTGCAGTACAAGCATCTTTACAAGGTATGAAAAATTTTTCTCGGGGGATACCATGAGGGAGATCACAGCAACTGTCATCATATATGCGGCAGGGTCGTTTGCGCTGCTTTCAAGCTCAAGAAGAGGCGCAAGCGTGCCTTTGAGGTTTAGTCCGTTTGAACGCAGAATGGAGAAGACGGAAGCCGCATCCGTACATGAGACGACAGATCCCAGCAGAAGACCCTCAAGCAATGTGAGTCCGGTTAGAAAATGTGCCGCAGCTCCTACGAGAAGGGCCGTTATGACCACTCCCAAGGTGGCAAGCAGAACGCCCGGAGTAAGTACCCCTTTTATCGAATCCCAGCGTGTTGCCATGCCTCCCGCAAAAAGGATGTAGCATATAGCTATATTGCCTATGGTGCCGGCAATTTCCGCCTCGTCAAAGTAAACGCCTCCCACTCCTTCGGAGCCGATGAACATTCCGGCAAATATGAAGAATACAAGTATAGGTATCCCCACCCGTGCCAAGAAACGGCTGAATATGATGCAGAATAGAAGTATGGACGAAAAAAATAAGATAAAATTGTCGGCTGTAACCATTTGCAGACCGCCTTTCAAGTTCTTGTGTTTATCAGGCAGATACTTTGTTTATATTTTATCCGCACTGCTGTAAATATGCCTGATTTTTTTAAAAAACGTCCTTTGAAAAATTTCTCAAAGGACGTGTCCGTGCTTTTTATTATTTAGCTTTGCCTTGGTTTGCCACGGCTTTCTGTGCCGCCGCTATGGCTTCCATGTCTCCCAAGTAGTAGTGCTTTATGGGCTTAAGCTCCTCATCCAGTTCGTAGACGAGAGGAACTCCGGTAGGAATGTTAAGCGGGATTATTTCCTCTTCGGACATATTGTCAAGATATTTTACAAGGGCGCGCAGGCTGTTGCCGTGAGCCGCTATTATTATTCTCTTGCCGGATTTGATTTCCGGAGCTATGACATTCTGCCAGTATGGGAGCACTCTTGCTACTGTGTCTTCAAGGCATTCGCCTCCGGGAACTTCGCACTCTTTGAGAGATGAGTAGCGCCGGTCTTTTGCAGGGTAGCGCTCGTCATCCTTTTCAAGCATAGGAGGCCTTGTGGAGTAGCTTCTGCGCCAGAGCTTGACCTGTTCTTCTCCGTACTTTTCCGCTGTCTCCGCTTTGTTGAGTCCCTGCAGAGCTCCGTAGTGACGTTCGTTAAGCCGCCATGTTTTTTCAACGGGAATCCACATGAGATCCATCTCTTCGAGGACGCAGGCAAGAGTCTTTATTGCGCGCTTAAGCACGGAAGTAAAGGCTTTGTCGAAGATGTATCCCTCTTTTTTGAGAAGGTCTCCGGCTGAATGAGCTTCCGCAAGCCCCTTATCCGAAAGAGGAACGTCAGTCCATCCAGTGAACCTATTTTCCTTGTTCCAAGCGCTTTCTCCGTGTCTTACCAGTACTACTTTATACAATTCATACACCCCTTAAAAATTTTAGTGTGAAATTTTATTCTATTGTAATCTTATCACCGTCGTTGAGGTTTTTGCCTCCGAAAATTATTACTTTGTCTCCCGTTTTAAGGCCTTTTGTTATTTCAACAAGGCTGCCCTGGCGTATTCCGACAGATATTACGCGCTGTTTGGCTTTGCCGCTCTCCGCAACGAGAACGTAAAAGCCGCTTTCGCTGCTGTGCAGAGACGATTCCGGAATGGCTATGACGTTCTTTGCTTCCCGCTCCGTTATGGAGGCCTGGCCGAACATTCCGGGACGCAGTTTTCCTCCCGCAGCTCTGTTGTCGAGCTCTATTTCCACATTGCTTGTGCGTGTCGAAGGTTCAACATACTGGTCTGTCGCAGTCACATAGCCTTTAAACTCTTCGTCCGGCAGAGCGTCAAAACGTATTGTCACCGGCATTCCCATTTTTACAGTAAATATTTTTGACTCGGGTATTTTTAAGGTCGCCTTCAGCCGGCTTAAATCAGCTATGTCAAGTATCGGTGACGATGGGGATATCATAGCTCCCGCGCTTATAGAGTAATCGTTGAGGACTGTGCCGTTCAGCGGAGCTTTAATGATGTAGTCGTCTTTTGAGGATTTGCTCCTTTTGAGCTCCGACTGAGCCTGCCTCTCTTTGGCAAGAGCGGCGTTGTATGAGGCTTTCGCACTGGCGTATGAGGTGCTCGCGGCATCATACTGCTGCATTGTGCTGAATCCGGCATCAAGAAGCCTCTTGTACCTTTCGAGATTTGTCTTTTCGTTCATCATCTCTGCTTTTGCTTTTTCTGAATCTGCCATTGCCGATGCCTTTTGAGCTTCGGCCGCTCCTATTAAGGCATCCTGCTGTTCGTGCTCAAGATAAGCAACAGGCTCGCCTTCATGTACAATATCTCCGCGCTTTACAAATATTTTTTCGAGGCGTCCTGTCACACGGGGAGTCAGCTTTACTCTATTTACCGCCTCTATTGAGGTGTTTTGGGCTATGTTTTCGCATATATTGGAGTTTGTTTCCGCTGTCTGAACTTTTACTATCGCAGGCTGCTGTTCGTTGATTTTGTCCTTTTTTGCAAACAGAATCTCTCTTCTGCTGTAGACTCCAATCAGTGTCAGCAGAAGCACGAACGAGAGAATTATTATGATAGTTTTTTTGTCTTTGATTTTTTTCATTTGAAGTCACTTTCCTTTGCCCAATCTATTATAGTTCCCTCTGTCATTTTAAGAGCTACTATCGTCATAAATCTGTTGTACTGAGCATTCAGAAAATCAAGGTTGGCAAGGGTAAGGGCCGACTGAGCGCTCAGCAGGTCAAGCTGAGGTGTGACTCCCTCCCTGTATCCCACTTCCGAGAGGCGCAGTGTCTCTTTTGCAAGTTCGAGAGCTTTTTCCGATGCGGCCAGGCGATCCCTTGCGCTCTCTATCTCTGCCCAGGAGGTTTCAACCTCCGATTTTACGTCTATTTCTTTCTGTTTGACTGCTATCTTATCCTGCTCAAGAATGGCTCTGTTCTTTATTAAGGCGCTTTGTGTCACATTTTTGTCAAATATAGGGAGCTTTACGGAGAGTTCCGCGCGCCACGTATCCTCGGATCTGTCATCGCCTTTGTAGGGATTTGAAATTCCGCTTGTCGCTCCGAAGGTTATTTTGGGCCTCAATGCGCTTTTTTCTATCTCTATCTGATTCAGCTGATATGAGTGCTCTTCCTTGAGTTTCTGCAAGTCAGCCCTGTATTTTTCCGCAAAGGCAAGGGATTCTGTTCTGCTGCCCTTTATCTCCCCCGATGAGATTGAACCTTTTACAGCTCTGCGATTTTCGGGAGGTATAGCCATATAGCTCATCAAAGAAATGTGAGCCGCTTTAAAGGAGCCCTGAGCAGTGCTCAATTCCGCATAGTTAGAGGCGAGTTTCTGCGCGGCTCTTATGACTTCAAGCCTGTTTGCAAGGCCCAGCTCGTTCATCTTTTTTACTTCTTTGAGGTGCATCTCGGAGGTTTTTACCGCGGCTTCCTCGGTTTTTATTTTTTCCTGCTGGAGAATGACATTATAAAATCTCGCAAAGAGCTCTCCTATAACTCTGTTCTCTCCGTCTCTCAAGGCCGCGTCCGCTATGTTGGCAGCCTGGGGCGACTGGCGGCGCAGAGCGCTGTCCCTTCCGCCGGAATATATTGTCTGTTCAAGAGTCACTTTTGCCGACTTTGAGGAATCTTTATCTGTTCCGTCCGAAGTTTGGGGCTCTCTCTGCTTGTCGATATTGGCGGATGCCGATATCGATGGCAGCAGAGTTCCGTCCGCCTGAACCTTAAAGGCGGCTGCTTTTATAATTTCCTGCTTCAGAGATAAAAGGGATGCATTGTTTTCAAGTGTCAAATTGATGCTCTCTTTTATGTCCACTGCAGTTGGTGATTCCGCTCCTGCCTGCTGCGGAGCAATGAGCAGGGCTATAAGCAATGGTATTATTTCCAGCTTACTTCTCATTAGCGCGTCCTCCCAAATTGCTTTTTTGCTCTTTCAGTCTTGAATATGCTCTGTATCTTGCCATCCGCCTCTTAATCTTGTCCGCTGCGTCGTCAAATATCAGATAGACAACTGGTATGACAAGAAGAGTGAGGAGAGTTGATGTAAAAAGTCCTCCTATTACCGCCACAGACATAGGCTGGCGAAATTCGCCTCCCTCGCTCAAGGCGAGAGCCACAGGCAGTGAGCCTATCATAGTTGAGGTCGTAGTCATAAGTATGGCGCGAAGGCGCAGAGGTCCTGCTTTGAGCACCGCCGAAACTTTATCCGTGCCGGATGCGCGGAGCTGGTTTATAAAGTCTACAAGGAGTATTGCGTTATTTACGACGACTCCAACCAGCAATATTATACCCATGAAGCTCATAACGCTGAGTCTGAGGTTGGCTAAAGCAAGAAGTCCGAAAGAGCCGACTGTCATAAGGGGCAGAGAGAACATTACCGTGAAGGGGTGCAGGAAAGATTCAAACTGTATCGCCATTACCATATAGACCAGCAGTATGGCGAAAGTCAGAGCTATCATCATATATCTGAAGCTATCCTTCATATCCTCCGAGTCTCCCGACGGAAGCATGGTGTATGTGCCAACCTCGGCATATTTGCGGAATACTTCCTCCATTATGGCTATGCCTTCACCCGGGGATATACCTTCGACGTTGGCCCCTATTTCAAGGGAGCGCTGTCTGTTGTATCTGTTAATGACATTGGGAGCCATACCGAGGGATGACGTTACAAGCCCCTCGGCTCTTATGGTCTGTCCGCTCATCGTTGTTACAAGAGTGTTGAGTACCTTGGCAGGGTTATCGCGTCCGCTTCCTTCGGCGCGGAGGCGTATGTCATACCTGTAGCCCTCCGAGTTGAAAGAGCCGCTGTTGTCTCCTCCGAACCAGGTCAGAAGTTCATCGGAGAGGTCTCTTATGTTTATGTTAAGGTCATCTGCCAAAGCTCTGTTCAGTGACAGGTTAATTCTGGGCTTGTTCATCTGAAGGTCTGTCGTTATGTCAACAAGGCCGCGGGCGTTTTCTGCCAGATCTTTTTTTATCATATCTCCGAGTTCTGCCAGGGATTCGCTTGTCGGGCCCTGTATAACGAGGGTGATGTCGGAACCGCCCCATGTTCCCATCTTTAAGTCGGCATCTTTGAATGCCGAAAGTTTTTCGCGAAGTTCCTTCATTATGGTTGATGCTTTGGGACGCTCTGTTCTGCTTATAAGTTCGATATAGATTGTGGCTTTATAAATTTCCTGCCCGCTTCCGCTGCCTGCCACTGCGTATGTGTATGCAACTCGCGGATCTTTTTGTATCATTTTCACCATATCTTTTGTGACTTGCTCCGTAGTCTCAAGAGAAGAGTCCGCCGGGAGCTCTATTCTGACAGTCAGACGCCCCTGGTCTTCGCTTGGGAAAAATTCCGAACCCAAGATTTTTGTCAGTCCCATTCCTATGATAAAGAGTGTAAGGGCAGATATCATCACAACTTTCCTGTGAGATACGGAATATTCAAGGGCGCCGCGGTATTTATCCTCAAGCCATATAAAGGGGCGCTCCATCTTTATCTGAAGTGGCGTTACCTTCTGCCTGCCAAGTATTCTTGAGCACAGAAACGGAGTGAGAGTTATGGATATGAGCAGTGATATTG
>CAZNYN010000043.1:0-17050 GCA_964577295.1 uncultured Synergistaceae bacterium | reverse complement strand
TGAGTTCCGGTCTGCATATTGCCCATACAAGTCCGGGCAGTCCTCCGCCTGTTCCAACGTCAATGACTTTGCCCTCTTTAGGCAGGAGCGGAAGTGCAGAAGCGCAGTCGAGTATGTGAGAATTCCACAGTGTTTCTGTGTCTGACGGCCCTGTCAGGCGGGCTGTTTCGTTTGCGGCCGAGAGAAGCGATACATAATGGCGCAGCTTTTCCTCATTAGCGCTTACTTCTCCCAAGACGGATTCATTAAAATTTTCGTTTTCCATGAAAAACACTCCAAACTGCGGGATAATTATGTTATATACAAGTGTATAATAACCCAAGAAAGCCGATGGCGGGAGGTCGAAGTATGCAATCCTTTGAAAAAGGCACTAAAATTAAAAAAGGTGTTTTAAGTATCATAAATCTTTATGGTACGTGGAGGGATATGGGGCGGCAGTATGGCTCGATGATGTCATCTGAGCTCGCCGATATCCACGAGAACGCCGTACGCAAAAAACTTATCGATGAGCTTGGGTTTGATGCCGATGAAATGAAAAACAGAGCGCATAAGCTGTTTGCCAACTATCCTTTTAGATTTAAAGAGGTCTTGAGGGGTATTGCTGAAACGTCGGGTCTTGACATCGAAGCGATTCAGCTTGTCAATGCGCTTGAGTTCATAGCCTCCGACACGTTAAACTCTCCTCAGTGCACAGGGATAGCAACGTGGGGTGATTATGCGGCCGATACCCTGATATACGGCAGAAATTATGATTACCTGCCTTGGCTCAAAAAGTTTCATAACGACATAGTTATAGCTGTTTATCATCCCGCAGACGGATCTCTTGCCACCGCGACATTGGGATATGCCGGCGAAATATATGCCGTAAACGGGATGAATGAAAAGGGAATCTTTATGGAGCTGAATAATGCAATGCCTTCTGGCGGTGCATTGTGGTACGACAGCCGAGTTCCTTCCGTGGCGTCACTTCTCGGTTTCCTTGTTGACGGTTCCTCTCTTGATGAGATAGAGAGTTTTTTCCAGACTACCAAATCAAATTTTGCCTATATTATAGGTGTTGCGGATGGGCAGACTGCGCGCTGCTATGAGTGGCCGGTGTTTGAGGTAAAACGCAGGGAATCTCATTCGCGTCAGGGTCTGATGGTGATGAGCAACCATTTTACTGAGTTCTCATGGGGGCTGCCCCGTCCGGATGACAAGAGCAACTGGATGACAAGGACAAGAAGGCAGAACCTTTTGACCCTTGCAAAACATCTTAAAGGGGCTATAGATTCCCGTACCATGATGAAAATTATGGACACGCGCATAGAAGATTTGGGGGCGACAACCGACATGACTTTGTATCAGCTTGTTGTTGTTCCCGAGCACTATGAGCTGTGGTTTAAAATCCCATGTGTTCAGGATTGGACGCAAATAGATATGCAAGAGCTGTTTTTATCGCAGGCCGAGTAGTTCTGAGAGGTATAACAAATTAAGTGCAGCAAAATCCACCGTAGGTTTGAATTTCCGAGAACAGGTGGGTTTTGTCTTATCTAAACGGGGGTGACAAGCTGTGTCAAGGTACTATATCGGATTCGACTGCGGAACAATGGGGACAAAAACCGCCATATACCGCGATGATTCTACAAGAATGGCCGAAGCATACAGAGAAAATAAGATATCCTATCCACGCCCCGGGTGGGCGGAGATGGATCCGTGCGGTTTTGTCCGTTCCGTCCGTGAGGGTGTAAGAGAGTGTCTTGCAAAATCCGGGGTAAATCCAAGGGAGATAAGATCCATATCCGCAAGCGGAATTATCTGCGGAATAGTGGGAATTGACGAGGATTGGAATCCCGTAACGCCCTTTGTTCCCTATCTCGATAACAGAGCTCGCTGCGAAGCGGAGTGGGTTAAACGCAATGTAAAGCCGGTATGGGAAGAGGAGAGCGGCAATATAACTGTTGATGAATTTATGCCTCCGATGATACTGCGCTGGTTTCTCAACCATTACACAGGGTTTAGAGACAGAGCGGTAAAAGTTCTGAACAACGGGCCGTTTGTTTTGGGCGCGTTGGCGGGGCTCAAGGCCGACGAGGCATTCCTGGACTGGGCTACAATGTCGGGCTGGCTTATAGGCTACAATGTTCACGAACGTAAGTGGTCTAAAAGGCAGATGGACGCTCTCGATATACCAATGAGTATTCTGCCGCGCATAGTAAAGCCTTGGGACATAGTCGGATATCTCTGCCCGGAAGAGGCCGAACTTATGGGGCTTCCGTCGGGTATTCCCATTGCTGCGGGAGCGGGGGACACCATGCAGTCTGCCATGGCATCCGGGCTTCTCGAACCGGGGCTGAGCACGGATGTTGCCGGTACAGCCTCTATTTTTGCCGTGGCAGTGCCCGGCATGATAAAGGAGATAACAAAAACACCTGGAATGATGCTCGCATCGGGAACTTTAGAGAATTCCTATTTTTATTGGAGCATGATACGCGCGGGAGGTCTCTCTCTGCGATGGTTCAGAGACAGCATTGCCGACAGAGCGGGAGATTCATCTTTCTATGCCGAAATGGACAGACTGGCGGGGGATGTTCCCGCGGGATCAAAGGGAATATTGTTTTATCCGTATCTTCAGGGAGGAGGCCCTGATCTTCCCCGTGCATGCGGAACTTTTATGGGACTGTTCGGTTCAAGCGACAGAGCCGCAATGTGGCGCTCGATTCTGGAGGCGATAGCCTTTGAATATTCGCAGATGGTTCAGGTTTACAGAAAACATGGCATGCCGATTGACGAAATAATAGGAACCGAAGGCGGCAGCAAAAGCCCTCTGTGGACTCAGATAAAGTCAGATATTCTGGGAGGCGCTTACAATATACCTGCCAGAAGCGAGGGCGGACTGATGGCTGATGTCGCAGTCGCGGCCTATGGTGTGGGGGACATAGAGAGTCTGAAAGACACTATGAAAGAGTGGGTGACATTCAGAGGACGTTTTGAGCCCGATCCCAAAAACCAGGCGATATATGCTAAAATCTTTGAAGAACGTCAAAAAATGCTTGAAGGTCCAATCCGTGAATGTTTCAAACATCTTGAACATATTCGCAATGTAATCTGATATTTGTTTAATACTTTGCATAAAATACCTACACGGCGATAAGTAATATATGGTATTATTCATTTTACCGAGAATTATCGGTAAAACAGAATAGGAGGTTTTAGAATGCGGAGATCTGTTATTTTTGCAATTCTGGCGGTCATGCTGTTGGCAACTCCTGTGTTTGCTGGCAACACCATTAAAATAGGTGAAATTGCCACGGTAACCGGTGACTTTGCAGCCTATGGCGTTGCAGAAGTCGAAGCAGTCAAAATGGCGGTCAAGGAAATCAACGCAAAAGGCGGAATCCTTGGCAAAAAGGTCGAAGTTGTCATGTACGACTGCCGTACACGCAACGAAGACATGGTTAACGCGGCTCGCCGTCTTGTACAGCAGGACAAAGTTACGGCTGTTATCGGACCGAGCGGCTCCGGACTTTGCATAGCTGCTTCCCCTGTATTCAATTCCGGAAAAGTACCTCACCTCGGAACACTCCCGACAAACCCCAACGTAACAAAAGATGAAAAAGGAAAAGTAAAGCCCTACAACTTCCGTATTTGCTTCCTCGATCCTTACCAGGGCAAGATGCTCGCAGTATTCGCAGCGAAGGATATGAAATGGAAGAAAGCCGCTATCCTTTATGATGTTTCCAGCGACTATTCACACGGACTTCGCGAATTCTTCACAAAGAGCTTCAAAGACTACGGCGGAAAAGTCGTTGCCGATGAAGGCCACCGCGGTGAAGACGTTGACTTCCGTGCACAGCTTACAAAGATTATGCAGTCAAACCCCGACGTGCTCGTACTTCCGACAATGGGTAAGTGCCTCCCCCTCGCAGTCAAACAGGCTCGTGAGATGGGCATGAAACAGCCCATAATCGGCGGAGACGGCTATGGCGACTTTATGTGGGAAATTGCGGGCAAAGAAGCAATGAAGAACACATTCTGGATCAGCCACGTTGCTAAGGAAGACCCCGCACTCAAAGATTTCTTTGCGAAGTATAAGAAGCAGGCAGGCACAGAGTGCCAGGAATTCATGAATGCCGTTATGGCATACGACTGCGTATACTGGCTCAAAGACGCTATCGAGCGTGCAAAGAGCGATGATCCCGTGAAGGTTCGCGCAGCACTCGAAACAACAAAGAATCTGAAGCTTATGCATGCAACACTTACAATGGATGAATTCCACGATCCTAAGGACAAGGACGGATTCATTCTCGAAGCTAAGGATGGCAAAGCAGTATTCTACAAGAAGATCAGACCGTAACTTTTTAAACTTTAGTATAAAAAATGCCTCGCGTGAGCGGGGCATTTTTTTATGCTAAAGTTGTCTCTCTCTACCCTCGGTGATAAAATATATCAGTAACCAACCATAATAAGGGGGTAATTACCATGGCACAGTATATGCACCTTGGAGTACCTGTTACCGCACCTCAGCCCAATGAGGTCTATTCTCCTGAAATGAAGCTCTTCCTGACGGATCCCAAAGATCATCCCTATCAGTATGAATGCCTGCGCTTTGAACCGGATTCACAGATGCCGGAAGATCTCAAAAAATTTCCTCATGTTGCCTACAAAGTTGATGATCTTGCAGCCGAACTGGCCGCATGTGAGAAGATTGTTCTTCCCATAACGGAAGTAAATCCTACTACAAAAATAGCCTTTGCATGGCGTGACGGAGTTCTCTTTGAACTTATGGAGTGTTCTGAATAAAAAATAAAGGAGTTGTTTGCAATGGCAATGAAGAAATTTATCAACAGCGGAGATACTCTTACCAAAGAACTGCTCAAAGGTCTTTCACTGGCATTTGGCGATAAAATAGAAGTAAAAGAAAATAATCTAGTAGTGAACAAGAAGATGGCCTGTTCCGACAGAGTTCATATTGTCACACTCGGAGGAGCTGGACATGAACCGGCACTTTCCGGATTTGTCGGGGAGGGGATGTTTGACATTTCCGTAGTCGGAGACATCTTCGCCGCTCCGGGACCTGCCCCAGTATTTGAAGCTCTAAAACTTGCGGAAGGAAGCAAGGGCGCTTTGCTTGTAGTTCTCAACCATGCGGGAGACATGATGGCGGCTGATATGGCTATGGAGATGGCGGAAGATGCCGGCATTAAGGCTGTCCGCATAAACACCCAGGAAGATATATCAAACGCTCCACGCGAAGACGGCGAGAATCGCCGCGGACTTGTAGGCTGTGTTCCTCTTTCCAAAATTGCCGGCGGAGCTGCCGCTGCAGGCAAAAACCTTGAAGAAGTTCAAGCTATTGCACAGAAATTCGCCGACAATATGGCAACGATAGCCGTAGCCTCAAGAGGTGCCACTCATCCCGCAAACGGTGCGGAAATATCCTCCTTCGGCGATGACGATATGGAAATAGGCATGGGACAGCACGGAGAGGGCGGCGGCGGCCGTATGAAGATGAAAACCGCGGGTGAAGTCGCAGCAATAATGACGGATGCCCTCATTAAAGACCTGTCCCTTAAATCGGGAGAGAAGGTTATGCTTGTCGTCAATGGTTCGGGAGCGACCACACTTATGGAGCAGCTCATCGTATTCAAAGACTGCGCAGAGTTCCTTGCTTCCAAGGGAATAACAGTAGTGGCTCAGATGGTCGGAGAAATTCTGACTGTGCAGGAGGCCGCGGGCTTCCAGCTCTTTATCGCACGCATGGATGACGAAATGCTTGAATACTGGAAGGCTCCCTGCAGCACACCATATTACACGGTGCAGTAATGGACAGACTGAATGTAAAAGATTTTACTTCTATGCTAAGCGCAGCCGCATTAAGCATAGAAAATGCCAAAGACGAGCTTACGGAGCTTGATTCCAAGATAGGTGACGGCGACCACGGAACCACCATGTCAAAAGTCATGGAGCTTGTGGCGTCAACAGCTCAGGGCTACGGCGGCAATGATTTAAAAGGTCTCTTCTCCTCAATAGGAATGAATATACTAAATGTCGGAGGAGGAGCAACTGTTCCCCTCTTCGGCTCGTTTTTCGGCGGAATGGCCAAAGCGGACGGAGCGGATACGGAAAGCGCAGACGCAGCTTTAATAGCCGCAATGTTCGTTTCGGGAAAAGAGCGTTTGTTAAAGTTTTCCAAAGCATCGCTTGGTGACAAAACTCTGGTAGATGCTCTGATCCCGGCCGTTGACGCTCTTAAAGAAAATATTGAAAAAGGAATTCCACCAATGTTTGAGGCAGCTGCGGAGGCGGCTGCGGAAGGTTCTGCCAAGACAAAAGACTTTGTCGCGAAGCACGGACGCGCCAAAAACTTAGGCGATAGAGTAATAGGAATTCCAGACCCTGGTTCTGTGTCAATAGCTCTTATCTTCAGAGCCTTTGCGGACAGAGTGAAAGGAGAGTAATCATGGCTGACAACGAGGGAAACATAATCGCCAAAAATTACGGATTGGATCGCCCTGTCGAACAAAGCAGTTTTTACATAAAGGGAGCTGAACATCTTGACTGGGGAATGAAGGACAGACTTTCAAGAATATTCAGCCCCAAGAGCGGAAAGACAGTAATGCTTGCGTTTGACCACGGATACATAATGGGCCCGACGGCAGGCCTTGAAAGGCTAGACCTGGCTATTCCTCCTCTTGCCGAATATGCGGATGTCCTTATGGCTACACGGGGAGCTATACGCGCCTGTGTGCCGCCCACATACGGTAAGGCTATCGCCTTGCGCTGCACATCGGACACCTCCGTGCTACATGAAGACTTGAGCTTAGGCTGTGCGGCAGTGGATGCAGAGGATGCCATACGTCTTAATGCTTCCTGCATGGTAGTCCAGAATTTCGTAGGATCGAAAAACGAAGTCGGCAGCTTTAGAAACCTAAGCGAAGCGGTAAACGCTGGCATGAGATACGGTATTCCCGTAATGGGAGTTACAGCCGTAGGCAAAGAGATGGAGCGAACCAAAAGATATTTCCAGCTCGCTGTCAGAATACTTGCCGAACTCGGTGCCAATATTATCAAGACATACTACTGCGAGGGGTTTGAAGAAGTTGCCGCAGCATGCCCCGTTCCGATAGTCATAGCAGGAGGCAAAAAACTGCCCGAAAGGGACGCGCTTGATATGGCATACAAAGCAATAAATGACGGAGCCGCAGGGGTTGACATGGGACGCAATATATTCCAGTCGGAATCTCCCATTGCCATGCTGCGAGCGGTCAGATCTATAGTCCATGACAATGCGTCCGTAGATGACGCATACGATTTGTTCCTAAGCTTAAAGTAAATAGTGTACCCGTAAAAATTGAAGAGAGCGCCTCCGTGGATATTTACTGCGGCGCTCTCTTTCGCATATATGGCATAACTACAAATGCGTATTATGGCTTAAATAATGTAACGCTGCTTTATCTGCCCTTGACTTTGCTTTGCTATTGAGAGAATATCAAAGTGTAATTTATATAATAATTTTAAATAAGAAAAGGGGTCTATGGATGAAGAGATACGATACAATCATAATAGGATTTGGAAAAGGCGGAAAGACTCTTGCAACAGACCTTGCTGCCTCAGGGAAAAAAGTGGCAATGGTCGAAAAATCGAATAAAATGTACGGAGGTTCCTGCCCCAATGTAGGCTGTGTGCCGACAAAGTTTCTAGTAAATAAATCGGAAATATCGGAGATAAAATCATTTTCCACATTTGAGGAAAAGGCAGAATTTTACTCATGGAGTATAGCTCAAAAGAAGAAAATGAGAGAGATGATACTCTCGAAAATGTTTACAATGCTTGACTCCAACCCCAATGTTGATCTTTACACGGCAAAGGGGCGCTTTGTCTCTTCAAATGAAGTGGAAGTGACAGGCGAAGGCTTTAAGGAAGTTATATACGGAGACAAGATAGTTATCGATACGGGGTCTGTCCCGTTTGTTCCCCCCATCAAGGGAATAGGCGAGAGCAACTATGTCTATACCAGCGAGGGAATGCTCGAGCTTGAAAAGCTTCCGAAGCACCTTGTCATAATAGGCGGCGGAAATATCGGCCTTGAGTTTGCTTCAATATATAAGAGGTTCGGATCCGAAGTGACGGTACTTCAGGATTTGCCCTCATTCCTTCCCAATGAAGATGAAGATATTGCAAAGTGTGTAAAAGACGGAATGGACAGCGACGGCATAAAATTTGAGTTTGGTGTGAAAATCGAGTCCGTATCCGACAGAGGCGAAGTTGCTGTAATAAAGTATCATGCGGACGGATCAGACAAAGAAATCACTGCCGACACAGTGCTTGTTTCAACGGGCAGAAAGCCGAATATAGAAGGATTGAACTTAGAAGCCGCCGGCATTAAGACAACAGCCAGGGGGGCAGTATCTGTCAATGAGAAGCTCCGCACCGACAATCCCGCAGTTTGGGCGATAGGCGACGTGGTCGGAGGAGCCCAGTTCACTTATGTATCGCTCGACGATTACAGGATTGTCCTCTCTGATATGAACGGAGGAGAGCGCACAACAAAGCGCACCATACCTTATGCAATGTTCCTGAGCCCCTCTCTTGCCAGAGTAGGGCTAACAGAGAAAGCCGCTCTTGAACAGGGATATAAGATTAAAGTCGCCAAGATGCTGCCGACCTCGATTCCGAGGTGTCACGCACTGGCAAAGTACAGAGGCCTTCTTAAAGCCGTTGTCGATGCCGACACAAATATGATTTTGGGTGTCTCCCTCTTCTGCGAGGAATCACACGAAATGGTCAACATGGTAAAGTTCGCTATGGACAACAATCTGCCCTATACGGCACTGAGAGACCATATGTACACCCACCCCGTTATGACAGAGGCATTGAGCGATCTTTTCGCGATGATAAAGTAAAATTACAAAAATCAAAGAGGCGCCCCGAAACGGTGCCTCTTTGATTTTTTTCGGAAATCTAAAATCTTTTAATCTGAGCGCTTACGGAAATTTCCATTGGTGTCCTGTCCAGCAGATCTCCTATGGAAATGTCTTTGGCTATAGCGGTCATAACCATGCGGCCGTAAATATTTCTGATGACACAATATTCCGTAACAATTACATCTACAACGCCGTAGCCTGTAAGGGGCAGAGTGCATTTTTTAACAAGCTTGCAGCTTCCGTCTTTGTTAAAGTGCCTCGCTGCGATATAGACCTTTTTAGCTCCCGTAACTATGTCCATTGCTCCGCCCATGCCGGGCACTCTTACCTTGGGAATCATCCAATTTGCCAGGCTTCCTTCCTGGTCAACTTCCAAAGCTCCCAGAACCGTGACGTCCACGTGCCCTCCGCGCATAATGGCGAAGCTTAGTTCGCTTGACACAATGGCGCCGCCCGGAAGTACGGATACGGGAGTACCTCCTGCGTCTATTATTCTGAGGTCATTCATGTCTTTAGCTTTGCCTGCCATAATTACGCCGTTCTCTGTCTGGAGGATAAGTTTTACATTCTGAGGCACAAAATTCGGCACGAGCTGCGGAATCCCTATGCCAAGGTTTACCAGCGAGCCGTCTTCAAGTTCGGATGCTATTATTGACGCTATCCTCTCCCGCGCCTCCTGCTCTTTAAGTTCTGGAAGCATAAAAACTCTCTCCCTTCAAGACCAATGCGTCTATGAATATTCCCGGTGTAACAACCATGTCGGGCTCAATCTCTCCTATTTCAACAATAGTGTCTGCTTCGGCTATAACTATATCTGCCGCCGTCGCTATTGTAGGATTGAAATTTCTGTTTGTCCCGAAATATGTTAAGTTGCCCGCTTTGTCCGCAATGTTTGCCTTTATGAATGCCACATTCGCGCGCAGCGGACGCTCGATAATGTAGCGGACGCCGTCGAGCTCGATAGTTTCTCTGCCCTCTTCATATACAGTATCAATGCCGGTTCTTGTCAAAATACCTCCGAGTCCAGCGCCTCCCGCTCTTATCCTCTCGACGTATGTGCCCATCGGAATAAGGTCTATCTTTATTTCTCCGCTTGTGCAGAGCTGCTGTGTCTTTTTGTTCAGCCCGATGTGAGAGCCGATAAAAGAGCGTACCTGCCCGTTTACCACAAGCTTGGCCACGCCGACGGGCTCTGTTGCCTTGTCATTAAAATAGCTTGTGTCCACGCAGATAAGATCTATCAGTGAAGTTCCTTCTTCACAGAGGGCGTCAATGAGAGTGTAGGGTGCGCCTCCGTAGTTAAATCCTCCTACCATTAACGAAGTGCCGCTTTTCACCTTGCGCGCGGCCTCTTTGGGGGATATTATTGGTTTGATAAAAGGTCTTGCCATTGAACAGCATCCTTTCTCCTTATGATATCGCTGTATGAAGAAGAGTGTCACCGAGAGAGGGCATAATGTCAAGCAAAAGTGCATGGAGGCGGTCATTTTGAGTAAGAGGGATTATCTTTTAAAAATTATCAAAGAACTTGTTGCCATACCGAGCATTACGGAGAGTGCTGCCGAAAGTGCGCCGGGAGAGTGGATAAGAGAGCGGTTGTCTGCTCTTCCGTATTTTACGGAAAATCCACAGCACCTTCAGTGGATAAAAACTTCCCTTGAAGGCTCGCCCCATAACCTGCACTCTCTTGTTGCAAGAGTAGACGCAGCAAAAGCCACAAACAGAACAATACTGATGGTGGCACACTACGATGTCGTCGATATAAAAATCTACGGAGATGACACACCTTATGCCTTTAGCCCCGATGAGCTTGCAAAAAGATTCTCTGCTGAAGAAGAAAAAGACGTGCTTTACGGCAGAGGAACAATGGATATGAAGTGCGGAGTCGCTCTTGAGGTAGATTTGCTTGAAGAATTTGCCGCAGACAGAAACCTCTTTGACGTAAACCTCGTGGCCGCATTTGTGGGAGACGAAGAAAACTCAAGCGCAGGCATGAGAGGAGTGCTTCCCGCACTTGCCGAAATGCAAAGCAGGGGAACAGATTTTCTTGCGGCCCTGAACACAGAACCCGGCGAGGCCGGAAAGTCCGGAGAAGTAGGACCTATGGTATTCTTGGGAACGCTCGGAAAGTTGATGCCGAGCTTCTATATACGCGGACGCGCCGCACATGTGGGAAACTGTTACGGCGGCTTTTCCTCCGCACTTGCTCTTTCACGTCTGATAAGCTATGCGGAAGGCAACCCGTACCTTGCCGATCCTCTGCACGGAAAGACGGAAGCATCCTGGATATGCCTCGATATGAGAGTCATGAAAGAAGGATACAGTGTCACGCTTCCCGACAGAGCCTACGCCTATTTTAACTGCTTCACCACTGTAAATACTCCCGGCATTGTCATGGAACAAATGAAGAGTATCGTCGCCTATGCGATATCTCAGACATCTGCTCAGCTTGTGGAGTCACACAGGAATATGGTTGCCTCGGGTTATAACGGCTGTGATTTTGTGCCGTCCGCTCCCAAAGTATTTACGTTAAGCGAACTGACAGAGTCTGCACGCTCATCATACGGAGCAAATTTTGACGAAGAGCTGGAAAGCTTTATAAAAAACCTGCCTTCGGGAGATATGAGAGAACGCGGAATAAAAATAGCGGATAAAATCGCCGATATGTCGGGTGAGGAAGGCCCTTATGCAGTATGCTTCTTCCTGCCTCCGTGGCTGCCGGTGAGAACCGACTTTACGGAAAACCCGCGCGACAAAGAAGTTGTCTCATCCATTCGTGAAATAGAGAAGCTCGCCGGTGAGAAATACGGCATAAAAATCACGGAAGAAGAATTTTTTGCCGGGCTATGCGATTTAAGCTATGTCGGAGGAAAAGTTTCCGATGAAGATTTGGACTCTTACAGCAGCAATGTGCCGGGCTGGAAAGATATATACAGCATACCGCTTACAGAGATGAACGGGCTGGGGCTTCCTGTTGTAAATATAGGTCCGAGCGGCGAATATCCGCATAAAAAAATGGAAAAACTCCACCTGCACTACTCATTAGAGATACTGCCCGAACTTTTAAGAGAGACAATCAAGACCCTGTCGAAAAAAGTCAATTAAAATTGGTTACAGCGTTTGGAGCAAGAAAAAAGAGACGGGAAGCCCCGTCTCTTTTTTCTTACAACGTAACTTTTATACTGCGGGTGCTGCTTTTTTGCCTTTTCTGCCGTCTTTGTAGCGGATTGTGATGCCCATAAATGCCATTGCGAAGACCACAACGGGCATCAGCCAGTTGAAAATTGCATATGGCAGATAGTCCGCCACTCCGACTCCCAAAACGCCCAATATGTAGACACCGCAGGTATTCCACGGTATAAGAGCCGATGTAACCGTGCCGGCTCCTTCAAGAGCGTTAGAGAGAGTCTCTGGGGCAAGCCCGCGCTTGTCGTAAGCTTCTGCATACATACGGCCCGGCAGTATTATAGATATGTACTGCTCCGGTATTGTTGCGTTTGACGCAACGCAGGTAAGCTCCGTAACTCCGACAAGAGCGACGTCATTGTGTATGTATCTTAAAATACGCTCGATAATTACATCAAGCTGTCTCGATGTTTCCATAATTCCTCCGAACATCATAGCCAAGATTGTCATTGATATGGAGAACATCATAGCCTGAAGTCCGCCTGCGGAGAGCAGTGAGTCCAAATCTTCAATTCCTGTTTTTGATTCAAAGCCGCCCATACCGCAATTGAGCATATCTCCGAATGTGCAGTTTCCGCCCTGGAATATAGGGCCTAGTATTGCCGCTGAGATAATCCCCAGTACTATGCCCGGTATTGCGGGGATTTTAAAAGCTATTGCAAAAATAACCACAAGAGGGGGGAGGAGGAGGAGCGGGGAAATTGTAAAGAGATCTCCAAGTCCTTTAAGAATGGAGTCAATTTTGCTCAAGTCCGCATTTCCTTCGTGCCCGCTGCCTATGAATGCGAAGAAAGCGATGCATATTACATATGTCACGGCTGTTGAAGGTGTCATGAATTTAACGTGTGTGAATACATCTGTTCCCGCCATTGCGGGTGCCAGATTTGTAGTGTCGGAGAGAGGAGACATCTTATCGCCGAAATAGGCACCGGATATGATAGCTCCCGCAGCCATTCCCGGAGTGAATCCGAGACCAAGTGCAACTCCCATAAGAGCTATGCCCATCGTCCCCATTGTCCCCCAAGAAGTTCCCGTTGCGAGTGATGTAATAGAGCATATAAGAAGTGTGGCGACAAGAAATATGCTTGGATTGAGAACTTTAAGCCCGTAATAGATCATTGTCGGTACGACTCCCGATACAAGCCATACCCCGACAAGAATGCCGACTATAGCAAGAATAATGATCGCTTGAAGAGCACGGTAAATGCCGTCAAACATACTCTTTTCGACTTCGTCCCAAGTGAATCCGAGATGAAGAGCCATTACCGCAGCAAAGAGTGTTCCTATAAACATAGGCATGTGCGGATCGACATGGAAGACTACTATTCCGATTGCCATTACAACAATCATTACCGCAAAAGTCAGGAGAGCCTCCCATAAATGCGGAAGTCTTGCCGTCTTTTTCTTTGAGCCGCTTTCTGACATAAACATTACCTCCCTTTTAGTTGGCAACGAAGCGTTTAAATCGATAATATGCAGCCTGCGGAGAACTTTTTCTCCGTTTTGAGATGCTAAAGAGGCGGAAAGCAGAATGCAACAGCGGACATAATAAAATTTCTCTGTAAGCCAAAGAAAAATTTATCTAGTCTGTTATTGTTAAATAAACATCAATGTCGCTGAAACCATCCGCCAGACACCGCATATATCCAAAAAAACACTTTTGTTGTGAGTCCGCTAATACTAGCACACATTTGACATGCTATCAAGTTCTGTAAAAAAATTTAAGTATATTCATTTATTAATTTTTATTTTTGTAAAATTACCAGTATTCAATAATAAGAACATCGGTGATTGCTTTTACAACGATGTGGTACAATAGCCAAAATATCTTTAGACACAAGAGGAGAAGATTTACAGATATGTTAGATGATGACGTGCGAATACGTCCTGCGGTACCTGAAGAAGCGGAAGAACTGTCGGATATAGCATGGAGCTCCAAAGGGTACTGGGAATATCCTGTCGAAGTAATGAATGAATTTCGGAATTTTCTCTTAATACAAGAGGAATTTATCGAGAACAATATTGTCTATTTGGCCGAGAATGAAGAGACCGAGGAAAAAATAGGCTTCTATGCTCTGGAAAAAGACGAAAGCAGAGGCCAGTGGTGGATTCGTCATATGTGGGTCATTCCGGAATATATCGGAAGCGGCATAGGCGGAGAGCTTTTTCTTCACGCCTGTGAGACTGCGGAAACAGTGGGCGCCGAGGAAATTTACATACTTTCCGACCCAAGCGGCACTGAATTTTTTACTCACTTGGGGGCGGAACAAATCGGAGAGGAGCTCTTTAAAGTCGGTAATCTGGATCGCATCCTCCCGGTTTTGAAGATAAAATTATAATTTATGTTTTATGACTGGCAGAATGAGGCAATAAAGGCAATATCGGGACAAAGCGCGATACTTTCAGCCCCCACAGGCAGCGGCAAAACCGTTGTCGCGTATGTTTGGGCGGGACTTATGGACATGAACGGCTCTCCGGCACTTCCCACCGGGAGAGTTATATTCACAGCCCCAATAAAAGCGCTGTCCAATGAGCGCTACATGGACTTAAAATCAATGGGATTTGATGTCGGTCTTGAAACGGGCGATTTCAAAAAAAATGCCGGTGCGCAGGTTCTTTGCTGCACACAGGAGATATATACGTTAAAATATGCGCGTTTTCCGAACCAGAAAGTTATAGTGGACGAATTTCACTTTATTTTCAATGATCCGGAACGCGCCAGAGCATATATAGACGGACTGAGAAGTACATCCTTTGACAGCGACATCCTTGTAATGTCGGCAACATTCGGCAATACATCGGGTGTTAAAGCGTATCTTGAAAAAATGGCATCAAGAGAATTTACCCTGTACGAAACACAGTCACGTGTCACAGACCTTGTATTTAAAAAGGTAGGAATTCGTTTTGCTTCCATACATGATGCCCTTGTCTTTGTCTTTTCCAAAAAAGGCGCTGAGTGGCTCTCTCTTCAGATATGCAAATTCAGAAAAAAAATAAGCAGAGAACACAGAGCCAGATTAAGAGAGATGACGGAAATCCTTGAAGTCTCATCCGTTCCAGACACAATGCTGCACGGCGTAGGCACCTACTTTGGTTCTATGCTTCCCAAAGAAAAACTTCTTGTCGAAATGGCTTTCAGAGAGAGGATTATCGATGTCGTCGTAGGAACGGATGCTCTTTCACTCGGTGTCAACCTGCCCGCCGAAACAGTAGTTTTCGGACAGATGGCAAAGCTCATAGACGGGCCTCTTACAAAGAACGAATTTATGCAGATGGCAGGACGTGCAGGGAGAAAGGGATACTTCAACCCCGGGTACGTAACGTACATTCCAAGAAGCCGCGCAGAGCACAGAGACTATGATACGGGGCTTTTATACTTGGAAACACTGGACAAACCGTGCGAAGAAGCAAGGATAAAGCTGCTGCCGGCGGTTGGCAGGCTGCTTAAAAAAGAGATAACCATAGATACGGAGGCGCGGATGATTGCCGACTGCTCTCTGCCTATTCGCAGATACAAAAAAGTTATTGATGACGTGGAAGAAATTTTAGCGGAAGTATCCATGATGCTTGGCCAGATAAAAGACCAAAAATTCCGAAAGAAAGTCCGCAAAATACTCGGAGATATTTGGAGTGACGAAATGGATGCCGCGCCCAATATAGCAATCGCCGTCCTCTTTGCCAAAAATGACGCGCCCGATGCGATGGAAGCCGCTGATATCCTGAAAAGAAGTGAGAGAAACTACCTGCAGGCTCTTCTCAAGGTAAAAAGATTCGCAAACAGGCTGCCGGAAGGCTATTCATTCTCACACATGGATCAAATCGATTTAACAGTAAATACCATAGATGCCTCAGTGTTCGGATTTGAAGAAAAAATTGCCCGCATAAAGACAACTGAAGACACTTGGGAGACAAAATAACAAAAACGATTATACACCCACACCATTCCGAAAGGAAGGAGATGTATAACCGTTTTTTGTGTATATAGGTTAGCACGCAGTGCTATTGTGTTTTCAAAGCCTTCATAGAAAGGTCTACGTGCTCCTTCATCAGCTTGACGCATTCATCAACGTCATGCCGCTCCAGAGCTCCGAGAATTTTGATATGTTCCTCAAGGCTTGGATTTGAGTCAAAGTCAAAAAAGGATTCAAAGAACAGTGTCTGTACAAATGTACGGGAGAGAATATTCTTAATGTATCCTACAAGAGTGTTGTTGCCCGAAGACTCTGCGATGATGATATGGAAGTCGTCATTTACTTTGAGGTAGGCTTCGAGGTCTCTCTTTGCAAAGGTTTGTCTTTCGGCGTCGATTTTCTCCTGCAGGCGGCAGAGCTGCAGAGGAGTTATTTTCTTTGCGGCTTTCTGTATGGCCATGACTTCAAGATCCTCGCGGACTTCGTAAGTGTCTATAATTTCTTCCCGTGTGGGGGAGGCAAGACATGCACCCCAGCCCGGCTTTATCTGTACAAGTCCCTCGTTTTCAAGACGTCTCAATGCCTCTCGCACAGGGGTTCTGCTGACTTCAAATTCCTTTGCTATCGCAGTCTCTGGCAGTCTCTGTCCGATTGTCAGCCTCTTTTCGAAAATGTGCTTTCTTATCTGCAGATAAACATAGTCTGCCGCAGTTTCTCCCTGTAAGTGCAAAATGTCCATACCAACAACTCCTTTATCCGACTTTGACATACATATTATACAATCAATAGACTATTTGTGAAAAAACTCTTGACATAAAAATGAGAATGATATATAAACTAAGAAAGTTTATGTATTCAGTGTATACCACATTTGAGGCGATTTTGCAACCTATTCTTCGGATATTGCCTCGAAAAAATGTTTTTTACCGTATTTCTGTTGTGTGCGTCAATTTTATCTTGTTCAAAAAAGATTAACACAAACAAAAACTACATATAGGAGGAAGATGAATGTCCAAGAAAATGTACCCCTACATTCCGAACTCGGAA
>CAZNYN010000042.1:10951-17366 GCA_964577295.1 uncultured Synergistaceae bacterium | reverse complement strand
ACTGATTTTATAATGGCGGGCCCGACCGGAGTTGAACCGATGACCTACTGCTTAGGAGGCAGTCGCTCTATCCAGCTGAGCTACGGGTCCGCGCGACAAACTGTAGTTTAGCATGTAAAGCAGTGATTTTGCAACTGTTTTTTACGGCCCTGTCGTCTTTTGTTCTTTTACCGTATGTGCATATAGAGTGCTAATCTCTGTAAATCAGCCCTATTGAGGGAGGCTTCCTGTTTTATATGTATTGTAGCCCTCATAGTGGTAGCTGGCATCAATACCTTTCATATAAACATCTCTGTCTGCGATTTTATCGGTAAGTGCTTTTTTCAGCAGAGTTTTTATCTCAACATCTTTTATGGGGCTGCGTTCCATTGCCATCAGATAATCTTCTTTATCCACACAGCTCCAATCGACAACTCTATGCAGTTCTTTCTTAAAAATTGCATCGAGCCATATTCTCGTACTTCTTCCATTGCCTTCGCGGAACGGGTGGGCTATGTTCATTTCAACATATTTTTCCGCTATCTCGTCAAATGTTGACTGAGGCATTTTATCAATATGTTTCAACGCGCTCTCCAGATACATTAAAGGTGCAAAGCGGAAGCTGCCCTTTGCGATGTTGACGTCACGAATTTTCCCCGCAAAATCATATACTTCTTCAAATAGAAATTTGTGTATTGCCGACAGCCCGGCAAATGTACCGACTTCAAAAGTTTCCAAGGTTCCCGTCTCAAACAGTTCAAGGGCTTTGGCTTTGCTTATTCTCTCTTCTATCCTATCAAGTTCCGCGTGGTCTGTGATGCCGAATTTATTGCTTAGAGTCATCTCTCTCTCCTTCCGCTATGCAAACATCCGCTTCTGCAGAATTTATTCACTCTGTTTTTATAGCTGTATCTCTACTGTTCTGGTTTTGCCCTGGCTTCCTATTGTGAGTTTTACTTTTGATTTAGCCTGTGCTCTGTTTTCGACATAGGCCGTTACTCTGGCTCCGTCGATGTGTTTTGTGTCGTATTCGTCTATTTTGACTAATGTGTCTCCGTCTTTTATACCTAAGTAGAAAGCCGCCGTGTTTTCGGCTACTGAGGTGATTATTAAGTGTCCGTCAGGGGATTTTGCTTTGTCATAAATTTCAAAGCCGAGGTATTTTTTTGTCGGAGATGCGGGAAGAGGCTCTTTGTAGTATGAGTGGCGCTCTTCGCTTACTCGGTAGTCCGGTGCCGACATTTTTACCGTCACTTCTTTAAATTCTCTCATGAAGATGTATTCCATGATTATGTTTTCGTCAAAGCCGGTGACTTTAAGCACTGCTTTGCCGTTGCGGTCATCGAGGAATGTCCTCTGTCCCTTCTGCTGCCAGTAGTTGGTTACAGTTTCTATCGCGTTGTCTGTGCCGGTTTTGTTTGCCAATTCCGTCACATGGTCTATTTCTGTTTTAACACTTGCAGCAGTTCTGTCGCGGAGCTGAGCTATGCGCTGTTTTTTTTCCTGTTCGGCTCGCTCTCTCTCTGCCTTGTTCGCCTCATTCCTCTCTATTACTTGAAGCAGAAGGGCCAAGTCGTATATCGATGATGGGCCGTCGTAATAGTAGTAGTACGAGTCGTAGTAGTGGTGGTGATGCGGGGGCGGAGGGGGCGGCGGTGTCCACGCCTGAGCCGTAGCCGCGGAGAGCAGGGATATCAGTATTGCAGCCGAATATATTTTTATTTTCATCTTTATATCACGCCTTTGTCTTTTATATTCCGCGTCTGTATGTCGCGGCTAATGTGTGGAACAGTTCCATGTTTGTTATTGTGTCTCCCTGCGCTATGCCGACCATCATGTGGATGTCGGATGTGTCAAAGAGTGCTGTTTGGGTTATGAGTGTTCTTTCTCCCTCTTCGGTGTAGGCTGTGAGTTCTATACCCGGGAGCCCGTCAATCATTACTTCGTTTTCTGATATTACTGATATTTTTCTGCCTTTCTCCACCTCCGCTAATTTTTCTTTCGCATAGGCGCTTCTTTTTTCGGGTGTCAGGAAGTTTTTGTTTTTAAGTCTGGATATTACAAAGAGAGCTCCGTCTGTGCTCTTTGTCGGGAGGATTCCGTCTTTTGTGTAGACGAGCGCTCCCTGCCTTAAACCGGCCAAGCGCATCGGGCTTTTGTCTGTCTTTATGCTGCCTGTAGGCGTAGATTCCTGTTCCGCCGTTTTTTCTTCTTCGTACCAGCATGAAGATTTTATCATGCGAAGCACAGCTTCTCCCCTTGCCTGGTTCTTTGAGTCGTAGAGACCGCTTATCATCCAGCTGTTTTCGCCTTTATCGACAATCAGAATCCATTTGCCCATTACTGTTTTGTTGTTCTTGTGGAATATTTTGAGCAGCACGGCACGAGATCCGTTCCATAGGAATTCGGAACGCATTTTGAGGCTCATCCCTGCTTTTTTCAGCCCTTCACCGTCAAACTCCATAAGGAGTTTTTCATAGGGTATGCGGATTTCCGATATTTCGAGCGAGACTTTTTTGTTGTTGTCAAAGCAGCCTTCTTTGGTATCGGCAAAGCTGAAACCGGGTTCGAGCACAAGGTAGACGGGGATATCGCATATTTTCCTGTGTTTGTCCGTCATCAAGACAGACATCTGTTTTACTTCCGCGTGAGCCCGTGAGGCAGGAACAGCCGCAATGAGTATCGCCGCAAGAATTGTTAATATGGATTTTATGTTCATGGGCCTTGTCCTAATCACCGTCAAGGAGTCCGCCTGTTATCGCGGGGGCTATTTTTTTCAGCAGATCTCCGAAGACTCCCTTTACTCTGGCAGTCTGTATTGCTCCCGTGAGTTCGTCCGCATATTCGGACGCTTTGGCATCGTTCATCGCTCTTAAGGCCCGTACTTGTTCCTCCGCTGTTTTGTATTCTTTTTCTTTTATGCAGAGCTTTCCATACTCATATCGAGCGTCTTTGTCGTTTGGTTCCATAACTATGAGTTTTTTGTAATTTTTATGAGCATCTTCGGTGTTTCCGGATTCGGAGGCACTTTGCGCAAGTCCCTTCACTACTTTTGCATCTGGACGCAGGCTGTATTTGTCCGCTTCTTTGTAGTATTCGAAAGCTTCTTCGTAGCGTCCGCTCTCAAAAGCGGCCTGTCCCTTTGCCGTGCTTTTGTTTTTCATCATTTCCGCAATAAGATATCCGGACGCACCCATCAGGGCCAATGCTATTATGATTACTATTACCGCGGTAAAGCTGCCTCTGTGCCTTTCTGCCATTTTGAGTCCCCTCTTTCTCTGAAATTCTTCCGGATTATGTTATATTGGGAGACCAGTTGTATTTTTTCAGCCGCAGGAGTTTATTTTCTCTTTGCAGCAGATGTATTCCGCAGTAATCTGTCAGATAGAAGAACATGTCGTTGAGTTTGAAGTTAAAATAGTGACACATCAATGTCCACATTACTCCGCCGTGAGAAACGATGAGGATGTTTTTCGCGTCGCATTCGGAGAGTATTTTTTCAAATGCAGGGACTGTCCTTTTCTGAAGCTCTATAAAGGATTCTCCTCCGGGCGGCGCCACTGAATCAAATGACGCACCGCGCTTTTCATAAATTTCTTTCCATTGCTCTCTTACTTCGTCGAAGCCCCGTCCCTCCCATTCTCCCAGATTTATCTCACACAGTTCGTTTATTTCTTTTATTTCCGTGCCGTTTGATATTATTTCGGCTGTTCTGCGCGCCCTAGACATGGTGCTTGAGAATACGGCATCAAAGTCTATATCGCGAAGAGCTGCCGACAGAAGATTGGCTGACTTTATCCCGTCTTCGGAAAGAGGAAAGTCTGTCGCTCCGTAGTATATTTTCCCTCCGTGAGGCAGTTCCGGTTTTCCGTGGCGTACGAGAAAAATATTTTGTCTCTCTATATCCAATGCGTATGCTCCTTTGCCCGCGGCACAATTTTGCCTGAGTAACGGTACGGTACGCACCGAATCAGCGGCTGCTTATTATTTTAACTCATCGAATCACTTCGCGCCTGAGTATCCGACGCAGTGCGGATTAAAGAATTATTTCCTCTTCTTTTTTCCACTTCGGAGTGACAATGCAGAGAAATTCCAGAGGGATATTTCCTTCGTTTACAACATACTGTTCACAGCCCCGAGGTATCGCAGCCGCAGTGCCCGGTACAAGTTCTGTCTTTGTGCCCTCTATAAAGAGCGAACCTGTGCCGGAGATTATATAGTAAATTTCGGATGAGCCCAAAAGTTTGTGAGGTACTGTCCTTCCTCCCACCGCTATCTCCGCATGAGCTAAGGATAGGCAGTCAAAAGGCAGAGTCTCATTTTTGGGGTGCATAATTTCGGCTACCATGCACGTGTCGCCCGCAGTGAAGTGTTCCATTTTTTTTGCATTTTTTACAACGTATTTCATAATGAGATCACCCTCTCTTTCATGTAATGTTTATATCCCCTAAAAGGGTTATTTGTCCACTTTTTTGTACTTACTTTTCATGGTTTTTACTTGTTTTTTTCGCACAGAAAAACTTTGCAAAGTTCAAATAAGGTCAGTCTGTAAAAGCTAGAAATTTCGGAATAAATGGAATAAAAAGAATCAAGGCGTTTATGCCGTTTTAGCAGGGAATAACTGCATTATTGTGTATTAACCGCCTTGACTTTTTTGGGCTATCTGATATAAGGAAGGTGCGGACAGTGGCTTATCAGAGATTTATTCTGATGAGTTTAGTTTTGTTTGGAAGGTGTTGAATAATATGAAGGCCAACAATCTTAAGGTTGTTCTCGCTTCACTGACAGCTCTGCTCCTCTGTTCGCTGCCCGCCGAGGCATCCACCGGCTCGCTCTCCTCAAATGCGGGGATAGCGGCCATGGTTATCGGAGTCGCTGTTACAGCTTATGCAATGAAAAAGTTTATGGAATAAGATTTTTGCAAAGAAAAGCATTTTAAATTTTAGGCGGGGAGAATGACAAATGGGCTCTGGAAAAGGAACGGGAAAGCTTATACAGATGCTGTTTATAGCGGCTGTTGTATTGATGACCGTATCGTGCTCATGCGCATCTTCTTTCTACGGCCCGTCATTTCCTGCCCGCCATGCTCCTGTCTGCCTTGATACCGGTGAGGAAGCTTCCGAATATATAACTCCCGTGAACGGTTCCTCCGATGCTTCGGACGAACAGAAAGACAGTTCCCCTTACAATATCGAAGCTATTTCGATGAGTAATGTCCAGGCGGCCGCTGTCAATTTCAGAGAGAAGAGCCGCAGTATGCGCTCTTCGTCTTCCGACTCACCTGTATCCATTCTTCCGAATCAGTCTGTTTCCGACCGTCTCTCCGCGCTTCCTGCGAGTAAAGACGGCCGTATGCCGGAATACACTTCTCTTATATGCGTTGATACCACACACAGACGCGAATAACACCATTTACGAAACCCCCACAAAACGCAACAAACACAAAATAACGGTGTCCTTTCGCAGGGACAAATACCGCTGTCCGCACTGCCGTAATTTAATAATTTTGTTTTAAAGGCTTTTCGCACATACACTGCTGTGCGTTCTGTCTTAAAAAATAGCACTTAAAACACACTTTTTCTAAAATTTTGGAGGAGGTAATTATGTCATGCAGCCGATTGTCGGTTCAATGAGTGAAGCTTTCAGCGGACCTATGGGAGCTTTGGTAATGTCTATGATCGCAATGAGTATTGTTTTTCTTGTCATTATGGGTTTGATGGTAGTTATGTATGGTGTTCACAAATTTGCAGATGCAATAGAAGCACGCAAGGCGTGCGCTACGGGGGCGAAATAGCATGGAACTTTATATCACCGCACTAAAAGGCGTTATCGAGCAGTCAGGCTTCATTGTTCTGACAACCGGCAATATTACTATGCTGCTGGTATCCTTTGTCCTTCTCTATCTGGCAATTGCTAAGGACTTTGAGCCCCTTCTTCTGCTGCCGATAGCATTCGGCTGTCTGCTTGTCAACCTTCCCCTCTCGGGAATAGTGGACACAAACGGTTTTCTTTATTTTGTTAAATTTGGCATAGACCACGAACTCTATCCGATAATAATATTCATGGGCATCGGAGCTTTGACAGACTTCGGGCCTCTACTTGCCAACCCGCTCACATTCCTCCTCGGAGCCGCAGCTCAGCTCGGCGTTTTCGTAGCTGTCATAGGAGCAATGATGATGGGCTTTACAATACAGCAGGCGGCGGGAATCGGAATAATAGGCGGAGCTGACGGCCCGACAGCCATCTATCTCTGCGCCAAGCTCGCCAAGGACATTCTCCCTGCAGTCGCAGTCGCGGCATACAGCTACATGTCACTTGTCCCCCTTATCCAGCCTCCTATAATTAAGCTCTTTACGACAAAAGCAGACCGTTCCATCAAAATGGAGCAGCTTCGCCCCGTATCGCGCACAGAGAGAATCCTCTTCCCGATAATTTC
>CAZNYN010000042.1:0-10851 GCA_964577295.1 uncultured Synergistaceae bacterium | reverse complement strand
TGGAGCAGCTTCGCCCCGTATCGCGCACAGAGAGAATCCTCTTCCCGATAATTTCAACAATAGCCTGCGGACTTATTCTGCCCCCCGCAGTTCCCCTTATCGGAATGCTGATGTTCGGCAACCTTCTCCGTGAGAGCGGATGCACAGAGCGTCTGAGCCAGGCCGCACAGAACGAAGTTCTTAACGCCACGACGATCTTCCTTGGTATCTCCGTCGGAGCTACAATGAGCGCAGACACATTCCTCAGACTTGAGACAATTAAGATAATACTCCTCGGACTGATAGCCTTTATGTTCAGCACCGCGGGCGGAGTCCTCTTCGGTCAGGTTATGAAGGTATTTACAAAAGGTAAAATCAACCCCATCATCGGTGCGGCGGGAGTTTCCGCAGTTCCTATGGCGGCCCGTGTATGCCAGAAGGTTGTGCAGAAAGAGTTCCCCGGCTCATACATCCTTATGCACGCAATGGGTCCGAACGTGGCAGGAGTCATAGGAACGGCTGTCGCAGCCGGAGCTATGCTCACACTGCTCACGAAGTAGAAACGTCAGGAAATATTTTACGGAAAGAGGGCGTTTTGCTTGTTTGTCATTGAAACAGCGTTTTTCATGATTTTGTTCATGCTTGTCACACTCTGCGCTCTCTGCTCCGCAAATCCTCAGAGGAAAAAGAGCGTACCTGCCAGAAGAGTTGCGCGCTGAAAAGCGTTTCCTCTTCTGCATTCGGATAATACATACTTTAGAGGGGCGGTCTTCGGGCCGCTCCCTTTTTTATTTTCAAGTGTCAACTTGTGATTTTTTATAGGTTTACATATTGCCATTCGGATGGTAGACTTTGCCTTGCCGCCGACTTTACTATAGGCGGCAGAAGGGCGGATTCTGTATGACGGAAGCTATTCGGCGCACCATGGCGGTAAGGGAAATAATTTACTGCTCTCTTTTCACGGCTTTGATTGCCATAGGAGCTTATATTAAAGTCCCAGTACCTCTTGTTCCCTTTACCCTTCAATTTCTCTTCACAAATATGGCGGGACTGCTGCTCGGGAAGAAACTCGGGGGGCTCTCTGTGGCTGTCTATGTTGCGGCTGGACTTGCCGGACTTCCCGTTTTTGCCGGCGGAGGAGGCCCTGCTTATATACTTCAGCCTACTTTCGGCTATCTTATAGGCTTCGTATTCGGAAGCATGGCTGCGGGAGCGATAAGAGAAAAGAGCGAATCTGTATCTTTTAGGCGTCTCGTCTTTGCGGGCTTTGTAAATATATTTATCGTATATTTCTTCGGCATGGTTTGGTACTATGCGGTATCAAACTTTTACCTTAACAGCTCCGTTGGTGTCAAGGCTCTTTTTATATACTGTTTTGCTTTGGCTGTTCCGGGAGATATTGCACTGTGCTTCACCGGCGCTTATCTGGCAAAGAGGCTTCTGCCCGTTTTGAAGAGGAGTTTTTAGAATGATTGAAGATATAAAAAACAAGGTCATGAGAGGATATCTCATTACAAAATCCGAAGCCGTATCTTTGGCGGAATGTGACTCAGAGAGCCTTGCTTCAGGGGCGCGGGAGATAAAGGAGCATTTCTGCGGAAATTCCTTTGACCTCTGCACTATAGTAAACGGAAAGAGCGGGCTTTGCTCCGAGAACTGCAAGTTCTGCGCCCAATCCGTCCATTACAGAGGAAAGACCGAAGAATATCCCCTGCTTGGGTCTGAAGAAATTTTAAAAGAAGCTCTGTACAGCGACGCAAAAGGCATAAGAAGATTTTCCGTCGTAACATCCGGCAGAGCTCTCTCCGAACCGGATTTGGAAAATCTGTGCGAATCGTACAAAATTTTAAGAAAAAAGACAGGCCTTAGCCTCTGCGCCTCCTGCGGACTTCTGAAGTACGATGACTTTGTAAAGCTGAAAGAGGCGGGAGTGAGCAGGTATCACAATAACCTTGAGACCTCGCGCCGCTGCTTTCCCGAGATATGCACCACTCACACCTACGACGAAAAGATAGCCGCGGTAAAGGACGCTCAAAGAGCCGGCCTTACAGTATGCAGCGGAGGCATTATGGGGCTGGGAGAGACTATGGAAGACAGAATAGATATGGCTTTGGAGCTTCGTTCTCTTGGCATAAAGTCTGTGCCTATAAATTTCCTAACTCCCATTTCCGGCACGCCGCTTGAAAAGATGCCCCATATCTCAGAAGAGGAAGCTATGGTTATCGTCTCCCTTTACCGTTTCATGCTTCCGGACTCCTTTATCAGGCTCGCCGGAGGAAGAAGCCTCATGAAGGACAGGGGCAAGGCTCTTATGGCATCGGGAGCAAATGCCGCGATAACGGGAGATATGCTTACGACTGCGGGAATTTCAATAAGCGATGACATAGATATGATTTCGGAATTGGGCTATGAGGTGAGATTATGAGCAGAGGACTATTTGTAACCGGAACGGGAACAGATGTGGGAAAAACCTACGTCACAGCTCTCATGGTAAAAAAACTGCGCGAAAGCGGCATAAACGGAGGTTATTACAAAGCCGCTCTCAGCGGAGCGGAAAAACGCGCGGGAGGGCTTTTGCCAGGCGACGCAGAGTATGTCTGCACCACATCCGGCATAAGAGATAATCCTGCCTCGCTTGTCTCATACATTTACGAAAAAGCAGTATCCCCCCACTTAGCGGCAAAGCTTGAAGGAAGATATATTGAAAAAGCCGTAATAAAAACCGATTTTAAGAGAGTATGCGAAAAATTTGACTATGTTACGGCGGAAGGAAGCGGCGGCATTGTCTGCCCTCTGCGCAGAGACAAGGAGAGTATTATGCTGACAGACGTTATAAATCTGCTCGGTCTGGACATTATCATAGTGACAAATTCCTCACTGGGCAGCATAAACTCAGCAGTGCTCACGGCACACTATGCGGCTTCACACAATATCCGCACGGCAGGCTTTGTTATGAACAACTATGAAAAGGGCAACTTTCTGCACGAGGACAACAGAAGAGAGATAGAAGCTCTTACGGGAGTTCCGGTTGTAGCTCTCATTGCGGAGGGCGGCAGAGAATTTTCTTCCGATATCAGCACTTTAAAAAATCTTTATAAGGAGATTTTATGATGAATCTGGCTGAAAGAGATATAAAACATATATGGCATCCGTGCTCTCAGATGAAGGACTACGAAACTTTTCCCCCAATAGCGATAGAGAGGGCGAAAGGGCTGTGGCTGTACGGCAGTGACGGCAAAAAATACGCCGACGTGATAAGCTCATGGTGGTGCAATCTGCTGGGACACTGCAATGACAGGATAAACAGCGCAGTGAAGAAGCAGATAGACCTGTTTGAGCACGTAATATTCGCAAACTTCACTCACGAGCCCGCAGTGGAACTGTGCGAGCGCCTGGCTTTGAAAGTTCCTGCCGGGCTTTCAAAGTTTTTCTTCACCGACAACGGCTCTTCCGCAATAGAAGCATCTATGAAGATGAGTTTTCAGTACCACTTACAGACAGGCAGCCCGCAGAAGAAGCGCTTCATGTCCCTCTCCGACGGCTACCACGGCGAGACTCTCGGTGCTTTGGCTCTTGGCGGAGTCGACCTTTATTCAGAAATGTACAAGCCTCTGATGCTTGATGTCATACATGTGAAAGCGCCCGACTGTTTCAGATGCCCCTACGGAATGACAAGGGAGAGATGCACAGCTCAATGTTTTGAAGATGCAGAAAGAACCTTTGCCGAATACGGGCACGAGACAGCCGCCTTCTTTGCCGAACCTCTGCTTCAGGGAGCGGGCGGCATGAAAATATATCCGCCGCTCTATCTGAAAAAGCTCCGTGAACTCTGCACAAAGTACAAGGTCCACCTTATCGCAGACGAAATAGCAACGGGCTACGGCCGCACAGGAGTAATGTTCGCATGCGATATGGCGGGAATATCCCCCGATATAATGTGCCTCTCAAAAGGACTCACCGGAGGCTATATGGCAATGGCAGCGGCAGTCACCACCGATGAAATATACAATGCTTTTTACGGCGACTATTCCGACGGATGCGCCTTTATGCACAGCCACACATACTGCGGAAATCCCCTTGCCTGTGCCGCAGGCGTGGAAGTGCTCAAAATTTTTGACGAAGAAGACATTATAGAAAAAGCAAATAAAAACGCTATTTACTTCAATAAGATAATAAGAGAAAAGTTTGCCGATTATGAGTTCACGGGAGAAATAAGGAATATAGGGCTCATAAATGCGATAGAGCTTGTAAAGGACAGAGAGACAAAAGAGCCGTTTGACGCGAAGAAACGCCTCGGCTACAGGATATACAAAGAGGCGGTGAAGATGGGAGTCCTGCTCCGTCCCCTCGGAGACACACTCTACTTCAACCCGCCTCTGATAATCGAACCTTGCGACATGGACTTTGTTACTGACGCGGCTCTTGCCGCCGCAAAAAAAGTTCTCACTAAGTCGGCAATCGCAGATTAGATATTTTACAATGCAACTTCTTTTTTTATCTTTTTCATAAGCACCCATGAACAGACCATCGTAACGACGGTAGCTCCTACAAAGGCTATAGGCTGGAACCACCATATAAGGTTCAGCGACACATACATGGATAGGAAATATGCCGCTGGGACACGCAGAATGACGGAACGCACAAGCTGAGTGGCGAGTCCGTACTCGGAACGCCCCGTCGCGATAAAGAGCGAGTTGTATATCACGCTGTATATAACCATCGGATATCCGTATATCGATACTCTTATGGCATATACTGCAATGTCTGCAACTTCTTTTGTCGGGCGGAAGAGGGCTATTATCGGCTGGGGGAAGATACACACAAGCACCCCGGAAATTCCGGTTATTGCTGCGGCAATAATAAAGGAGGAGGATATTCCTTTTTTTATGCGTGAGAGGTCGCGCTTGCCATAGTTAAAGGCAAGAAAAGGAACGAGAGCATCGTTGATTCCCATGAGTGTGTTAAAAGCCAAGTCCTCTACTCTGAGAGCTATCATCCACGCCGCTACTGCGTGAGGACCATAAGCTGCACCCAAAATTTTATTGACGCTTCCCATGCCGAGAGCCACGCTTCCCGTGGAAAGAGTTACCGGAAGACCTATGGCCGTTATCCTCTTCCAAAGGGGAATCATTGAAAATGAGAAACTCGGAATGAGAGGAACATGTATCTTGCTGTCGGTGCGAAGCTTCCTGACAAGGTAGACTGTTCCGACAAGCCTGCCGGTCATTGTAGCTGCTGCGGCTCCGGTAATACCCCAGTTAAATACAAACATGAATATAGGGTCTAAGATAAAATTCAGGCCGTTTGCTATGAGAAAGAAATATAGGGGAACAATCGTGTTTCCCTGACAGCGGAATACAGAGTTCGTGACGAAAGAGAAGCTTATAAGGACAAGCATCGGAGGAATCCAGACATTGTAAAGCCACGCTTGGTGCAGTGTCTCGGGGTCTGTCGCTCCCAGAGCGGAGAAGAACATATTTGACGTATAAGGGAAGAGAAATGGAATCCAGAGCAAACAGAGCAGGTAAGCAAAGGAGATTCCCGCAACAGCCGTTCGGCGCGCCTCCTCTAAATTGCCCTCGCCTAGCCTTCTTCCCACAAGAGCCGTTATACCGTTGCCGACACCTTCCAGAACGGCAAAGACTCCTATCTGCACGGGAAAGGTGTATGAGACTGCAACCATGCTGCTCTCTCCGAGCCACGATATGAATATCGTATCCACGAGGTTGAAGGAGGTATGAAAGAGCACCATTGCAATCGAGGGCAGTGCCAGTTTTGTAAGAGTCGCCAGCACGGGGCCTCTTCCTAAATCGGGATCTCCTTTAAGAAAGACCATGCGGCGCAGTTTTTTCAGAAACCTCATATGCGGCCTCTAACTTTGGAAACACCCAGCATCACGGCTCTTCCGCGGCGGTATATAAAGTACGTAATTATAATAGTGCATAAATCCGCGACCGGAAAAGATGCCCAAGCTCCCATAAGTCCGAAAGCTCCTCCCAAAACAACTGCCAGAGGCGGATGAAGTATAAGGGGGCGCAGCATGGAGAGGAAGAAGGAGAGTGCTCCTTTTCCCGTCCCCTGGTAAAATGCCGATATCATTACCTGGCTTCCACCAGTCACCATTCCCAAAGCTGCAAGCCTTGCGCCAGGTACTCCCATAGCGAGCATATTCGGATCATCGGAGAAGAATCCAAGTATCTCGCCGGGAAATGCAAACAATATCAAAGCCGAAACGGCGCAGAATATCGTGGATATATAGTTTGACTTCCTCATCACATCGATAACTCTGTCATAGCGTCTCGCTCCGTAGTTGTAGCCGACTATGGGGAGAAGTCCATGCCCCATGCCTATGATAGGCATTACTACAATGGCAAGCATTCTCTGTACCACTCCGGACGAGGCTACGGCCATGTCTCCGCCTGTGCCTGCAAAAATTTTGTTAAGCACTCCCCACGAGAGGGCTATTCCGACTTGGCGCACAAATGCAGAAGAGCCCACTTTTACGCTTTCTATAAGAACGGGCATAGATGGGCGCAGATACTTTCTGCGCAGAGATACGGCGCTTCGCCCTCCTGTATAATACGAAAGAAGCCAGACTACCGCTAAAACCTGAGATATGACAGTGGCCCATGCCGCGCCTGCCAGTCCCCAGCGAAATACAAAGATAAAGAGAGCGTCTAAGATAATGTTGGAAACAGAGGATATAGCCATGCTCCACATTGAAAGCTTCGTATTTCCCTCTCCGCGAACAAGGTTGTTCATAATCATCATTAGAGTAAAAAAGGGAGTGCCTGCAAATATTACATAGGCATACGACGAAGCCATAGGCAGCATATCCTCGGAGCCGCCTAAAAACCTAATCAGGCTTTTTGTGCCTATCATCAGCAAAACTCCCATTACAACGCCGCATATTCCTCCAACCGAGAGCATCGTTCCCAAAGTGCTCTCGGCAACATCGCGCCTCTTCTCTCCGAGCCTGCGCGAAACAACGGAAGCGCCTCCGACCCCAAAGGTCTGAGCTACGGCCATCACAACGAGAGTCGCGGGAAAAGATATAAATACCGCGGCTATACCCATAGGGCCGACGCCTCTGCCAACAAAAAAGGCGTCCACCGCGTTATACAGTGAAATCAAAAACATTCCGACCATTGCCGGAGCAGAGAGCCTTATAAGCAGGCGGCCCGTCGATTCTTTCTCCAGTGCTTCGGTGTTGCTCATTTTCATAAAACAAAGACTCCTTTTTACAAACGCATATTTTTTATTATACGACAAAAAAAGCATCTGCGAATACAGAAAAAAGTATTTTTATAAATTTTATTATTCTAAAGAAGCTTTTTTACAGACTATTCATAAAATTAATAAGCTCAGCGACTGTCATTTCGAACATATAGTGAAACTACATGACAATCCCGTGATTACTGACGTTATGCTGCAATATTGAATGTAAAATTGCCATAGGAGTGAGGTCATCATGGCGGCTGTCCGTCTGAAAGGCTCAAGGACAAAGGGCAGAAAGCCTCTCCTTCCACAGGCAGAACTTACTCAATTTTTGAAAAATTTTACGATATCCTTAAAATCACAAATGTGCAGCGCCCTTTTTCGATTTATAATTAGTACATAATTCCTTTTGCCTCCTCTGTGAGGGGGTGAAATCAATTTAATGTACAAAAGAGTCGGGAGGGATTGACATGTATAAAAGATTCATAGAGATAATGGACAACTGCGCATGTCTTGCAAAGAGCAGCCTTGTTGTGGCTGCGGCAGACGCAGAGAGTGTCGAGGCAGTCCGTCTGGCTATAGGACGCGGACTGGGCCATGCCGCTCTTGTAGGCAACGGAGATGTCATAAGAGCCGCTGCCGAAAGTGCCGGGATATCAGATAAAATTGATATCATAGATGCGAAAGACCCAATAGAAGCATCCGAAAAAGCCGTAACTATGATAAATTCCGGACAGGGCAATGTTCTGTTAAAAGGTCTCGTCAACACTGCGGATTTTCTGAAAGCTGTCCTGAATAGGGAGAACGGACTGAGGACGGGGCGCATGCTGAGCCATATCTCGATAATGGAGATACCGGGAGAGAATCATCTCTCCTTCTGCGCCGATTCCGGCTTCATAGTAGCTCCCGACCTAGAGCAAAAAAAGAAAATTTTGAGAAACTCCCTTGAAGCAATCCACGCTCTCGGATATGAGCATGTCAATGTAGCCTGCATAGCCGCAAATGAGAGAGTAGACCCCAATGTTCCCTCCACTGTTGACGCAGCGGCTCTTGCTCAGGCGTGGAGAGACGGAGAGTTTGACGACTTGCCCTGCACATGCACGGTTGAAGGGCCTATGGCAATCGATGTGGTCGCTTCGCAGAAGGCAGCTGAGCATAAGGGGATTAAAAGCGTTATTGCCGGCAAAGTAGACCTCACTCTCGTTCCGAATATCGAGTGCGGAAACGTGCACTGCAAGACACTTGTCCACTACTGCCACGCTCAATTGGCGGGCCTTGTCATAGGAGCAAAAGTTCCGATAATAGTAGTCTCGCGCTCCGATTCGCCCGAAGCGAAGTTCATGAGCATAGCAATGGCATGTATAGTATCCGGAGGAATAAAATAGATGGCTTTGATACTGGCGGTAAATCCCGGCTCCACATCGACAAAGATAGCATGCTTCAACGATAGGGAAAAATTTTTTGAAAAGAACATTCCATTCGGGGACGAAGAGAGAAAATCCTTCAAAAAAGTCACAGATCAGTTGGACGCACGAGTGGAGACAATAACAAAAACTCTGACCGAAGAGGGAATAGATCCATCCTCCTTTGACGCGTCCGTAGGCAGAGGCGGCCTTCTCGCTCCGATACCGAGCGGAACATACATCGTAGGCGAAGAGATGAAGGACTACCTGAAAAAAGCACCTCGCGGCGAACACGCTTCAAACCTGGGGGCTTTCATTGCGGAGCATTTTGCAAAACTCTCCCACTGCGGAGCTTATATAGTCGACCCTGTATCTGTCGATGAACTTTCCGACGAAGCCAGAATATCGGGAGCTCCGGAAATAGAAAGAGTGAGCCTTGTACACGCTCTGAACCACAAGGCAGTTGCACGCAGAGCTGCGGCAAAGCTCGGCAAAAAGTACGAGGAGTGCCGCCTTATTGTCGCCCACTTGGGAAGCGGAGTCACTTTGGCTGTACACCGATACGGCAAAATGACGGACGTAAGCGGAGCAAAGTCAGACGGGCCAATGTCGCCCGAAAGAGCGGGAGGGCTGCCGCCCGACGGTCTTATTGAGCTCTGCTTCAGCGGAAAATACACCGGAGAAGAGCTCCGCGCAAAACTTTTGTCCGGCTGGGGGCTCGTCTCATATCTCGGGACAAGAGATTTGAGAGAAGCCTTTAAAATGGCAGAGAGCGACCCAAAAGCAAAAATTGTCATGGATGCTTTCGTCTATCAGATAGCTAAAGGCATAGGAGAGTTCGCCGCAGTTCTTGACGGAGAGGTTGACGCTATAGTCTTTACAGGCGGAATGGCTCACTCGGAGAGATTTGTGGAGATGATAAGCAAAAAAGTCCGATTTATAGGCAGAATAGAAGTTTTCCCCGGAGAGGACGAGCTTGCGGCATTGGCTGAAGGAGCTCTCAGAGTTATAAAGGGAGAAGAAAACGCCAAGGAATACTCCTATAAATAAACTCCGTGTCAAATTATAAGAGCAACATGAGCATTAATACCGTGTCTTATTTTACAGTCTAATCTATAATGATTGTAAAATTGAACATCTGGAGTTGATAGCAGTGGAATTTAAACGACGTCCCGGAGGATGCCCGCCCTGACTTTTGATATTGCCGTTTGCGGCAGTTGCCGCAATTATACCTTGGGCCAAGGAAAAGATATCAGCTCTGCTTCGTAAGTAAAATATTCAGAACGGAGGATTTCTATGTTTTTTTCAAACGGCTTCAGCAAAGAAGTATTGCTTAAAAGCAAAAAACGTTTTTACACTATAGGCGGAATAATGCTCTTCATCGGCTTTCTCTCGCTCTCTATGCCCCTCCTTGCCTCTTTTGCTATAGAGACAATGGTCGGAGGTCTGCTTTTGGGAGTAGGATTATGCCAGGCGTTCGGAGCGTTAAGGGGTTTTTCAGACGGAGCAAAGCCTTGGCAGCAGATATTTATGGCTGTAATATCCTTTGCGGCAGGAGTAATATTCCTCTTCAATCCTCTTGCTGGAGTGATGACTCTATCTATGATACTCTCCGCATATTTTGCCGTGGACGGAGCGGCGAAGGTCTTTGAGTATTTCCGCCTCAGAACAATAGGCGGTTCGCTCTGGATGCTGATATCCGGACTTTTGAGTATACTGCTTGCCGTAATGATGTGGAAGAACTTCTTCACCGGCGCATCAATGATAGGAATAATACTCGGAATCAACCTCACCTTCAGCGGAATAAGCCTGATACTGCTCGGCAGAGGCTGTTCCGAAGAGTGCAAAAAACTGTAAAATCACAAAATCAATACAACAAATAGAAGCCCTGAAAAATCAGGGCTTCTATTTTCATATTCTGCGCACTCACGGCAAAAATTTCGCCATAAAAGACAGAAGCAAATTCACCCGACCTAATCCCTGTAAACCTGCCCCCGCTCCGCCTAACAATGTACAGCCGAAAGCTACACACCCATGGCATCGTACGGCTATTTCTTCCGCAGGTCAGCCCAGACCTTCCTAGAGTTCGTGTCTATTACTTTTTTCTTTTCTTTGCCGCAAAAGGCAGAAGAGCCACAGCTAGGAGAGAAAGTGATGCGAGTCCCGTGCTGCATCCGCCGCTTCCGCCGTATGGCGCTTTGACTGTGAGGGTAAAGTCCGCGCTTGAAATGTGCCCGCCGGTTCCGCCGTA
>CAZNYN010000041.1:0-17710 GCA_964577295.1 uncultured Synergistaceae bacterium | reverse complement strand
AAAAAAACAGAGGCCTAAGTTTTCACTTAAGCCTCATGAGGGATTTTATATATGGTGCCGGAGACGAGAATCGAACTCGTATGGGTTTCCCCACACGCCCCTCAAACGTGCGTGTCTACCAATTCCACCACCCCGGCGAGCACTAGGACATTATACGCAGGATAGTGTCTGTTGTCAACCAAAAATTTATAAAACCAGTGGTAAAAACGGCACCCGTCCTATAATTCTCCAAAAGCGCGATTTACACCTATCCTCTTCTGTCCAGTTTAAATAGGGCGCTTTCCAACTCTAAGCCGGCTGATGCGTATATTACGGTTCTGCCTGTGTATTCTTCTATGAATCTGATAAATATCTGGGCCTGAATGGGCATTGTCTCTATACTGCCAAAAAGTGAAAGTTCTTCCCTCCACCCATGGAATGTTTTATAAATAGGCTTTGCTCTTTCTGCCTCATCGATGGTTAGATTAAAATCTGTTCTTTCCTTGCCGTCAACGATGTATGACGTACATATATTTATTTCATCCACTCCGGTGAGTACATCAAGGTTTGTCAATACTATAACGTCTGCAAAATTCTTCTCTGCCGCATGTTTTATGGCAGGCATATCAAGCCAGCCTATCCTTGCCGGGCTTCTGTCTATATGGTGAAATTCTTTTCCCCTGTTTCTTATAAACGCGGCCACCGATCCGGTTATTTCGGTTATAAACGGCCCTGCATCGGTTCTGACACTGTATGCTTTTGCCACGCCGATTATTGTGTAGCCGGAGCGAAGGCTGAATCCCGTGTCTAAAAAGGCGGCGGCAGAGGAAGTTCTGGTCGGCATCACATTCGGGTATATGCCCATTTCTATGTCATTAAGCGCACCTCCACAGCATTCAAAAAGCACTCCTGTGTTTTTCTTGGCGCTGTCGGCTATTACCGGACATGGGTCTTTTATGTAAGGAAGAAGAACCTCTCCCTGTTTTAGGCACATTTCCAAAAATTCATCGCAGTTTATTTCTTTTTCCGCATAGACCTTTGTCAGGTATTCGTTTTTAACACTGAGCATTTGTTTCAATTTTTCGCTTAATGATTTTTTACAAAGCAGGTCACCGGCTGTGATTGAAAGTCTGCGCAGTCTGTCTGCTCCGCAATGACCGTATCCCGGTTCTTCCAATGTTCTGTTGTTTTTGTGTCCTATCTTCCTGCCGTCCAGTACATCAAATATTTTGTGGCAGCTAAGTATAAGATTGCATTTGGGGCTTATCATAAGATCCGCGCGCAGCAGGGAGAGAGCTTTGAGTTTTTGTATTTCTTCCGAAAGTTTTTCCAGGTCCAGAGTTACTTCTGATGTGATAAGACACTTTTTGCCGCTTATCTGTATTCCTGCGGGAAGGTAGTTTACTGGACAGAGAACCGGCCCGTCTTCAATAAGGCGCCCCCCGTTGGAGCATCCCTGAAAGCGGACGATTGTATCCGAACGCAGTGAAAGCAGGTCTATTATTCTGCCTTTTCCCTCTTTACCCCATTGAAGACCGACAACTATGTTGTTTTCCGAGCCTCTCATTGGTTATTGCCGCCCTTCTCGGAATCTGTATGTATTTTGATCATTTCAGGTATTGTTACCAGTCTTACTGGCAGTTTGTCGTATCTTTTGTCCAAACTTTTGAGGAAAAGCAGCGTTGCAGGTCTAAAATGGCATATTACAACCAGAGAGCCTCTTTTAACTGTGTTTTTTACAATTTCCCCGAATTTTGCTTCTATGGCATCTTTATTGGCCGTGCCGTCAAGAAAGCCTCTGTTTTTAAGAGTGCGTATGCCGGCCGCCTTTGCGGCGTCGTAAGCTATGCTTTTTTCGGAGGTACTGCTGTCGACAAAAATCATCTCTCTTTTTCTGATTTCGTCCATTACGGGAACCATGACGTCCCAGTCAGACGTGGCACGAGAGCCGCGGTGGTTATTGAGCCCCACAGCTCCGGGGAGTTCATCCATGGCCTTTGCCGTTTTTTCTCTTATTTCTTCGCGCCCCATCTTAACTCCGATGAGAAACGGCCCGTCATCACCGTCTATTTCTGCCTGCATGGGCAGGTGCAGAAGATATGGTATCTCCTTTGACTCCGCAAGAGCAGCACTTTCTTTTGTGTATCTTTCATAGGGCATTATCGCCCAAGTCATTGGCATGCTCAATGCCGCGACCTGTTTTGTTATTTCAAGCTGGGTGCCTCCATCGTCTATAATTATCGCAAGAAGAGGCCTTTTGTCTTCTCCTTCATGTATCAGTATCGGAGATGTATTATTCTCTGCCGTTTTGTTTTTTATCACGGAGCTCTCGTCTTTTTTGCTCTCTTGTTGTTTTGGCGAAGTATCTGATTTCTGTGTTTCTTCTTTTATGTCCTTATCTTTTTGTATGTCTTTTTTTATCGATTCGCCGCCCGCACTGTTTTCTTTTCTCTCTTGCGGGAAATATTCTTTTTTTATTTCAATAAGTGTATTCTTAGTATGTTCTATCTGTTTTGAGATGCTGACTGGGAGAAGTGTCGGATATTTTGCGTTAAGCGTGAAAAGCGCGGCGGCGCATAGTAGTACCAGCACCGCCGTTTTGATTACAGTTATTAGTGTATTTGCCGTTTTTTTGTAGTGTCTCGCCATGACCGATTATCAGACTTACTTTTTCGCGCCTATCTCGCTTTTAAGCACGGAAAGAGCCTTCTGTAGCTGTTTGTCTTTCTTTTTGTCCCTGTTGGGTTCTCCCGCCGCCTTTATATCGGGCGGAAGCCCCTTATGGTCTATAACGTATCCTGACGGCGTTGTGTAGCGGGCTATGGTTATGTATATGCCTGATTTGTCGGGCAGGTTAAAGAGGGACTGCACAGAGCCTTTGCCGAATGTTTTAGTTCCTACTACTTTGCCGCGTTTGTGGTCTTTTACAGCACCTGCCAATATTTCGGCGGCGCTTGCACTTCCTTCGTTGACAAGCACTGTGAGAGGAAGATTGTTGGCTCGCCCCTCCTGAGCGTACATTATTTCGTTGGCTCTTTCAAAGCGTCCCTTCATTCCGACAACAACGCCTCCGTTGATAAACTGTGACGTTACGTTGACACATGAATCAAGAAGCCCGCCCGGGTTGTTTCTGAGGTCGAGCAGTATTCCTTTAGCTTTTTTTGTTTTGGCGGTTTTTATTGCGGCTTCCAGTTCCTGGTCTGTTTTGAAGTTGAACTGGTTGAGCTTGATGTATGCAATGTTGTCTATCATTTCAAGACGCACTGTTTTTATTTTTATTACTTCTCTCACAATGCTGAATGGTAAAAGCTTGTCCACGTTCTTTCTTCTGACCCATATTTTCACGGCTTTCCCGGCAGGGCCGCGGAGCATTTTGACAACTTCATCGCTTGTCATGCCAATCACGCTTTTGTCTTCTACTTTTACTATTTCGTCAAGCGGCTTCAGCCCTGCTTTGTCGGCAGGTGTTTCTTCGATCGGTGCTATGACTGTGGTACGGCCCTCTCTCGTGGTGATGTATATTCCGAGTCCTCCGTATTCACCTTCCATCTCTATATTTTCTTCTTCGAGAGCTTTGGGGGTTACAAAGCGTGTGAAGGGATCTCCTACGGATTCCACAAGCCCTTTTACCGCACCGTGGTACATTTTTGTATCGTCTATTTTGCCCTCTTTGTCACCGTCAACTTGGTAGGTTTCAAGAGCCATTTTTACCTGTTTTATTATTGCAAGCTGCTGCGTTGTAAAAGGCAGGCTCTTTGACCAATCAGCTCCGACTGCCTGAGGAACAAAGTACACACCGACAGACAGCATTATTCCTATAACAATACCGGCAGCTAAGTCTTTAAATTTTCCAAACATTTTTTACACGACCTTTCATCTATCTGCTGCTTTTATCTTAGATAGCGCATCGGGTTGACTGCGTCTCCGTTCACACGAACTTCAAAGTGCAGGTGGTTTCCGGTTGCGACTCCCGTAGATCCAACTCTGCCAATAAGAGCGCCTCTCGCAACTTTTGCGTCCTCTGTGCAGTTTATCTGCGAAAGATGCGCGTATACCGTTGTGAGGCTTCCTCCATGGTCGATGATTATGACCTGGCCGTAGCCCCTCATCCATCCTGTGTACAAGACTTCTCCTGCATCCGCAGCAGTGACCGGTGTTCCCTTCGGTGCACTGATATCAAGCCCTGTGTGAGTTATCTTTGTTTTAAATACAGGATGAACCCTAGTTCCAAACTCACTTGATATTGAGCCTTTAGTTGGCCATGCCAACCGTCCGCCCGTGTAGTAAACCGTGGGCTTTTTGCCGGGATTCTTTTTTGCATTAAGCTTGCGCTTTTCGGCCAAGAGGCGTTTTACTGCCGACTGAAGCTCGCGCGAGGCTTTTAGAAGTTCCTGCTGCTGAGCAATATAGAGTGCCTTATCTCTGCGAACTTTTGCCAGTATCGCGTTTCTTTCGTCAGCCGCGGTTCTTAGTTCGTTTTTCTTTACGTTAAGTTCTTTTCCCTGCTCGTGAAATTTCTGTTTCTGGTCTGTGAGCTGGGCCTTTGCCTCTGTATAGCGTCTTTTCTTATCGTCTAAGTCATTGATGAGAGCCTGATCCTGTTCAGCTATTTTGCCGAGCAGATATGAGGTTCTGAGCGCATCGTCCGCACCTTTTGAGGATAGGAGCAGATTGAACTCCGCTATGCCTCCGTACTTATATATTGTAACCATTCTGTCTGCCAAAAGAGCTTCTGCTTTTTTTATTCCCTGTTCTGTTTCTGCTATGTTGCCCGTCAGATGTACAATATTTCCATGGAGCTTTCTGATATGAAGATTGACGACGTTTACTCTCTGCTGAGTTACTGTTATTTTCTGACTTAACTCCTCTATCTGCTTTGAAACGTTTGTCTCTTTCTTTTTTGCCTCGTTTATTTTCTGCTTTGTTTTTGATATCTGCCCCTGTATTTTCTTATATTCCTGTTCCTGCTGTTTTATTTCTTTATCGATTTCGCTCTGTGTCTTTGCCGCATAGACAGGCACTGCTGAGGCCGCATACGCCACAACCAATGCAGTCAACAGCATTTGAGAAATAAAGCGGATATTAGCGGAGAATAATTTTCTCACTCCTGCATGGATCACAGCGGTTTGGCTGCCTTTCTTATAAAATTTTCAACCGCAAAGAGGCTGGAGAGCAGGCTAACGGCAGTACCGCAGGAGACAAGCATGAACATGAGTTTCAGCATAAGTCCCGGAGAATCGATAAAGTGCAGAAAGGGCAGCATTCCTTTCAGTCCGTCAAGGGCAGCATAGTAAGTTGCAGCAAGAATCGCAGATGCTATAAGAGCTCCTGCCAGTCCGAGGATAAAGCCCTGTATGACAAAGGGCAGCATGACATAGGTCGCAGTTGCTCCGACTCGGAGCATGATCCCTATCTCTTCTTCTTTTGAATATACCGCTATTCTTATCGTATTGAAGAGAACCACTGCGCTTGAGGCAATAGCGACTATGAGCATAATTATAGAGAAGCTCTCTATAAAGCCGGAAACTTTTGACAATTTTTCTGCAAGGTGGCCTGCATAGACAATATCGTCCACTTCGGGAATAGATATGAGCATACGCGCCGTCTCCGCAACGTTTGATGCTTTGTCGACTTTAATTTCGATACTTGGAGGAAGAGGGTTTGAACCTAAAAGTGTTACAGCCTTCGACTGAGCTCCGATTCTTGAACGCAGCCTGTCAAGGGCGGCTTCTTTTGTAACAATATCCGTCCTGACAATATTCGGCAGTACCTTTATTTTTTTTGCAACGGCATTTAGATCCGCACCGTCTTTTACATAAGCGCTGATGTTTAGCTGATTTTCCATTGATGAAACGATATTTTTAACATTGAGCACAAATAGTGTGCTTGCGCCGATAACAAAGAAAACCGCCATCGCCGTAAAGACTGTAAGAGCGCTCATTCCCCAATGTCTTACAACAAGTCTAACTCCGTCTCTGATAGCATATCTAACAGCTGCCATGAAGTTCATACTCTCCTTTCCTCTCATCTCTGACTATGCGTCCTCTGTGTATCTCAACCACTCTCTGACGGTATGTATTTACCAGATAATCATTGTGAGTAGCCATAAGGACTGTAGTTCCCGCCGCATTTATTTCAAGCAGAAGCTGCATTATTTCGTCAGCGGTGTTGTTGTCTAAGTTACCTGTGGGCTCGTCAGCCAGCAGCAGAGCAGGTGTGTTGACGATAGCTCTGGCGATAGTCAGCCGCTGCTGCTCTCCTCCGGAGAGCTGGGGAGGATAAAGGTTGCGCCTGCGCCATATACCGACACTCTTTAGGACATCGGTAACTTTGTCGGCTATTTCTTTCGGTGGGAGCCCCATAACTTCCAGCACAAAGGCGACGTTTTCAAACGCAGTCAAATTCGGAAGAAGCATAAAATCCTGAAAGACAACACCTATGTCTCTTCTGAACAGAGCAAGGTTAAACCTGTTAATTTTCCTGAGAACTCTGCCTCCCGCGCTTATATGTCCCCTTGTCGGGATAACATCACGCATTATGCATCGCATTAAGGTTGTCTTGCCTGAACCGGTTTCGCCTACAAGATAGACAAATTCTCCTTTGTTGATTTGGAGATATATATCCTCAAGAGCTACTATGTCGGGTTCAAATATTTTTGTAACACCGGAAAATTTTATATCCATTGCAAATTACCTCCTGCGCAGAGCCCAGACTTGCGCCGCCGCGTTGACTATCTCTTTCCATGTAAGTCCGTAGTATTCCCTAAGCTCCCCTGGCAGTCCGCTGTTGACTATCTGATCTTCCACTGCGACAAAACGTACGGGAACTGGATAAGTCCTTCCGAGACATTCCGCCGCTGCGCTGCCCAAACCGCCTACAGAGCTGTGTTCCTCGGCCGTTACGCAGCAGCCTGTTCTTCTTACCGAGGCCAGAAGTATCTGTTCCGGCAGCGGCTTTATGCTGTAACAATCTATGATTTCCGCGCTTATTCCCTGCTGTTCGAGTATTGACGCGGCTTTCAGGGCTTCAGGCACCATTATCCCGCATGCGCATATCGTAACTCCGGTACCGGATGATATCAGTCTTGCTCCGCCCGAAACGAAGGTGTCTTCTATTTCGTCATCAAGCTCCGGCACAGGGCTTTGCCCCAGTCTGATGTACATCGGGCCATTTATTTTGGAAGAAGCTTCCGTAATTCCTCTTGTCGATTTGCCATCTGATGGGACAAAGATCTGCATATTTGGGATTGTACGCATCAGAGCAATGTCCTCAAGCGTCACGGAGGAAAAGCCTCTTTCTCCCCTTGAGAGACCGCCGTCGGATACAACTATCCGGACAGGCAGTGAGGAGTGGCCAAGCGCATCCCTTATTTGCGCATATTTGTTGACTGCTATTTCTGCCGCACCTGTCAGGATCCAAGGCGTTTTTCCGGCCAGAGCCAGCCCCGCTGCGTTTAAGATTATGTTTTCCTCTCCGCTTTGCGGGATAAATAGTTTGTCCTCAGCTATAGACAGAAGCGCTTCCGAATCCTCTATGATTTTTCCGGAGCTTAATATAACAGCGCTTTCATCTTTTTTGATATATTCGGCAACTGAACGGCAGAACGCCTCCCATGTGCTTTCAAAGGTATTTTTATTGTTGTTCATTGACATTTCCCTCCAGTTCCTCAAGAGCTTGGTCCATGTCTCCCATACTCATAGAACCGAGGTTCTTAGACTGGACAGCGTTAATAAAAGAAAAGCCCTTAACGGTGTAAAGCAGTACAAAAACGGCAGCAGGACGTTTGGTACTTTGCTCGACAGAGGCAAAGGTATTTTCCATAGAAGAGAAATCTTTGCCGTCAGTCGTGAAGACATCCCAGCCTTCAGACTTTAGTATGTTTGAATATCTGACTATAGTTTCGGAGAAGTCATCCGCTCTGGCATCGCATAACAGCAGAAGCCGAAGGTTGGAAAGCTGCCGGTAAGCGGAACGTCTTACTTCGCTGATAAAATCCGCATCAAGGCACTCAGAGGCAAAAGAGAGACAGTATACTCTGGGTCTTGAATCCATCTCTTTTACGGTCTGCGCAAGAGAGCTTGCCATTGCGATTTCTCTTGAGTTCAGACACGGCGCGTCTACTCCCGGCGTCCTTTTATAATCGGGAGTGGACTGGAGCATCGCTCCGAGCCTCCTGTAATGCCACAGTTCTTCCCTGTCAAAAAAACCTCTGGCGGCAAGAACCGCATAGACTGCCGGAGCGGCATCCTCAACGCCGACAAGCAGTCTGTCTCTGTCCTCTCTTGAAGCATGCCCCGGAAGCACAACAAGCTCTTCCCAGTAAAGATATACCAAGAGTTCCGATAAAGCCAGAGGAAGATCCAGAGGCCCCGAGCGAGCGACTCCGACCATTTTGACAATGTCTTTGCGTATTTCCGAGGCTACAGCCTCAAGATGCTTTATACGCGACTCTTCCATTCGTCATTCCCCCAACGCTTTTTTTAACCCTTTTGAGCAAAGATCTCTTATCTCATCGGCAGCGCCATCTGCTTTATTTTTATGGCGGCTCTCTGTCAGATCTGTATTAATGTCGAAATCAGAGACTTCGGGAATCCGCATCTCGGAGCACAGAGAGGCGACTTTAGGATCATACGCACCTGCACAGACTGGAATACCCGCAAGGATGGATAGTATCACAAAATGAAGTCTCATTCCGAAGGCAGCGGAGGCTCGCACCGTTATATTTTCAAACTCGGAGAGATTTTTTACAACAGTAATTTGCTCCAGTCTGATGCCGTAAGAATCAGAATAAAGTTCCAGCTCGCTCTTGTCCTCTTCGGAGAGAGCCACACCTACGATTTTTAGATTATTTTTTTTTGCGTAGGCGGCGGCGGCGGAAAAAACTTTGCAGGCACACTCCTTATATCCCGGTCTGATATTAACGGCGAGGGCGTCTCTTAAACATTCTTTTCTTTTTACGGAAAGGCTCATAACGCAGTCGGGAGCAATGTTTCCCTCTATTCCCCATGATTCCAGAAGAGCCAGAGATTTTTTATCCCTCACGCCGCAGAATACCATCGCGGAAAACGCGCTCTTGGTAAGCCGGCGCGCCTTGGCCGACTTTAAAGGCCCTATCGACTGACCGATTGACCAAACTTTAAGTCCGCAGAGAGATGCAATCTTAACAATGAGCCAATAGTAAAGCACGGATCTTATGCTTGTTGCATCTTGGAACAGCCCGCCTCCGCCTAAAAGCAGAGTGCGGCTCTCTCTCAAAGCTTTTACCACTGTCGGCAGAGACCACCTGCAGTACGAATCCGTACCGCACGATGACTCAGTCTCCGCAGTATCGGCACTGAGTATTGCTATACGTTCCTTTTTTATGCCGCAGGAGCATAGAAGCCCCGTCACAGAACATGCCAGCAGCTCGTCTCCCAAATTGCCGAAGCCGTAATAGCCTATTATCAGAACATCGTATTTTTTATTAATCAATCGGAGGACACCCCGGTCCTCTTATTCAGAAAAGATACGCCGCAGGCGATAAAAATCGATGCCGCTATGCCTATTATCATACCAAGCCACCATCCGTTGAATACTCGCACGACACTGAGGGTAAGCAGTGTGTGGAAATGGCAGAATGTATTTACCGCAGAGCAAAACGCAAGCACCGCAACAATGCGCACAGCTTCTCTGTAATTCGCAAACCAGTTCTTTTTGACCATAAGCCAGTATATGACAAGTGCAGGATAACCGATTAAAAATTCTTTTGTCCTCGGCCTTACTACAAGAGTGCGTTCCATAAAGTCTCTGAACGCTATCTCCGCAGCGGGGACGTTCGCTACGTTGTCGCTTCTGAGAGCCATTACCATAAGCCCCGCCATCATTATTCCTATCAAAAGAAGCTCTCCCCACATCGCAGGGCGAGATGCAATCTCACCGATAGATTCCGGGTGGACACGCCGAATTAGATCGTGAACAAGCAGAAGAAGCGGAGGCAGAAGCAGCGTCAGCTTAACTCCGGAGAATGGAGCAAGCCTCAAGGCTGCAGGAGTGGTACCGTAAAACGCGGCGATTGAAAGCCCCCCGGCTATTAGTATAAATAGGGAGAAGATCGCGCCTTTTACGTGATTTCCCTTACTGTCAAGCGCCGTCAGAGCAGCTTCAAGGGCAATAAGAGCTCCGCAGAAGCCTCCGAGTATCTTTGCCGAGACTGGTATTTTGACAAAAGCGGCGGCAAGGACAAGCGCCGCTGCAAAAAGCATGATAAGCTCGCGAATCGGCATCTCCTGCGGTGCATTTTTGAGCCTGCCGGCATAAGACCATGCACAAAAGACGAAGAAGATTGAACATGCCAAAGCTCCGGGCAGAGAGAGAGGCCACACAGGGAAATGTACAGGGAAGCCAAAGCGGTATCCTCTGGCTTCAAGAGCCTCTTTCTGTATGGAGAGGTCGGACAAGAATACTTCAAGTCTGTCTCCCATCTGCAAATCGTAAGGGCGAACCATAATAAAGCGAATAGAGCGCTCATGCACTGCTCGCACAAATCTGTCAACTATTTGCTTCTGAGAAAGTTTTCTCGATATAATCTCATCTTTCGTAAGGCTGTGGAGAGGAATAATATTAGGCTTCATCTCGCTTATAAACTGTGGAACTCCGACCTGCTTCACAAATTCGACCTGAGAAACAGTTATGTCTTTTTTCTTAAGAATTTCCGTCATCATATCAAAGTCGGGATTACCGGCCATAATCATCCCTGCCGGAATTATATTTCTAATTTCCGGGTATGATGAAGTAAGGTAATCCAAAGCAGCCGCCACCGCCTTACCGTTTGACGGGGTGCAGGGGGCGGGACGGAACAGAACCTTCACAGAGTTTCTGTGACAGAAGTCAAGCGCCTCAAAATCAGGTATCAGTGCCGACATTTTGAACTCTTCTCTTGTTCCGGGCAGAACTATATATGTGACATCGGCTTTTCTTACAACCCTTGAGGCGGGCAGCTTGGCCTTTATGTAATTAATGATTTTATCAAGGTAGTCTATATCATTTTGAACCATAATTACGGCGTTGTCATATTGGAAAGATTTGTCCCTTATGCCAAATACGGAAGCAGAATCATATTTGACGGGGATGGGGTTTAAAAGTGTGATTTCTTCGCCCGTATATTCCGCTACGGATAGCCCCTCTACTCCGTTTGAGTGTATGGCATTCCACACTTTTTCTCTGTTGGATGAACTTTGCATTGCCAAAGAGACAACGTCTCTGTAATCGGAGACAAGAGCAACAGTTTTATTATTTGTCTCGGCTACGTAGCGGGGCATTACCCCCCAAAGAGCCAGCACCGCCGCAATTATAACCGCAGCGGCAAAAGCGCTTCCGCGTTTAACAGCTATCATTTGCACATCCTCCATTGTTCTCTCAGAGGCAGGCCCAGCTCTGTAAGTATGGCACTTAACTTCTGCACGGGGAGGCCGACCACATTAAAATAACATCCGTCAATTTTCTCCACTAGAAGCATTCCTCTTCCTTGAATGGCATAAGCTCCTGCCTTGTCAAGACTTTCTCCCAAAGCTACATACGCAGATGTATCCTCGTTCGAAAGAGGTCTGAAGGTGACGTGCGTCGTTTCGTAATCAACGCGCTTTTCGCCTTTGGGAGAGATAACCGCAACCGCTGTGATAACGCGGTGCGTCCGTCCTTGAAGCATACCAACCATCGATATCGCGTCACTCACATCCTTTGGCTTGCCAAGAGCGGTATCACCGAGGGCAACTAAAGTGTCAGCGCCTACAACCCATTCACCTGGGCGTTTAGCAGCGATATCCGATGCTTTCATATCAGCAAGGCGGCATGCCGTATCTTCCGGCCGTTCTCCGCACAATATTACCTCGTCCGACGTTGACGGCATCACGGTAAAGTACCATCCAAGCTCACTTAGCAGCTCGATACGTCTTGGGCTTGCAGACGCCAATATAAAATGTTCTATTTTCTGGCAGCCCATATTCCCAAAAGAGCCCCCAAAAGAGTCCCAAGGTTCAGCTTCAATGCAAAAAAGAAGCCGAATCTGGCCATAACAATATCAATTTGATTGATATCAAAGGAAAAATCCACAACATTTTTAAATACTCCGGAAACAGCAGGGATTCTTTGGCAGTAGAATCCGGCCCAAGTCCCAAGAATCATGCAAAGAAATATTATTCCCCATCTCAAAGTTCCAGATTTGGCAGCCACTTACCATACCCCCAGATATGTGGTGACAAGAGCAGCTCCGCCAATGATAAGGCAGTATATGCCGAACATCCACCACCTTGAAGTTATAACTATTTTCTTTAAAATCACAAGAGATGCGAATCCGCTTATAAAGGATGCCACAACTCCGAGATACCACTGATCGGGAAGTGAGGAAACAAAGACATTCCAACCTCCTACTTCCATGGACTGAATGAGAGTTGCGCCCAGTATGGCCGGTATCGAGAGGAGAAACGAGAATCTGAAAGCCTCTTCCTTGCCAAGTCCTACGGTAAGGCCTGATATTATGGTCATCCCCGAACGGGATACACCCGGAAGCACAGCTATTCCCTGAGCAATTCCCACAAAAACGCCGTCAATAGGCCTGACTCTTCCGAGCCCGGTTTTGAGGAATGAGCTTGCAATAAGGATCGTTCCTGTAAATATCAGCCCAAGTGAGACAATAAGCGAGTTCTGCACCGCCATCTCCGCAAAATCTTTGAGGGTAATGCCTATAATTCCCGTTATAACAGTACCTGCTGCAACAGCCCACCCTGTATTCCAACCTTCCGATGCTCTTTCGCCCTTGATGAATATTCCTTTGACCCACTGAACCAGAAGTCCGATAATATCAAAGAAGAAAAATATTATTGTAGCCGCGGTTGTAGCTACGTGGAGCAAGAGGTCATAGGAAAGAGGAGGATTCTGCGTACCCATGAAAATTTGGGCAAGAGCCAAATGTCCCGAGCTGCTCACCGGCAGAAATTCCGTAAATCCCTGTATTAACCCAAGTATTATTACTTCATAGTTCATATTGCCTACACCTCTTTATTTGTCAGCTGCACTGCGTTTGTGCATTCTTTCTATATCAAAAACCACCATTGCCAGATTATGAGCATGGTCTCCCACTCTTTCAAGATTGCTCAGTATATCTATAAAGACAACGCCTGCACCGGGAGAGCAGCCGCCGGCATTAAGGCGCGCTATGTGCTGCGCTCTGAGGGTTTTTTCCATACAGTCTATTCTGTCCTCAAGATCAACAACCTGCTTTGCCAGTACGGGGTTTTCAGTCTCAAGCGCCTCAATGCTCTTTTGTATCGTAGATATTACAAGATTGAACATCTCATCGCACTCGGCCAAAGCCTTCCCCGTAAACTGCAGTTTGTGATCCTGCAGAAACTGATACATTTCGACAAGATTTGTCGCATGGTCTCCCATTCGCTCTATATCACCGACTCCGCTTGTGCAGGAATTAAGCAGCAAAGACAGGTCGTGCGAAAGTCCCGTCTGCCCGAGCTCTGTGGTGTACCTGACGATATCGTGTGTAAGTTCGTTTACGTTCTGCTCAGTCCTCATGACATCATCGGCAAGTTTATCGTCATTGGTCATAAAGAGTGAATGACAGTTCCTGATCATACGAAGAGAGAGCCATGCAAGACGAATCATCTCTTTGCGTACAGCTTCCACAGCCGCGGCAGATGAAGCTGTTATAAGTGACGGGTTCAGATACTTCGCACCTATTTCTTCATGTCCGGGCTCATCCGGTATTATTTTTCTGATAAATGCCGCATAAGGTTTTACAAACGGCAGGAAGAGAAGAGCTATAACCACGTTGAATATTGTATGAGCATTGGCAACCTGCCTGGATATATCGTTTGCCGTCATCATGACAAGATCCGTATAGAAAGGAAGTATTGTGAACATAACAACAGTTCCCAACACCTTTATCATAACGTGTGCCGCGGCAGCTTGTTTGGCGGATCGGTTCGCGCCCAGCGATGCTATTACCGCGGTAATGGTGGTACCTATATTGTCTCCGAAAATAACAGCGATTGCTGTCTCAAGAGGAACAACACCCTGCGCGGCAACTGCCATGGTAAGACCCACTGTTGCAGAGCTTGACTGTACAAGAAGAGTTATGGCAAGACCGGCTATAAAAGCAAGGAATAGATGGTCTCCGAATACTGTGACAAGGTCGGGCCGGGTTTTGATAAACACCATAGGTGCCTGCATCATCTCCATGCCTATAAAGAGAAGTCCGAAACCTACAAGTCCTACGCCTATCTGCTTGTTCCGCTTTTTTTTGCAGAGGATACATGTAGCAGCTCCGACAACAGCGCAAAGATAAGCAACGTCTGTTACTTTAAAAGCTATGAGCTGAGCAGTGACGGTAGTTCCGATATTGGCTCCCAATATTACGCCTATAGCTTGTATTAACGTCATAAAGCCGGCATCCACAAAGCTTACGACCATTACCGTTGTGGCGCTGCTGCTTTGAAGAATACTGGTAACAAGTGTACCGATAAGAAGTCCCTTTACAGGCGTGCCTGTAAGAGACGCGATAAGCTTTCTGAGTCTGTCTCCGGCTATTGCCTGAAGAGCCTCCCCCATAATTATTATTCCGTAAACAAGAACACCCACTCCTGCGAATATTTGGAGTAATGAGCTTACAGACATCAAAAATCTCTCCTCGTCATATATTTCTCAGATTTACAAATTCTATCCGTCAAGCACACGGCGGCAGACAACAGAGCCTAATGGCTGCCGCCGCACATTGGCACGATTATGTATTTTATAACATTATATGCAGAGAATAAAGCACATTCAAAAGTTTTATTCCCTGCAAGAGTCAATCCATGATATTAGAGGAACTATCGTCGGGTAATTCCTGGAAGAACGCCCGAAAACCTCACGTATCCTCTTTCTTATCTCTGTAGGCAATGTTTCGTTCTTCGCACCAGGCATCCTGGAGAACTGCTCAAGAGCCGTAACCACGGCCTTTTCAAGCTCTCTGAACGTGTCTCCGTCTTCTGACGAAAAAACGCTTCCGCGCGTCTGTATCTGAACGGGCGCTGCAAGGTGAGAAGAAGAATCCAAAACGGCCGATACAACAACAAGACCGTTTTCGGAAAGTTCCCTGCGTTCACGCAGTATACTTCCTTCAAAACCTCCGAGAGCAATTCCGTCAATGAGCACGGCTCCCGACGGAACCCTTGTCTCCGCATCGGCTTTGTTAGGGCTTTTGAATGTCAGGACGTCTCCGTTTTGCAGAACAAAGACATTGCGGGCAGGAACTCCCATCTCCCTCGCCAACTGAGCATGCCGGACTAAGTGGCGATACTCCCCGTGAACAGGCATGAAGAATTTCGGTTTTACAATGCTGAGCAATATTGTGAGCTCGTCACGAGAGGCATGTCCGGAAACGTGAATTTTTTCGTCCCTGGAATATATAACTTCACAGCCGCACGCAAAGAGCCTATTTACCGTTTGGCTCACAAGTTTTTCGTTGCCCGGTATCGGAGTCGCGGAGATAACGACAAGGTCCTTTGCCCCAAGTTTGACCATGCGGTGAGTGCCTCTGCTCATCATAACCAGTCCCGAGAAAGGCTCTCCCTGGCTTCCCGTGGTCAGGACAACAACCCTGTTTTCCGACATGAGCTCGGCTTCCTGCCATGTTACGATAATTCCTTCAGGTATCGAAATATAGCCAAGCTTCTGAGCAAGCTCTATATTAGCCAGCATACTTCGCCCTATAAGGACAACCTTTCTGTTGAATCTGCCTGCCGTATTTATAACCTGCTGAGCACGATGGAGATTACTTGCAAAAGTGGCAATGACAATGCGCTTGTCCTTATAAAGACGGAAGAGCCTCTCAAATGTCTGCCCGACTGTTTTTTCGGAAGGTGTGACTCCGCTCTTTTCTATATTTGTGGAGTCGGACATCATCAGAAGGACTCCCTCTTGCCCAAGGCGCGCAAATGCGCTGTAATCCGTACATATTCCATCTATAGGAGTCGGATCGAGTTTAAAGTCACCTGTATGCACCACTGTACCCAGAGGAGTTTTTATGGCAAGAGCCATGGAATCAGGAATGGAATGGCTTACAGGAATAAATTCCACCGTAAAAATTCCTGCTTCGACTATGTCTCCCTGAGAGACGATATTGTACTTTGGCTTATATTTCGTCTTTGCATCAACCATTTTATTGTCTATAAGCCCTGCCGTAAGGCGGGAGCAATATAGGGGCACATCAAGGCGCGGCAACACAAACGGAAGAGCTCCTATGTGGTCCTCATGTCCGTGTGTGATAAATATGGCTTTTATTTTTTCTCTGTTGTCTGTCAAATATTGTACGTCCGGTATTACAAAATCAATCCCCAGCATATCCTCTTCCGGGAATTTCAGACCGCAGTCCACAACGATAATATCGTCCGCAAAACAAAAGGCGGTGAGATTTTTGCCTATCTCGCCAAGACCTCCGAGAGGTATAATCCTCAGTTCCCCGGAGGACGTACTTTTGCGTTTTTGTCTATACTTTTTCTTTTCACCAAGCTGCATAAAAACAACTCCCTCCCACTCTCTATCGTACCACTTAATGAGACTGAGGGCTACACGTTTATGATATATTCTGACTAATCACTTTCGCTTTATTAAAAAAATTAATTGCAGACATATTTATATATCAAACTGCAAAGAGCGCAGATTCTTTCTTCAGACGCGCGTATGTGGTTTCCGCGCTTCGATTGTGCAGAAGGTTTCTCTTTTCTGAATAAACGGATGAAACGGCATAGACAATTGACTTTTATTTCAGATACCCTATAATTCGTTTTTTGCACCGATATATAAAATAATTAAGGATGTGTGTAGCATGGAATACTTTTTGCAGGGGCTGACTATGGGGCTTGCTTATGTCGCACCGATCGGGCTTCAGAATTTGTTTGTGATAAATACGGCCATGACACAGAAAAAAAGCAGAGTTATGCTTACGGCCCTTATTGTAATATTTTTTGACGTTACACTTGCTCTTGCCTGTTTTTTCGGCATAGGAGCAATTATGGAACGTTCACAGCTTATTACTATGGCCGTACTGCTGATAGGAAGTCTTATTGTCATATACATAGGATACTCACTGATAAAGGCAGACGCTTCCATGCAGGAAAAAGATGTGAACATCCCGATAGGAAAAGTTATCACTTCCGCCTGCGTGGTAACATGGTTTAACCCTCAGGCCCTTATAGACGGCACAATGATGCTTGGCGCATTCCGCGCGTCTCTGCCCGATTCGGCGGCAGCAATGTTCATGTGGGGCGTCGCCTCCGCCTCATGCCTGTGGTTTTCGGGAATCAGCATCGTAATAAACCTGTTCAGCGCAAGATTTACCGACCGCACAATGAAAATAATAAACATAACATGCGGAGCCGTCATAATATTCTACGGCTTTAAACTCATGTGGAACTTCATCAACCTGGTACTGTAGTATAAAGGAGAGTTTGGCCCTGCTGAGATCTTTTGCGCACAAAAATTTACATCACAGGTTGACATTCGCAAAAAATACTATATAATCTTCTCTTGTCATGTATGAACTTTCTTAGTTCATCTTGGGCCGTTTTGGGGTATGGTGCAACGGCAGCACGCCTGACTCTGGATCAGGTAATCTAGGTTCGAATCCTGGTACCCCAGCCATATCAGATATGCGATGTGGTCCCTTCGTCTAGGGGCCCAGGACGGCGGGTTCTCAGCCCGTTAA
>CAZNYN010000040.1:0-17834 GCA_964577295.1 uncultured Synergistaceae bacterium | reverse complement strand
TGCTTCGTTGATAAGCCCAGATTTGATAATCTAAGAGGCGCGGGGTTATTTTCGGATATTTTTTACTTAAAATAGAACCGGCTTCCTGCAGAAGAAATGTGGCTTCTTCATGTTGGTATTTTTGATGTGTTTGCATGGAAAAATCGTCAAGGAATCGATGTATCATCCTGTCCGGCTTTATCAAGTTACTGTTACCGGCTAACATGAAAAAATATTTTAAAGATATGCCGTTGCCTTGACCTGGAATCAATAGAATATCCCTTTCAAATTTGTTCGAGTCAATTATTTTTGATATATCCCGAAATGTTTCTACTTTATGTGAATGCAGAACTCCGGCAAATCTATATACTGCTTCGGTTTTGAGTATTCCATTTTTTGCAGATGTTCGCTGTTTATTGCAAAAAACCATATCGGTAAAATATTGAATTCCATGAACATCGATTTTACGGAGAAAAGCAGAATTTGTTTCTTGTGTATCAATTGACGGGAGAATGTCAGGATTGGCTCTTATTTTTAACAGTTGATATCGATCACAGTATCGACTTACTACATTTTGGGTGCTTTTATAGCGGACACCAATTGAAAATACAGCATCAATCACACATAATGGCAGACTCTGATAAAAGTATTCATCACCAAGTTTCGCATTTGACAAGTCAAAAACTCTGTCGCAATGCTGAGCGAGCTTTAGAGCATCCATGAAATATCCCTCCCCAAATTGTGTGGTATGATAAATACACCTATGTCTATATTATATACTTTCAGTCACTAATGAAATCTTTTTTACAAAAAACAACCCATAGTACCTGAGAAATTTTTAATATTGCAGTTCCCGATTAAGGATAGGTGGAATGCTGAAGCCGGCAAGTTTATAATTACTTTGTCTAAACTACAAATATTATGACATATAGCGTTAGTCGGATATATGAATCCTCGGCTGAGTAAATCTGTCCGTGGCGCAAGTGTGCGCCTGATTCGCTTGGTAACGTATAGGTTGTGTATGAATTCATCCTCTTAAAAAATCCCGTCATCCTCGAATCAGCAAAAACTCTAAAGAGAGAAGAATGCCTTCCGGTATCTTAGAAGCAGACCTAGAGAAAACGGCGTGCTTCCCTATGCGGAAGGCATTAATAAGATTATCGGGGAAATTTTTAATAAAATCAATAGCAATCTGATTATTTTACTAAACTGTATGCCGTATCCCAGCAGATTTGACCGCTTGGATTTATATATTCTATCTTGCGGGGGAATTTTATTTGTTCTTTTCGGTAATTTTTTCTATGAATGTTCCCAGTGCCGCGAGGCCTGCTTTTAGTTCTTCGGGTTCGCAGGCGTAGCCTATTCTTGCGCAGTATTCCTGCTCGAAGCACTCTCCCGGGGTGAGGAATGCTCCTGTTTCTTTGAGCAGTCTTGTGCAGAATTCTCTTGAGCCCATTTTTATGTCATAGTACAAAAGTGCGGTGGTGCCTGCTTCGGGCTTGACGTAGGAGCAGTGGGGCTGGGTTTTTATCCACTCGTCCAAAATTTTGAGGTTGTTTCTTACTATTTTTTTGCTTCTGTCCAGGAGTATGTCTGCTTTTTCGAGAGCTATCGAGGCAATGGCTTCGTCGAACATTCCGCAGCTTATCATGTTGTAGTCTCTGTGTGAGAGACAGGATTCCATGAGGGCTTTGTTGTGTGTCGCAATCCAGCCGAGTCTTACTCCCGCGAGTGAGAATACTTTGGACATGCTGCTGACACTGATTCCTTTTTCATAGATGTCCGCTATGGATTCTGTGTAGATGTCTTCCTGATTCAATGATCTGTAGACTTCGTCGCAGAGGATGTATGCGTCTGCTTCGCGCGCGATTTTTACGATTTCTTTCAAAATGTCGGACGGTATAAGAGCTCCGGTTGGGTTGTTCGGGTTGTTTATGCAAATAACTTTTGTTTTTTCGCTGACGGATTTTCTCAGAGCATCTATGTCGGGGAGAAATTTGTTTTCTTTTTTCAGATGCAGTATGTCCACATGAGCGCCGAAGGACTCGGGGATGGAGTATAGCTGCTGGTAGGTCGGCATAACGGATACGACATGGTCGCCCGGTTCTACAAGGGAGTAGAGTACAAGGTGGTTGGCTCCAGTTGCTCCGTGAGTGGTGACGACATCGTCGGGTTTTATTGTTTTGTATAGTTTGCAGATGCCTTCTTTGAAGCTTGTTAAGCCTAAAATGGCGCCGTATGTCAAGCGTTTGGAGTTGAAGGCTTCAAAGAATTCCCGCTCATTTTTGCCTGCCAGCTCGAACAGTTCGTTTATTGAAACGGAGTCTACGCATGTTTCCGCAATGTTGTATGATGCGTCGTTCTCGAACTCGTTCATCCACTCTTCGACTTTGAATTTTTTGATTTTCATTTTTTACCCTCCGGAATCTGCATATTTAATTGTTGCAGAGAAGTTGTCTTAGATTTTTTCTCTTAGTTTTTGTATTTCGTCTTCCAGCATTGTGAATACTTTTGATATCAGATAGCCGTCCGCCGCTGCGTGGTTTAGTCTTACTGTCAGAGGCATTAGGATTTTGCCGTTTTCTTTTTTGTAGCTTCCCCAGTTGATTATGGGCAGGAAGTGGAAGTAGCCGTCGGGGAGTTCGATGTTCAGTGAGTCGTATGAAATCCACGGGAGGTAGGAGGCGTCAAACCAGTTTTTGTGGTTTTGGAAGTCAAGTCCGTACTCACGCGTCTCTTTTGCCTTTTTTATGTCTTTTTCGCACTCTTTATAAAAGATTTGGTAATCTTCACTGTACTCGGAGTAGACTGTTGTGAAGGTTTCTGTATCTTCGTGGAAGATGTAGTGAGCCGGGTTGATTTTGTCGAATATTACTGTTTCTCCTGTCTCGTAAAAGTTCTGCATGCGGTAGTCTTCTCTTGAGTTTAGTACTTTTGAGAGGAGGTATAGGAAGTTTATGTAGAATTTTGTGCCGCTTCTTTTTGACTTATCCGCCAGTTCGGTGACATCGATTCTGTGTGTGACCGATACAGAGCATTTGCAGTCCTGCGTGAAGTGGAGGAATATGTCTTTTCTGTAGTATTTGTCTTTGTCGATAATTTTATAGTTCATTTTGTTCTCCGTTTGTGTAAAAGAGAAGAGCCCTTATAGGGCTCTTCCGTTGTCGGTTCTAGCCTTTGTGCGGTCTGTATATTAGGACGGAGCACGGTGCGTATCTTGAGACTTTCGCGGCTGTGCTTCCCACCAGAATTTCGGATATGGCGCTGTAGCTTTTGTAGCCCATGACTATCATGTCTGCATCGCACGCTTTTGCGTATTTTAGGATTTCTTCGCCTGCGTCTCCCGCGGCTATATACTCGTCTATCTGTGTTTCTGGAGATTTACCGTTTTCCAGTATGACTTCTTCCATAAGTTTGTGAAGATTTTTGCGCGCATTGTCTTCGATGAGTTTCTGTTCTGCTTTTGTGCTGCCTGCGATAACGGCTTTTATGCCGTATCCTTCAAGCAGTTTTGCCGTCTGCGGTGTTGTGTGAAAAAATACTACGTCCATTGCGGTCTTTTGTGCAAGTTTGTATCCGTAAAAAGCGGCGGCGCGTCCTACAGGGCTGAAATCTGTGGCGATGAGAATTTTCATTTTCGATAAACCTCCTGTCAATTTTGTTGTAGTATACTTGATACGTGTATATTTTATCATTAACGGCGAAGTTGATACAGGGAGGGACTTTGGGTGAAATATATTTTTGACGTGGCTTTTCTGCCGAGTGAGAGTCTCAAGGAGCATGACTGCCGCATTGTCATAGATTTGCTTCGCGCTTCGACTCAGATAACAACTTTTTTTGACTGCGGAGGCGAGGTGCTTGTTCCCGTGCTTGAGACGGATGAGGCTTTTCGTCTGAAGAGTGAGCTTGGGGATGAGTGGAAGCTTATGGGGGAACGCGGCGGACTTCCCGCTCCGGGCTTTGACTTCGGAAACTCTCCTCTGGAGCTTTCCGCAGCGGGAGCTCCGCAGAAGGCTGTCATTACCACTTCAAACGGCACACGCGCCATTTTGAAGGCGGCTGACGGCTGCACTCAGGTTCGCATAGCCTGTGTCAGGAATGCGGAGGCAGCTGCATGGGACGCACTCTGTTCAGGTGAAAAGGTAGGGATTATAGCGGCTGGGCGCAACGGCGAATTTTCTCTTGAGGATACTGTTTGCGCAGGTATGATTGTCGAAAAGATGCTCGCTCTTGCCCCTTCAAACGGGGCGGAGGAGATGGAGCTTACGGACGGCGCTATCGCGGCTATGGCTCTGTGGCACCATTTAGGGCCCGATATATCCGAGATTGCAATGGAGTCGGAGCACGGGCGCATACTCCAAGGGCTGAACTTTACGAATGATATTTTCTTCTGTACGGAGCTTGATGTCACGGCAACCGTTCCGAAGCTCACATACGTAAACAACGTGCCGGTTCTTATAGGCAGGTAAGAAAAAAGCTCCGACGTTTTCGTCGGAGCTTCGCAGTTTTAGTTGTTGTCTTTTATTTATTTCAGTGTCAGAGCCATTTCGTCGACAAGTTCGGAGAATACGGCGAGTGTCTTGCTGAAGTCGCGTCTTCCGAGCCCTATTCTGAAGTTGTTGGTATTAAGCCCGAATGCGCGTTCTCCTATGATGAAGAGTTCTTTTTCGTTCATGGCTTTTTCGCACATATCCGTTACGTCAAACGGGGGCAGAAGTTTCGGGAATGCGGTTGCTCCTCCGTTCGGCTGAATCCACATAAACATGTTCTTGTGCTTTTTGAAGAAGGCTTCGGCTATAGCGAGATTTTCCAGGACTATTTTGTGGTTGCGCTGGAGCAGTGCGTCCGCATTTCTCATGGCTATTGTTGCAAGGACTTCGCCTGGCGCGTTGCTGCAGAGGGTTGTGTAGTCTTTGTATATGGAGCAGTCAGAGAGTACCTGTCTGTTCTTTGTTACAAGCCACCCCATTCTTGTGCCTGGCAGTCCGTACTTGTTGAGTCCGCCTATTACTGTAGCTCTGGAATACATGTCCGCAAGTGAGGGAAGGGCCGCAGCTGGGTCGTGTTCCATTCCTCTGTATGTCTCTTCGCAGAATACCCATGTCCCCATTTTGTCAGCCATGTTGAGGATTCTGTCCATCTCTGTCTTGACTGGGATGTATCCTGTCGGGTTGTTGGGGATGTTCATAATGAGCATTTTTGTCTTGGGAGAGATGTTTTCCGCGAGGAAATCAAGGTCTAGCCTCCAGCCCCACGAAGTGATCTCAAGAGGCCAGCGTATTATCTTGCATCCGAGCGAGCGCGGAATTTCGAAAAGCGATGGAAGCGAGGGCTGCATTACGATAACTTCATCGCCCGGGTCGAGCATGGTGTTCATAAAGATGAAGATACCCTCTTCCGGGATTACTTCGAGTATGTCCGACTGACGGATGGATGTGTAGCGTCTGGAGACAGCTTCGCGGAAGAGCGGGAAGCCCATTGAATTTGTATATCCCAGACTGAGGTTATTCCATAAATTTTTGCACTCGTCGTCCGCCATGTCGAGAATTTCCTGCATTGTGCAGAACTCGCATGCAGTCTGACTGAAGGTGTATTTTGTCTGTGCCTTGTAGCGGGCAAAGAGTCTTTCCAGTTTAAATTCTTTGATTTTCATAAAAGTTCTCCCCTCTCAGATACTGTAAGCAGCATTTGTCTTTGTCAAATCTATTATGCCGTTGAATCACATTTCCGACAAGTAGAGTATAACCTTTTTTGTGAACCGTGTAACCTATGAAGGCAGATGTATCACAAAAAAAATTTAACAATTTATGAACAATTTATTTGTAGAACATATTATAATAGAACAACATTGCAGGATGAGGACGAAAGGAGTTCCCTGGGCAGAAAATTCGGTAATATATGGACAAATATATCAGTAGCAGATATGTGTCGAATGTGGCTTAATACGAGCAACAAGCTATGTTTCTCGAATATTTTTATAAAAAATATACAAAAAAAATAAAAGAGACTATTGCAATCTGATATATCTGTGATAAACTCAAATCATGAGAGGGGCACGTGCAAAATGTCCGAAGAATCGCATCTTACACTAAAATCGCTTAGAGAACAGGTTTATGATTATTTGAGGGTTCAGATGAACGACGGAAAAATCCGTCCCGGCCTTTTTCTTAACCTCAACGAAATAAGCCAGGAGCTCGGAATGAGCAGGACACCGCTTCGGGACGCGCTCTTCCAGCTGGAATCGGAAGGGTTTGTAAAGATTTATCCGCGCAAGGGCGTGATGGTCAATGCTCTCTCCCTTGAGAAAATTCGCAATATATATGAAATACTAGGCGGTTTGGAATCTGCTGTTATAGTGCTTATAGCACTGCGCTTCCGCGAAAGCGATGCCGACACCATGACAAAGTGCAACACGATGATGAGAAAAGCTCTCGAACGTAATAATTACGCGACTTTTTACAGCGAAAATCTGAAATTTCACAATGTATACCTTGAACTTTCTGACAACAGCGATTTGCTTGAGTACATAAAAATTCACAAAGAGCGACTGTATGACTTCCCGCGCAACAAGACATTCGTCAAGGAGTGGGAGCTCCATTCGCTGGATGAGCACCAGACTATGATAGATCTTTTCAGGGTGGGAGATTTTAACGGAGCGGCAGAATATGTAAGAGATGTTCACTGGTCTTTCTCCGTTCAGGAAAGATTTATACGCAAATACTACTTCGCAAAGCATACGGAGCTTGATATATCCGAGGAGGGGCAGGCTTGAGCATAAAGGGCACTATATTTGACATAAAGAAATATTCTATACATGACGGTCCCGGAACAAGAACCACGGTTCACATGAAGGGATGTCCTCTGACTTGCTGGTGGTGTCACAATCCCGAGAGTCAGGCGATGATGCCTGCGATACTTTTCAGATCCGAAAAGTGTATCGGCTGCGGAGCCTGTGTCAAAGCATGTCCAAACAAAGCGATATCTGTCGTGGGCGGTCAGCTTGTCACAGACAGAGGCTTATGCGACGGCTGCGGAATGTGCGAGAAGGTGTGCCCGTCCGAAGCAAGGGAGCTCTGCGGCAGGAAGTATACAGTGGATGAGCTTATGGCTCACCTGCGTAAGGATGAAATCTTTTTCCGCGACGGAGGCGGCGTTACTTTCTCCGGAGGCGAGCCTCTGATGCAGAGCGAATTTCTTATCGAAGCGCTTAAGGCATGTGAAAAAGAAAATTACCATAGAGCGGTAGATACATGCGGCTTTGTCTCGAAATCGGTGATACTGGAAGCGGCAAAGCATACGAGCCTGTTTCTGTACGATGTAAAGCACATGGATCCGGCAAAGCACAAAGAGTACACGGGCGTAGATAATTTTGTGATACTTGATAACTTAAAGGCTATATCCGAGGCCGGCGCTCTGATTAATATACGCTATCCGTTTATGCCAGGGCTGAATACCGATGATGAAAATGTCAGAGAACTCGGACGCTTTGTCTCCGAGCTCAAAGGAATCACAATGGTTAATATACTGCCTTATCATACAGTGGCAAAGGGCAAGCATGACAGGTGGCACATGGACTATAAATTGCCGAACCTGCTTCCGCCAACGGAGAGTATGACAGCCCACGCGGCATCGATACTGAAAGAATTTGGGCTCAACGTTCATATAGGCGGCTAATTAATTTAAAATTCGGAACGCACAGCGTTCTTATCATAAATAAATATCACGGCACCGCAAAATTTATATATCTAACAGGGAGGAATTACAATGAACGAACGTATTCAGCGTCTCCGCGACGAAAGCTTCTACGCACATCCTTCAATCTGCATCGAAAGAGCCGTTCTCACTACGGAATTTTACAGAGAGCACGACGGCAAGCTCCCCATGCCTGTGCTCCGCGCTTCAAACTTTAAGTATATCTGCGAGAACAAGAGCCTTTACATGGGCGCGGAGGAACTCATTGTCGGCGAACGCGGCAAAACTCCTAAGGCGGTTTCAACCTTCCCCGAGCTCACATGCCACTCAAGACAGGACCTTGAGATTCTTAACACACGCAAACAGCAGAATTACACTGTAGCATCTGAAGACATAGACAAGTACGAAGAATTTGTCGAGCCCTTCTGGCGCGGACGCTGCATGAGAGACAGACTTTTTGAGCGTATGCCCGAAGACTGGACACTTCTCTATGAAGCAGGTACTTTCACAGAGTTCGGAGAGCAGAGAGCTCTCGGACACACGGCTCTTGACGACCTTATCTACACCAAGGGAGCTCTCGACCTCAAGCAGGACATAGCCGATGCTCGCGCAAAGCTTGACTTCATCAACGACCCAGAAGCGACTGCAAAAGACGAGCAGCTTCAGGGTATGTCAATCTCCTGCGATGCGGTTGTCACATTCGCTGAGCGCCATGCCAAACTTGCGGAAGAAAAAGCGGCTGCCGAGACAGACCCCAAGCGCAAAGCCGAACTTCTTAAAATAGCCGAAGTCTGCCACCGTGTGCCGGCACATGCACCGCGCGACTTCTGGGAAGCGGTTCAGATGTACTGGTTTGTCCACCTCGGAACAATTACCGAACTCAACGGCTGGGATGCCATGAGCCCCGGACACCTCGACCAGCACCTTGCGCCTTTCTATGCCAAGGGCATAGCAGACGGCACACTTACACGCGAAGCGGCAAAAGAGCTTCTCTCCTGCCTCTGGGTAAAAGTAAACAACACCCCCGCGCCTCCTAAGGTCGGAGTTACAGCGGCTGAGAGCGGAACATACAACGACTTTACAAATATCAACCTTGCGGGACTTAAATCCGACGGTTCTGACGGTTCAAGCGAAGTTACCTACATCTGCCTTGAAATCTTTGACGAACTCCGCCTTCTCCAGCCCCAGGGCAACATTCAGGTCAGCGAGCGCACACCGGACAACGTCCTCCGCGCGGCGGCGAGAGTATTCCGCAACGGTATGGGATATCCCTCAATGTTCAACGCCGACATGGTCATTCAGGAGCAGATGCGCGTAGGCAAGACACTTGAAGATGCGCGTCAGGGCGGCACAAGCGGCTGCATAGAGACAGGCTGCGCAGGCAAAGAGGCCTACCTTCTCCACGGCTATCTTAACGTTCCTAAGCTCCTTGAATACACACTGAGCAACGGAGTTGACCTTCTGACAGGAAAGCAGGTCAGCGTACAGACAGGCGACATCAGCACATTCAAGACATTTGACGATCTCTATGCTGCCTTTGAAAAGCAGATGGACTATGCCGTATCGACAAAGGTAAAGGTTGACAACTACCTGCGCTACCAGTATGCGACAAAGATGGCCGCAACCTTCCTCTCAGTTGTAATCCGCGACTGCATCCAGAAGGGCAAGGACTACTACAACGGAGGCCCGCGCTACAACTCCGACTACATCCAGTGCTGCGGCATAGGAACAATCACAGACAGCCTCTCCGCAATAAAGAAGCATGTCTTTGAAGATGGCACATATACACTGCAGCAGCTCGTCGATGCGATAAAGAACAACTGGGAGGGACAGGAAGCAATGCGCCTCACCCTCTGGAACAAGACACCTTTCTTCGGCAACGACGACGACTATGCCGATGACATAATGAAAGTGGTCTACAACAGCCTCTTCAAGATGATAGACGGCAGACACAGCATACTCGGCCCGACATACCACCTCAACATGCTGAGCACAACCTGCCACAACTACTTCGGACAGAAGCTCGCAGCGACACCGAACGGACGCTTCTCAGGCATGCCGGAATCAGACGGAACCTCGCCGAGCCACGGCGCTGACCGCAACGGCCCGACAGCGGTAATCAAGTCGCTTGCCAAGATGGACCAGGTAAAATCAGGCGGAACGCTCCTCAACCAGCGCTTCCTCCCCTCCGTCCTCGCGGGAGAGCAGGGCATTGAGGCTGTAAAGAACCTTATCCGCTCATACTTCAAGCTCGGCGGACACCACATCCAGTTCAATGTGGTAGATGAAGAGACACTGCGCGACGCACAGGCGAACCCCGACAACTACCGCGGACTTCTCGTCCGTGTCGCAGGCTACAGCGACTACTTCGTAGACCTTGACAACTACCAGCAGGAAGAAATTATCGCCCGTAACGCACAGGAAGTCTGCTAACTAAGCCAACAGTAAAAGTTATATAAAGCACCGGAAAGGGCAGGAGATTTATCTCCTGCCCTTTTTGGTGCCTGTTTATAATGTATATAGCTATTAAAGTTTAAATTAAGTTTCTTATTTAAATATAAAGTTTTTGATTTTTTCTAAACATGACAGAAAAGTTATAAAAAATTACTATGCCGGCGGTCTCGTTCATTTTACATTATCCTAAAAAGTATTAGAATTAACCTTGCAGATTCAAAAGTGTCTGGAGGGAAACATATATGCAGTTATTGGTAGAACAAATCCTTAACGGATTGGCCGCAGGAGCCATGTATTCTCTTATAACTCTGGGGCTTGCGCTGATTTACGGTGTTATGAAAATTCTTCATGTCGCCCACGCTTCGGTCTATACGGCCGGAGCTTATATGGGGCTCTATCTTTACTCAACGACAGGCAGTATGCTGCTTGCTATTTTGGGAAGCATGATTTTCTGCTCATGTCTGGGAATCCTAATTGAGAGATATGTATATTTCCCTCTTCTGAAATACCCGCCTTACGTACCTCTTATCAGCAGCATCGCTCTTCTCATAGCTATTGAGGAACTCTGCCGCTTGGTTGCCGGCCCCGAAGTCAGAACATTCCCGGCGGAACTTCCTTTTCCGACTCTTGTTATTGCCGGAGTCACAGTATCTTCCACTTTAATCGCAGTCTATGTAATCTCAGCCGCTGTTCTGATAATGCTTTGGCTCCTGATGACAAAGACGGAGCTTGGGCTTGCGATGAGGGCTGTATCGCAGGACATGGAAACAGCCTCCGCTCTTGGGGTCAACACTCAGAGAACAGTAGCCCTTACCTTTGTCATAGGCTCTGCAATAGCGGCTGTCGCCGGCATTTTGGTGGGCATATATTACAACCAGGTCTATCCTATGATGGGTGAAGTTCCCGCATACAAGACTCTGGCTTTTATCGTTGTGGGAGGTATGGGCTCTGCGCCTGGAGCTGTTCTGGCCTCAATGCTCTTAGGCCTTGCGGAGACCTTCCTTATCGGCTATGCGAATATACCCATGCCGCGTGACGCTTTAGCCTTTATAGCTATGATAATCATTCTCATGTGGCGTCCGACAGGACTCATGGGAAAGCGTTAGGGGGAGAGCATCAATGAGCAGCTATATGGTAAATGTCGCAACTCAGATAATCATTCAGGCTATAGCCGCCTGCGGACTCAATATAATTGTAGGAAACGCCGGTCAGATATCGTTAGGACATGCCGCTTTTGTCGGCATAGGAGCATATTCAAATGCTATGCTCACTACTGCGGGAGGACTGTCCTTCTGGCAGGCTCTGCCTATCTCTCTTCTTATAGTGGCAATAGTCGGCCTGCTCTGCGGACTGCCGAGTCTCAGAGTTAAAGACGACTTTCTTGCTATAACAACAATAGGCATTAACTTTATCGTTGTCGCTATTTTCCAGTACACGCCGGCACTCGGAGGGGCTCTGGGAATAGGAGGCATACCGCGCGCCAGGATTTTCGGACACGCTCTTAAGGGAGACGGTTTTATGGTGCTCTGCTTGGCAGCCCTCGTTTTGGTGCTTGTTATATGCAAGTTTTTTACAAGCTCTTGGACGGGACTGTCATGTTTTGCGGTAAGAGAAGAGGAGACAGCAGCTTCAAGCATGGGAGTCTCTCCCGTGAGAGCAAAGCTCACAGCCTTTGTTTTGGGCACTGTTATGGCAGGTCTGGCAGGCGCCCTTTACGCTCACTATATGAGATTTATCAGCGCGGACTCCTTCACATTCCCATTCTCGGTAACGCTGCTTTCCATTGTTGTCGCAGGAGGGCTTGGAACTTTTTGGGGGCCTGTGCTTGGAGCTCTCGTCCTTGGCATAATGCCTGAAATTTTCAGGCCTCTTGTCGATTACAGAATGTTCCTCTACGCTTTTATTCTTCTGCTCATGATACGCTTCATGCCTGGAGGAATACTCGGAGGCTCTACAATGCTCTCCGTTAAAAACCTTATGAAGAAAAAAGAGAGCAAGGGAGGCGGAAGCAATGAGTAGCATTCTGGTCTCAATAAAGAATCTCTCGATACATTTCGGAGGCCTAAAAGCCGTAGATGATGTGAGCTTTGACATCCATGACAAGGAGATACTCGGGCTGCTTGGCCCTAACGGAGCAGGCAAGACGACTTGCTTTAATATGATTTCCGGTGTCTACAAGCCGACATACGGTGAGATTTACCTTGATGGAAAGAGGACTGACGGACTTCCTCCCCATAAAATGGCATCACTTGGAGTCGGCAGAACTTTTCAGGTCGTAAAACCTTTCTCCGGTCTGACAGCGGAGGAAAATGTCATAGTGGCGCTCGGCATGGCTCGCTACAGCCGTTTCTTTGAGTCGTGGAAGTTTTGGAAAACCTCTGAGAGCCGCGGGAAGGCAAGGAAGATTCTTGATACTGTCGGGCTCTTAAACGAAGCTGATACAAAATCCGGTCTTCTTCCTCTCGGCAACTTAAGAAAGCTCGAGATAGCAAGAGCTCTGGCTTTAAATCCGCGCCTTCTGCTGCTGGATGAATGTTTCTCGGGGCTGCGCCACGAGGAGATAAAAGTCATAGAGGATCTTATTCGCTCCATCCGCGACGGAGGAGTTTCCATTTTGCTTATAGAGCACAATATGAGAGTCGCAATGGGGCTTTCCGACCGTATAGTAGTTTTGGACCACGGACGCAAGCTTGCGGAAGGCACGCCTGCGGAAATTTCGTCAAATCCCGACGTTATAGAAGCATATCTAGGCAAGGGAGATGAGAGCAATGTTGCTTGAGGTAAAAGACCTCCGCGTCTCCTACGGTGACATAGAGGCAGTCCACGGCATAAGTTTTAAAATCGACAGAGGCGAGCTCGTCTCAATAATAGGGGCAAACGGAGCCGGCAAGACTACGACACTGAGGGCTCTCATGGGGCTTCAGCCTGTTAAAGAGGGAAAAGTGATTTTTGAGGGAGAGGACATTACAAACCTTCCAGCTCACAAGAGGGCGAACTTGGGAATACGCATGGTTGCCGAGCGCGCAAGGTGTTTTCCCCAACTGACCGTTTACGAGAATCTTCAAATGGGAGTTTACGGCAAAGCTTCTTCTCTTAAAGAGGAGCTTGACGCGATATATGAGCTTTTCCCCATTCTGAACGAGAGAAGCAGGCAGTCCGCCAACACCTTGTCTGGAGGAGAGCAGCAGCAGCTTGCAATAGCGAGAGCTTTGGTATCAAGCCCGAGACTTATGTTTGTAGATGAAGTCTCAATGGGACTCATGCCTAAGCTCACGGCTCAGGTCTTTGAAGTGCTGAGAAGGCTGAACAAAGAAAAGGGGCTCACAATTCTTCTTGTCGAGCAAAACGCTCTTGCGTCATTAAAGATATCGGACAGAGGTTATGTCCTTGAAACGGGGCACATAGGCATAGAGGGCAGTGCCTCCGGGCTTATGGAAAATTCCGGAGTCAAGGAAGCGTACTTGGGAGCGGGAAATTAGTTGTTATTGGCAGTTCTCAAAACTGCCTCAAAAATACAGGAGGTGTATTTTATTATGAACAAAAGTTTTAAGGTTGCGGCAATGGCAATGTGCCTTGCGCTGGTCTGCTTCTGCGGGACGGCACTGGCGGCGGAGACAATCAAAATAGGTATGCTTGCTCCTCTTACAGGGTTCGCGGCTGCCGACGGATTCAGCGCCCATGAATCAGTGAAGCTTGCTGTGGAGAAAGTAAACGCGGCAGGCGGTATCCTCGGCAAAAAAGTCGAGCTTATATGCTATGATGACGCGGCAGATCCCAAACAGTCAGTTCCTCTCGCAAACAAACTCATCGGACAGGACAAGATAGTCGCTTTCGTGGCAGGTTCATACAGCCTCCCGACACGCGCGGTATCCGCTATCTTCAACGATGAAGAAATTCCTCTCGTATCAGCTTATGCTCTGCACCCAGACATCACAAAGGGTGACTTCACCTTCCGCAACGGCTTCCTCGGAACAGTCGAAGGCAAGGGAGCTGCTTACACAGCGGTAAAACTTCTTAAGGCAAAGAAAATAGCTCTAATAGTCAGCGACAATGACTTTGGAACAACTCTTGCTCAGGGTTTTGACGAATATCTGAAGGGACACCCGGAAGTCAAAATAGTGTCACAGCAGAAGTACCCCATGAGCGAAAAAGACTTTAAGCCCTACCTTTCAAAGATGAAGGCAACAGACCCGGACGTAGTATTCTTCAGCGGCTACTATTTCCAGGTCGGCCCGGCAATGAAACAGGCGAAGGAAATGGGAATTAAAGTCCAGTTCATAGGCGAAGAGGGAGCAGACTCGCCTAAGACAACGGAAATAGCCGGAGACGCCGCCGAAGGCTTCATCATGGTGACAAACCTCAACAGAGACGACAAACGCAAATCTGTACAGGAATTCCTCTCTGTTTACCGCAATCGCTGCAAGATCGAGCCTGACATGGTCGGAGCTTCCGCATACGATGCTTTCATGCTCCTGGCGAACGCCATCAAAGTAGCAAAGACAACGGATGGAGCGGCTGTTGCAAAAGCTCTGGCAAACACCAAGAATTATGACGGACTGACAGGACTCATCAAAGGCTTCACAGCCGAAGGCGAAGTAGTAAAGCCGGTTCAGATACAGAAAGTCAAAGACGGCAAGTTCCACTACTACGGAGTAGTAACAGACATCAAACTTATAACGCCCAGCAAATAAAATATGACAGAAACAAAAGCGGCCCCGCAAGGGCCGCTTTTTGCATTGGGAACATAGATTATCGATTGATTTTTCCCGGTTTTGTGATATTTAACGCTGCTTTGGGCAGATAATGATATTTTGCTTCCTATAATTCATTTATGCACTTGATTTTTATTATTTAAAGCCTGTTTCGGAATTTGAATTTGCCGTATTCTACTGCTATTATAATCTGCAACTAAGTTGCATATATAACATAACAGGAGGATTAACATGAACAATTCACTATTTTCTTTTGCAAAGCCGCTGAACGAGCCGTCTATGAGCTATGGGCCGGGCTGTCCGGAGCGGGAGCTTCTAAAAGAAGCTATTAAGCAGATAACCTCGGAGCAGGTTGATATTCCTATCATTATAAACGGCGAAGAAATTCGGACTGGTAATGTGGGCAGGGTTGTTATGCCCCATGACCATTCTCATGTGCTGGCATCATATTGCAAAGCAGGCAGAGCAGAGGTGCAGGCCGCCGCGGAGGCCGCTCTTGCTTCTCATGATATGTGGAGCTCCATGGCGTGGACGGAGCGTGCGTCGATAGTTTTAAAAATAGCGGAACTAATCGACAAGAAGTACAGATATTTATTGAACGCCGCCACGATGATGGGGCAGAGCAAGAGTGTATGGCAGGCCGAGATAGAAGCGGCCAGCGAAACAGTAGACTACTTCCGTTTCGGAGTACACTGCATGAACGAGCTTTACAGAGAGCAGCCGGCTTCCGAGGAGGGTGTAATTAACCGTCTGGAGTATCGGCCTCTTGAGGGCTTTGTCTACGCGATATCTCCCTTCAACTTTACGGCTCTTGCGGCAAACCTGCCGATGGCGCCTGTTATGATGGGCAATACGGTGGTGTGGAAGCCGGCTACGACCTCTCTGCTTTCAAGCTATTATCTTATGAAGATATTTATGGAGGCGGGAGTGCCTGCGGGAGTGCTTAATTTTGTGCCCGGTTCTGGCTCGGATATTACTTCTGTTTTGCTTGGGCGCAGGGAGCTTGCAGGTATACACTTCACCGGTTCCACTGAGGTATTCAGAGATTTATGGAAGGGTGTCAGCGACAACCTTTCATCATACCGCTCATATCCCAGGCTTGTCGGAGAAACGGGAGGAAAGGACTTTATCTTTATTCACAAATCCGCTGACATAAAGGCGGCTGCCGCTGCTATCGCAAGAGGGGCTTTTGAGTATCAGGGACAGAAGTGTTCCGCAACTTCGCGCGGATATGTTCCCGCAAGCCGCTGGGAAGAGCTGAAGGCTGAACTGGCCTATATAATGGGCGAGATTAAGACGGGAGATCCCCGTGACTTTGGCAACTTTGTGAATGCTGTAATAGACGAAGCATCTTTTGATAACTGCATGTCATATATAAAATATGCGAAGGAAGCGGCGGATGCGGAGATTCTTTTCGGAGGCTGCGGAGACAAGAGCAAGGGCTATTTTGTTCAGCCTACTATAATCAAAACTTCCGACCCGCATTTTAAATCTATGGAGGAGGAGATTTTCGGCCCTATTTTCACTCTCTATGTCTACGAAGATGAAAAGTATGAGGAGACACTGCGCATCTGCGACGGTACATCTCCCTACGCTCTGACCGGAGCTGTTTTTGCAGGTGAGCGCAAAGCGATAGATATGGCGGAGAAGATATTAAAGTATGCCGCGGGAAATTTCTACATTAATGACAAGACAACGGCCGCAAGCATAGGGCTCCAGCCGTTCGGCGGAGCTCGTTCTTCCGGAACCAACGACAAGGCGGGGAGTAAGCTGAATCTTATCAGGTGGACATCACCGAGAACTATTAAAGAGAATCTTCTGCCTCCTCACGATTTCAGATATCCATATATGATGGAAGAATAGCTCGTATGCGGCGGAGATTCAAATTAGAATCTTCGCCGCATTTTTACGTATAATATGAGATATATACTGCATAAATAACGTTGATTTTGATAATTCGATGGGATATCCTTACGATGAGATATCGCACAGTGTTAAGTTTTGAACTTGCCGGTGAATCGGAAGGAGAAATATTAATGAAAAAGATAACAGCACTGCTCGCAGCAGCCCTAGTTCTATGTTTCGCATCCGTCTCTTTTGCAGACACGACAAGAACCTGCGTCGATTGGAACGGTTTTTACCTCTCGGCAAAATCGGGTAAGATAACAGCTCTGTACTTGGGAAACAACGACACTTTTATTCTCTCGAAGCATTCAATCAAGACAGGGAAAAATACTTTTGCCGCATCGGGAAAGATTAAATGGTCCGCGGACGGAAGCTCTGTTACATTTGGCACTTCCGATAAAAAGTGGAAAGCTTTTGTCGGAGAGGGTTATGCCGAGCTCACTGAGATCGGAGCAAAGAGAGGCAAGGCTCTGAAGCTTGATAAGGCGGACGAATTTACAGACGGAAGAAGCAGGCTGGTCGTGCTCCCAGGCTCTGTCATCAGAAAAGAGGTCAGCGGTGCGCCGCACGTTATGTTCACGGGAATGATAAATTTTGCGGAGCGCCTTCAGGGCGGGCACAGATCCCTTGTGGCCACGTTTGACTTAGACTGCGCCAAGAACATGGTCGATATGCCCACTATAGCATATTATTACGGAACGTATGCCAGAGGCAAAATTTTGGATTCCAGCATAAACAATAAAGGAAATTGGCTGCCATTCAGCGGCGCAGATGTGGCTGCTCAGGCTGCGAACGCTTACTGTATAAAATAAGATATTGCTTTGTCACCTTGCGGCGTATAGGTCAAAAGCTATTTTTAAGAGAAGCAGAGACATTACAGCCATCATCATGGGTTTGATGAATTTTGACCCTTTTGCCAAAGCGCAGCGTGCACCGAGGTAGTTTCCGACTATCCCGCACGCTGCGGCAGGAACTGCGAGAGAGTAGTAAATGGTTCCGCTCATGGCGAATGTTATAAGCGATGCATAGTTTGAGGCAAGGTTTAATATTTTTGCATTTCCCGATGCTGTCTTTAAGTCGTATTTCATTAGG
>CAZNYN010000039.1:0-19234 GCA_964577295.1 uncultured Synergistaceae bacterium | reverse complement strand
CCCCGCAATGCTTTAGTGCGGGGTGCAGCGGCTTTAAGATTTTAAAGAATTAAAGGCAAAACCAACGACACTAAACCCCGCACTGAAGATTTGCGGGGAGACGATTAGAAGGCAAACCAAGGTCAACACTCCTCCTGTCTTGGCGAAAAACAAGGCACAGACAACAACGCTGGATTCATATTTGCTCCACATCGATACACCGCTTCCGCCTTTTCCATTGTTTGCCCATTGCTCGCTTATCGCTTGCCAACCGTTTGCCAACTGTGTACAACATTTCACGCAATGCGAAGCGAGCTCTTCACTATGCTTCACTATGTTTCACGCGAAGCGACCACCGCGAAGCGACTTCCGTGAAACGACCTCCGCGAAGCGATGCCCGGCTTTGCTACTGACAACCGCTCAACTATCGTTCAACGCCCCTTCTCTCGTCCCTGCCCTTCCGCTTTCGAAGCACTGCGAAAATCAGTGCCGGTATTGCCGGCAGTGCGGGGAATCCTGCGTTACAGCCGCTGCTTCCGCTCGGAGTCGGTTTCGGCTCATAGGCGAGAGCTCCCGGGTCTACCACTTTTCCGGGACTGACTGTGTTGTGGTCGTAGATGCCGTCATCCTGCACGGCTACGTTCACTTCATATAGCTTGGCTCTGTCGATATCGTCCCCGCCTTTGAGAATCTTGCCGTCGGCACCGCGGATAAGCCACTTACCGTCCGCAAGGTCCTCCGCTCTCTCCACTCTCGGAAGAGAGTCGTATGTCAGCGTGTCGCGGCGCAGTTTGAGATATGTCAGATCGCCGATTTTATTTATTTTTCTCGGAAAGCTGATGCCGGAGACATTGATCCTCAGTATGACAATCTTTGCTTTTTCGGCTTCTTTGCTGTAATTTGCCGCAATGACGGGAAGTGTTGCAATATTTTCGTATGTAACGGCACATTTCGCAGATACATCGCTCTTAATCAGCTTTCTTGTCCCGTCTCCCTCCGGTTCGAGCAGTTTTATGATATTATCCGCCGAAGCCGGATTGCCTTTTATTGCAATGTCGTCGCTCATTGCCTTGCCGTAGGATGTGCTCGGCACCGATTTGGGAATTGCGATGCCGAGTTTCGTCAGGGTTACTATTTCCGCGTTTGTCACACTCGGCTCTTTCGGTGTCTTTGCGTCCTTTGCCGTGATGTCGCAGGATGCCGCGACAGAGGTCAGAGGTTTATCTGTTCCGCCGCCGGGATAGGTGAATGTTGCTGTGATTACGGCTTCTCCCGCTTTGCCCATAGTCTTGACTGTCGCCGCCGTTCCGTTCGAAGTTACAATCGCGATATCTCTGTTTGAGCTCTCCCACTTCAGAGTGCCGGTCGCATTTGCCGGTGATATCTGCGCCGTGATTGCCGCCTCCTCCGCCGTGAACATGTTTAGTGCTTTCGCGCTCAGAGTTATTGAATCGGCGGAAATTATTTTAGCCGGAACGGGGCTGACGGTAACATTGCATACTGTGTGTAAGTTTGTGTCCGCAACAGATGCGTGAACCTCGAAATACAGCGGCTTTGTGAGAGCTTCCCCCGCATATTTGAATGCAAATTCATCATCGGAGATTGCCATTATATCAACACTATTTGTCCCTTTTATATCCCATGAGATTTTTTTGTTCTGTGTGTTTGCCGGGCTTATATAAGCCGTGAGTTTACCTGTCTCGTTTCCGACAAGGCTCATATTGCTCTGAGAGATGGTTATGCCTTTGGCTTCGAGCTCTTCCACAGAGACAAAAACATCGGCGGAAGCAGAGCCCGACTTCACGTTCAGAGTAAAATCTCCCGATTTCATTCCCGCCGTTATTTTTCCCGTTGTACTGTCGAACGAAGTCCCTTCCGGCAGAGACTAGCCTGCTTTGAGCGCCCACTCGAATACAGCCCTCTCTGTCTGTGGTGTAAGTACCGCGGCAAATTCGCGCTGTGCACCGAATGGCACAACCGTTGCCGACGGTGTTACTGTTATTACAGGCAGCTCATTTTCGGCCAAAGCCCCTGCTGTCAAAAACAGAGAACATAGTGCCGCCGTTATCAATGTAAAAACTAACACTAAACAGAGATGGTTTTTGCTTCTTGGTAAGGTTTTTCCGCTCATCAAAGATCCCTCCGTAAGATAAGTTTCAGAAAGTGCAGATGCCATTTGCAGGTAAAGCGGGGATGGTCTTATTTCTTGAGTCAGTTCCGCTGCAGCGGGGGCATATTCTAAAATTACAGATTGCTGTCTGTTTAAAGCAGACAGCCGAAATAAAATTGATACCTACAGAAATATTATAACAAGAAAGGGTTAATTTAAAAATCAATCCTGCGCGGTTTTGCCGCAATTGCACAAATGCGCTCCGGGGACGGTAAAGGACGGGACACTGCTCTTTGGCATGTTTTTATTTTAGTGATTTTTACTTATATGTAACATTGACTTTATCTATTTTATAGGTAGAATTAAAAATAACAACTGTCTTAATTTAATTTTCTGTATTTTTTTTTAAATTCTTTCTGTTGTTTTAACAAGTTAACCTCCTCACTCGGACAAATAATATAATTTATGATCGGGGGCATCTATTCGTGAAGAGGGGAAAATACAGGCGGGATGGCTTTACTTTGGTAGAGATTCTTATTGTGATGGTCATTATCGGCATTTTAGCCCAGATGATTCTGATGGCTTCGGGCAGTATAACCGCCAAGGCTGAGGCTGCGAAGCTGGCTGCCGATATGAAGATTATAAAGGCTGCTGCCATTATGTATAAGGCAGACAATCCGAGCGGCACGCTTCTTACGGGCGGTGTGGACACGGAGAAAGTCGGCAAACTGATGAATTTGTACGGCGACGGCAAGTACAGCAATAATATCCCGGGCTTTAGCATTTGGGGCGGTTATACCCCGGGGGACGGGAAGCCCGCGCAGAAGAGAAACGGAGTATGGCTTGCTTATGATTTAAATACCGGCATGACGGACACATCTATGCGAGAGTCTGTAAGGAAGGAATTTATCAAACTTGCGAAAAACGGCGCGCCTTTTCTTGCAAGCCGTACCGATGAGGACAAGAATTTGAAGCCGTACAGCGGGGGGCAGTATGTCTTTGTATTTCTCTGCGCAAGGAATTAGAAGCAACAAAACTGTTTTTTATGAATTTTTTTGTCGCTTGACATATTTTGGTGTGCGCCCGATAATAGCGTGACAATTTATCCGTCGATGGAGCAGGCGATGCGTCCTTTTGGATGCGTGGGGCCGGGCCGGGACGACAACCCGGCAGCAGGAGCAATTTATTGCGGCCTGCGGGACCGTTTAATACGATTCCGCAGGTCGTATTTTTGTATTAATAGACGGAGAAAGAAAAGGAGCTGTCTGTTATGTCTGCTGCAGGAGAAAGTTTTAAGGGACTCAGCGAAAGCGAGGTTCTCTCTTCGAGAAGGCTGCACGGGAGAAATGAGTTTGCCCGTGACGCGAAGCCTTCTTTTTTCAAAACCGCACTTAAGATTTTTTTAGAGCCTGTCTTTCTGCTTCTGATAGGAGCGTCTTTGATTTATTTTCTTCTGGGCGAGGCGCGGGACGGCTCTGTTATGCTTGTCTTTGTCGTCTTTATGAGCGGAATAAATCTCTATCAGGAGTGGCGCACGGACAGGACTTTGGAGGCTCTGAAAAGTCTTTCGTCTCCGAAGGTGACTGTTATAAGGGACGGAGCAGAGAGTTTGGTGCTCTCGGAGGAGCTTGTGCCGGGAGATATTATGCTGCTTTCGGAAGGCGAGAGGATTTCCGCAGACGGAGAGATTTTGTTTTCCGACGGTTTCGGAGTGGATGAGTCTTCTCTGACGGGCGAGTCGGATATTGTATGGAAGAGCTGTACGGACTCTTCTTCGCGCCATTGGAAGGAGAATTGCTGCTACTGCGGCACGAATGCGGTGACTGGGCGCGCCGTTGTCAGAGTGAGCGCTACAGGTTTGGCTACCGAGTACGGGCGCATAGGCAGCGATGTGGCGGAAGCTCCCGACAGACCGACACCGCTGGAGAAGCAGACAAAGCGGCTTGTAAAGGATTGTTCTATTTTCAGTTTTGCGATGATGCTGCTTGTCGCTTTCGCCACTTTGCACAGCGGCAAAAGTGTCACGGATGCGGTGCTTTCCGGCATAACTCTCGCAATGGCGACTATCCCGGAGGAATTTCCCGTGGTGCTGACAGTATTTCTCGCAATGGGAGCGTGGAGGCTGGCGCGCAGAAACGCCCTGATAAGGCGCATTCCCTCTGTGGAGACTCTGGGCGCAGTGACTGTTTTGTGCGTGGATAAAACGGGGACTCTCACTCAGAACAGGATGACTCTCTGCGAACTTGTGCCGTTCGGATCTTTTGACGAGAAGGGGCTTCTTGAGGTATCTGTTCTGGCATCGGAGACGAATCCCTATGACCCTATGGAGTGCGCTCTGATTGAACGCGCATCCTCCTGCGGTCTGGATGTCGCCTCTTTGCAGGGCGGCACTCTTTTGCACGAGTATCCCTTCTCTTCCGAAGCGCGGATGATGGGGCATGTTTGGGATAGGTGCGGAGGTTTTCTTGCCGCTAAAGGCTCTCCAGAAAGTATTTTTTCTCTCTGTAATCTGACGGACAAAGAGCGGGCAGAAGCCGAGGCGGAGCAGGTGCGCCTTGCGGATATGGGCTGCCGCGTGCTTGCCGTGGCGCGCGCAGTGAATTTTGATGTGAAGCCCGAGCTTGCGGAGTGTTCTCTGGAACTTGCGGGGCTTACAGCCTTTATAGACCCTCCGAGGACGAGCGTTCCCGATTCTATCGCCGCCTGCACCAAAGCCGGCATAAAGGTAGCTATGATAACGGGCGACAACAGTGTCACGGCCCACAGGATAGCTCACGAGGTAGGAATAGACGAGGGCGGAGAGTGTGAGCATCAGATTATTACGGGAGACGAGCTTGAAACTTTGAGCGACGGAGAACTGACGGAGAGGCTGCGCAGTGTCACTATTTTCTCCCGCATTCTGCCGCGCGAGAAGATGAGGATTGTCAAAGCGTTCCGCGCCGCGGGCGAGGTTGTGGCCATGACCGGGGACGGAGTGAACGACGCACCTGCCTTAAAGTATGCCGATATCGGCATTGCTATGGGCAGGAGGGGCACTCAGGTGGCGCGCGAGGCCGCGGACATGGTGCTTCTCGATGATGATTTCACTACGATTGTCCGCACCGTGAGGGACGGACGCAGGATATATGACAATATACGAAAGGCTATGGAGTATATTTTTGTCATTCACATTCCTATAGCTCTGTCTGCCCTTGCCGCTCCGATGATGGGGCTTCCCGCTCTTCTCATGCCTATTCACGTGGTGCTGCTGGAGATGATTATAGACCCGACCTGCTCCATTGTATTCGAACGTCAGCCCGAGGAAGCGGACATTATGGACAGACCGCCGCGCAAGGTGAACTCAGCCATTGTGACGAAGGGCGTTTTCTGCAAGGCTCTGCTTCAGGGTTTTGCTATATTCGCCGCTTCTTTCGGCTCTTATCTCTTTCTGCTGCCGACGGAAGGCGCGGAACATGCGCGAACTTTCTTCCTCACGGTGCTTGTCCTGGCGAACCTCTTCCTCGTATATGTGAACCGCTCCGAGAAGGAGAGTGCCTTTGCCGCAAGGCGCGGTGCGAAGTTTGACTTTGTGCCGTGGGTGATAAACTTCTCCATACTTGCGGGGCTTGTGCTGATATCACAGCTTCCGCCTCTGGCTTCGGCGGCAAAGCTGCACCCCATGACAGGCGCGGATACTCTGCTTGCGGCATGTACGGCTGCTGCCGCAACATTCTGGTGGGAGTTTGTAAAGTTGGCTATGAGAAGGAAATCCCTGGAGGAGTAGCATTCAAAGCGCGCCCGCCCTCATCACGGGGCGATAGCTTTCGCAGGCGGCTCAGGCCGTTTGCGGATTGGATAAAACAACGGCGCGGGTATATCATCCGCGCCGTTGTTATTATATTTTGTGATTTGTCTTATCCTACGAACTTTACAAGTCTGAAATCTTTTTTGCCTACTCTTATCTGCATGTAGTTTCCCGCAAGAAGGTCTGCCTCTGAGACTGTTCTGCCTTGGTCTGCGACTTTCTCGCCGTTTAGGTATACTCCGCCCTCTTTTATCTTGCGCTTGGCCTCGCCTTTGGACTCGCATCCGCCTGCCGCGACTATTACGTCTGTCAGTGCGCCTTCCGCCTTTGCGGAAATCTCTGCGAAGGGAATTTCGCCGGAGAGTGTTTCGAGTAGCTCCGCATCGGCGTCTTTTATGTCCATCTCTCCGAAGAGCACGGCGCTTGCGTCATGTGCGCGCTTTGCTGCGGCTTCTCCGTGAACTCGGCATGTCATCTCCCATGCGAGTTCCTTCTGGGCTTTGCGGAGATGCGGCTCTTTGTTGTGCTCTTCGAGAAGAGCGGCGATTTCGTCAAGCTCTCTGAATGTGAAGAGTTTGTAGAGCTTCTCGAGGTCGCTGTCGTCCACGTTTATCCAGAACTGGTAGAACTTGTATATGCTCGTGCGCTCGGAAGAGAGGTATACCGCGCCGCTTTCGGACTTTCCGAACTTCTGTCCCTGTGAGTTCAAAAGGAGGGGGAAGGTGATGCCGTAGCACTGTCCGCCCGACTTTTTGCGCGTGAGATCCATGCCGGCTATTATGTTGACCTGCTGGTCGTTGCCGCCCATCTGGAGAGTGCAGCCGAACTCGTTGTAAAGGTGGTTGAAGTCGAAAGCCTGGAGCAGTATATATGAGAGCTCCGTGTATGTTATCGACTTGTCCGGGTCGAGGACGCGGCTTCTGACATATTCTCTGTTGACAAGGAAGCTGACTGTAAAGAATTTACCGGTGTCGCGAAGGAACTCTATAAACTTTTCATTTTTGAGCCAGTCGTTGTTGTTGACGAGTGTGGCGCTGTTGTCGCCGCAGTCGAAGTTCAGGAAGTGCTTGAGCTGTCCCGCTATGCAGCTTACGTTGTGGGCTATTTTCTCCTCGCTCAGGAGATTTCTTTCCGAACTCTTGCCCGAAGGGTCGCCTATGCGTCCCGTGCCGCCGCCCGCAATGGCTATGGGACGGTGTCCCAGCTTCTGCAGCCACGCAAGACCCATTATGGCGACGAGATTGCCTACATGAAGGCTGTCAGCGCTCGGGTCAAACCCGATATAACCTGTTACCATATTGTTGATAAAGTGTTCCTCGAGCTCCTCGTTGTGACTGCTCCATTCGACAAATCCACGTTCCCTGAGTACCTTAAGCGCGTTGCAATGCATCTGCCTCTACCTCCGAATTTTTTGTTTTAGCATTTTTCGTTTTTTAATTTATATGCCCGTGCCGTCAATTATAGCAGGCACAGGCATAATGTATAATTTTATTTTGCTTTGGCATCCGAGTTGAACCAGGTCATTCTTCCCGATTCTGCTTTCTCCCAGATGATTACCACACTTCCGAACTTTCGCAGGACATTTCCGAATGAGTCTGTAATTTCCTGGTCAAACGGAGAGAAGGACATTTCGGGCTGGAAGACCTCTTCCGTCGTCTCATCCGCTCCGATGTACTCGTCCCCCGTGTCGTCCTGGAAGGCTTCGTCGTTCATAAAGGAGTTCATCTTTGTCATGCTGCTCAGAGCCGCTCCTATGCGCGGAAGGTCGGCAGCCAGCCAGCCTATCGCGCTTTCGTTGTTCTTGAGGAACTTTCCGAGCTTGTTGTGAACTCTTATGGATTCGGGAGAAATGAGACCCAAGACTGCCGTGTTATCCCTCGCAGCTCCCACTACAGAGAAGGGCAGTGTCGTAGTCCCTCCGTAGTCAAAGTCTTTCATGGGCTTCGGCTTTGCTCCGAAGAAGAGCTTCTCCCAGAAGGAGTCTACAAGTCTGCGCATCTCATCCTTGCCGCCCGTAAACTCTGCCATGAAGCCGGGCAGTGCGAACCACAGTATTTTGTTGTGTCCGCCGAGAGAAAGTATCGTCTGTCCCGACAGAATTTTGCGTATCTCCCTGTCGGAAAGGTCCATAGTCTCGCCGAGAGCTCCTATCGTACTCAGAGGGAAAGGCCAATCTTTCGGCATTCCTTTGAGCTCGGGAAGGTTTATGCCCATCGAGAGCAGCAGCGGATCTGGCAGGACGCACTTTGACGTGTCCCACTCTCTTGACGAGAGGGCGGAAAGCACCTGTCTGCCAAGCAGCTTATCCAGTCCTTCGATGCTCCAGCGCAGCTCTCCCGCGGCTTCCGAGGGCTTCTTGGCATCTGTTTTATGCCATGCAGCCTGAATTTTTAAGGGTGATGCGTCTTTGCCTTTGGAGGAGGTGAATCGACCTCCGTCCGAAAGCTCTATGTGAGAGGGCCATTTTTTCTCGTCCCTCCACTTTATCTTTGCGGATTTTTCGTCCTTCGCCATTACTGCCCGGAGGCGTTTGAACGGAGTCTCGCCTGCCGCCATCACGACTTTGTCTCCTTTGACAAAGTATATGACGAAGCCTTCTGTGCCCGTTTCCGAGAGCAGCCAGACATCTTTTTCCGCGCTCGCCGTTATCTTAGGCGATTTCAGCGCGACTTTTATACTTTCCGGAACTTCTCCGTTTTTAAGAGATTTCGTCTCCGATGAAGAGAAACGAAGCGCGGCATAGACTTCTGCCATTTCGTCCTCTTCCTCCTCGATAAGAACGGATGCGTCAACCGCATTCTCCGCTGCGGAAAGAAGAGTGTTGCGCGGAGTTCCGTCTCTCAAAAGCGCGTAAATGCCGTCCGTCATAAGGGCGGAGAGAGCTTTGGGGTATGTACTTTCCCTTGTCTCTATCAGCAGGTACGGCTTTTTATCCGACGGCTCCGGCAAGAGAGATGTCAGGCTTGATGATGAAGACAGAGTGAAGAAGAGAAATACGGCAAGCACTGTCAGGACTGCGGCGGCTGCCACAGCGGCAAAAATTTTAATTTTGTTTGTCATTTCTCTGCCTCCTGTCCTTTTTTATAAGTCTCACTGCGAAACATCCTGCAAACGTGCTGTATTATAGCCCTTTTATAGGTAATTTGAGTAGTCCTACGCAGATATTTTTTCCTCTTTTTTGCTGATATATGAGGCAGTTTCGAGAAGAACTCTGGCGGACATCAAAAGCGGCATAATTTCGCGGTAATCTTTGCTCGTGTAGACGAGCTTCTGCATCTCGTCCGCGCGGCTCATAATCATGCTCAAAGTCTGCGAGACATCCTGCGGCATAATATTCATCCTGTCCAAAATACGAGGCGCGTTCGCCTGCGGCTTGTAAATAGCCTCTTCCGCCGTCGGCGCGAGGTCGATGACTTCTTCCAAAGCGGGAACGTGAGACATATAACCCTTATCTCTGAGCCCCGCGGCAAGAGCCTCCGATGAGGCAGGTTCGCCGTGTACGACAAGGAACTTCGTCTTTGCGGGGAAGCTCGATGCCCACTTCAAAAGGTCGTCTCTGTCCGCATGGGCGGAAAATCCGTTCAAAGTGTGGAACTGAGCGTTCACAGTCACATCTTCGCCCGCTATTCTTATCTCCTTGGCGCCGTCCACGAGCCTGCGTCCCAATGTGCCGTATGCCTGATATCCGACAAAGAGCACATGTGTGTCGGGCTTGAACAAATTGTGCTTCAGGTGGTGCATAATTCTGCCTCCCGAACACATTCCGCTCCCCGCAAGTATTATCCCGCTTTTCATATCATTAACGGCACGGGATTCCTCCGCCGTGCGGACAAATTGGAAACGGTCGGGCTCGAATGGATCGTCGCCCTTCATAAGCAGCTCCTTGAGGTCGCGCGAGAGAAGGTTCACATACTTTGAATATATCTCCGTCGTCTTAACTCCCATCGGAGAGTCGAGATATATGGAAGGCATCTTCTCGTTCGGGAACTCCTTCTGGAACAGCTTAAACTCGTAGAGCATCCTCTGGGCTCTGTCCACGACAAAGGTGGGGACGAGAATCTTTGCGCTCGTGGCGAGAGCCGATTTCACAGCGGCCTGAAATTCCGCGCGCGTTTCCTCCAGCGACTTGTGGTTTCTGTCTCCGTAAGTGGACTCGATGAGCACCAGATCCGCCTCTTCAAGCAGTGTAGGCGGTTTTTCTATAACTCCGTCAAAGGGCCCTAAGTCTCCCGAAAATACAACCTTAACGGGCTTCTCCGTTCCCTCATCCGATATCCATGTCTCTATAATGGCACTGCCTAAAATGTGCCCGGCCTCTCTGAATCTGACTTTAAGCCCCGGCACAATATCCACGACTTCGTCATAAGGCATGGGGGAGCGAAGACCGAGAGCTTTCTCCACTTCCTTTTCGCCGTAGAGAGGCTCCACCTTCGGCAGACCGCGGCGCATATTCTTCCTCGTCTTCCACTGAGCGTCCTCCTGCATGATGCGCGCGGAGTCGTTCCAGAGAATATCCACAAGCTCGCCGGTGGCATAAGTGCAGTACACCCTGCCCTTAAAGCCGTTCTTTACAAGAAGCGGAATCCTTCCGCTGTGGTCGATGTGAGCATGAGTGAGAAGAACAGCGTCCACATCGGCCGGGCTGAATGAAAAAAGTTCGCCCTCGTGCTTATCCTCGTCCTGACCCTGATGAAAGCCGCAGTCGACAAGAACTTTATGCTCCCCGACCTCTATCATATAATTCGATCCTGTAACTTCTCCCGCCGCACCCAAAATTCTTAATTTCAAAACAGTCGCCCTCAGGCTTCCCCCTCTCTTGATTTTAAGCTGATATACGGTTCTTTAGGGAAACACTGATTAAATCAATTATTGCAGAACATCACCAACGCACCGTCCGCTGATTAGATGTGCCAGCCGTTAAATAGGCAGTCACAGTCTGGGGCGGAGGCGTATATCAATACGTTGGAGCCACAGACTGTGGCTGCCTATGATGCGGATGGTGCATTTAATCAGCGGTTCTTTCGGTTACTCCTCGGTTTTAAAAGGAAGCTCGCAGCGTATAACAGTTCCCGTGCCCGGTGTTGACGAAACAGTGAGAGTGCCGCCTACGATAGACATTCTTTCCTTCATATTTGAAAGTCCTCTGTGTCCCTTTACCCGAAGTTCGGTGATATTGTTCGGAACTTTGAAACCGTTTCCGTCGTCCTCTATCTGAAGCACAATCCTCTCTCCCGTGTCTCGGAGAGTGATGCGCACGTGCTCCGCCTTTGCATGGCGCGCCGAATTATTGACAGCCTCCTGAGCCACTCTGAAAAACGCCAAAGTAATCTCGTTCGGAAGCTCCGGCAGCTCCTGCAAATCCGTGGTTATCTTTATGCCGAGCTGGCGGCTCTGACGCTCCGTAAGCTCCGTCAAAGCCTGAGTTATGCCAAGGTCAAGCCAAGGGGGCGTGAGGTTGTTGCAAAGCTCCCTCATCTCCTTGACTCCCGCCATAGCCACACTCTCCGCCTCACCTATCCTATCCTTCATAATATCGGGAGAGCCTATATCCATAGACATAAGGCGCAGACGCTGAATAAGCGCCGTCACATCTTGAAGCGGGCCGTCGTGAATTTCACGCGAAATTCGAGACCGCTCCTCCTCCTGAACCTTCACAATGTCATTGACATAACGGCGTGAGAGAATCTCCTTGTCAATAGCCGAATTGGAAAGCACAAGCAGAGCCTCGCGAAGCCTCTGAAGCTCGTCTACGGCCTCGGGAGCGTTCTTCTGAGGGCGTTCCTCTCCCCATTTCAGAGAAGAGACCTCGCTTTCAAGGTCCTTAAGAGGCAGAATAACCTTCTGCCACATCACATACACAGAAAAAATTCCGACAAGTCCCAAAAGCCCTATAATAAAAGGCCAAAAAGTTGCAAGGGAAACAATAGGGCCAAGAAGCTCATCCCACCGAACCGCCGCCAAAACATAAAGATTGCGGCGAAGCACGGGATATACGGATATAGTATAAAAATTCCCGTTCGGCCCCCGTATCTTCTGAGGTGACATAACATTCAAAGGCTGATCCCAAAGAATGGAGAGCAGAGGAACATCCGGTGTTCCGTAGAGCAAAGTTCCCTCATCGTCAAAAATGGCGAACATCCCCGGCACGCTCATCTCGCTTGAGAGCATACTCGAAAAACCACCCGACGGAAGACCGAACTGATTGGGGCGCCAAGTGCCGTCCGTTCTCAGATCCCACTTTGTAGACTCGAGCCTCGCAGCCGCCCCGCGCGCCAAATTCTGCACGTAGGAGCCCGCAAGGCCCTCCATTGTCCTTTCAAACTGGCAAAAACCAACCCACGCGAGCAGAAAAGCTCCCAGACTAGGAAGAAAAACCGCTATCGTGAGCTGAACCAGCAGATTTTTTCTCAATCAAGAAGTTCCTCCAGAGTTACAATGCCGTACTTGAGAGAAAGAAGCATGGCTTCCGTCTTATTCTTCGCTCCGAGCTTGTCATATATAGACGCCAAATGCGTCTGAACAGTGCGCTCGCTGATGAAAAGCTGTGTCGCAATCTCCTTGCCCGAGAGTCCGCGCGCCGCAAGAAGCAGCACTTCGCGCTCTCTCACCGACACCGGTTCCGGAACGAAATCGCCCTCTTCCTCGACCGCGTTTGCCACTTCGCTGTCGAGATAAAAGCCTCCGCGCGCCACAATGCGGATGGCCTTTGTCAGAGTCTCCATGCCGGCAGTCTTCAAAACATATCCGCGCGCGCCTGCGCGAAGAGACGCCATGACATACTGCTGTGCGTCATAGGAAGTAAGCATGAGAGAAGCCGTAGGCAGAGCCGCGTCCTTAATCTTGCGCGCCAAAGCCACACCGTCTATGCCCGGCATACGAATATCGAGCAGAGCGACCTGGGGCTTAAACTGCTGAATGCCCGCCCATGCGGATTCTCCGTCCGCATACTCTCCCACAATTTTAAAATCGGCCTCCTTGGCAAGATAGCCCTTCATGCCCTCTCTTGTGAGCGGATGGTCATCCGCAAGTATTATTGAAATCGACATACAAAACTCCTCCTTTTCAAAATTTTAAAACGTGAGCGCCTTTCCTTAAAACTAATCCTGAACACCAAGCCCGAGTTCGCGCTCGACAGGCTTCAGCGCCTCTATTGTTCTCTCTATAAGCACATCGAGAGGTTCGCCCATAAGCTCCGAACCCCTCTCTATTACATCCCTGTTCACCGCGCGGGCAAAGCCCTTATCTTTCCACTTCTTCTTTACAGACTTAACCTCTAGGTCGCAAAGAGACTTGCTCGGACGCACAAGAGCCACAGCCGTTATAAAGCCGGTAAGCTCATCAACGGTATAGAGAGTCTTTTCGCACAGCGTTTCCGGCTTAACCCCGGAATACTCCCAGCCGTGCGCAAGCACAGTATGAACAAAATCCTCCGGATATCCGAGAGATGTAAGCATCTCTCCGCCCTTCATAGGGTGAGTATCCGTAGAGGGAAATTCCTCCCAGTCGATATCGTGCATGAGGCCGATAAGCCCCCAATACTCCTCATCCTCGCCGAAATGACGCGCAAAACCCCTCATTGCGGCCTCTACGGCATAGGCGTGGCGGATATGCATATCCTCCTTATTGTGCTCCCTCAGAAAAGCAAGTGACTCTTCACGTGTGAACATAACAATTCCCCCTGATAACTAAATAGAAAAAACATCCTTCGGCAGAGATTCCGGGTCAAACTGCACAACCTCGACACCGGACTCCCTAATAATCTCTCTCGCAAGCTCATCGGGATACGGATAGAGATAGACAACCCTGACACAGCCCGCGTTTATAAGAGCCTTCGTGCAATAGACACAAGGCTCGTGAGTACAATAAATCCAACATCCCTGAGTGGCGACACCGGAAGCGGCGGCCTGAGCGATAGCATTAATCTCCGCATGAGAACCGCGGCAGATTTCATGGCGCTCGCCGGAAGGAATGCCGAGCCTTTCGCGCAGACACCCCACAGCTTCGCAGTGAGAAACACCCTTCGGAGCTCCGTTATAGCCCGTACTCAGAATCTGCTTATCCTTAACAAGCACGGCACCGACCTTGCGCCTCATACAAGTGCTCCTCAGCGCGACAACCTTCGCAATTAAAAGACAGTAACTATCCCAATCGGGACGACCGCAGCCCATCCATAAATCACCTTCCCGCTATAAACCTATTATAGACAATTTATATGCAATTGCTACTTTTAGCGATAGAAAATTGCGGATATATTTACGTGGGTTAATTGCCTAACAAAAGAGAAGGAGCGGCAGAGGGCAGGGGCGAGAGAAGGGGCGTTGAACGGTTGTTGAGCGGTTGTTGAGCAATGGTTGAACGATTGTCAGGGGCAGAGGCAGGCATCGCTGCGCGGCAGTCGCTTTGCAGCAGTCGCTTCGCGTGAAATGTTGTAGGAAGATAAATCTCTGTTTAGCTTTTTAATCGTCTCCCCGCAAATTCTCGTGCGGGGAGACGTCATTGGCAGGTATGTATTATTTATCAGTAATAGTAGCCCGGGCCTCTGTAGTCTGTCGGTGTCAGAGCGGAGGCGAAGTGGCGTATCATTGTTATGAAGTCGAAAACGGGCAGTCCCGTGTGACGGTGTACTGCGGCGGCGAATGGCGGCAGGTCGCTGCATTCGAGTTCTATCGCTCCTATGTCGGGATTTTCGGCGAGCATCCTGTCGCAGACTTCCAGTATCTCTTTTTCGACAAGATCTGTGTCCATTGTCCCTTTTTCCTCGAGAACGGAGGAACGGAATTCGTATTTTTCTTCCATGCCGTAGAGCACTACGGGCATTTCCGCCGTTATTCCCACATTGCGAAGGTGGCGTTCCGTCATCTGCGATGCGTTTGCGGAGATGATGCCCACTTTTTTGCTGCGTCCCAGGGAGTTTACTATAAAGGGAACCTGAAGCATGCTGGACATGAATACGGGGATGTTCACAGCGTCGGCGATTTCGTGCTGGAAGAGTGCCATAAAGCCGCACGCTCCCGTTATGGCGCGCACTCCCTCGGCCTCGAGTTTGCGCGCTCCCTCGATGAACGGTTCGAGAAGAGCCGGGTCGCGCTGATTGAGCAGTCTGTCTATCGAAGCTCCGCGTACCTCGTGGTAGCGGACGGGGAAGGGGAATGTCGAAGCGTTGCCCACATTGCCCGGAACACACGGATAAGCCGCATCAAGGATAAGTATGCCTATAACCTCTCCGTCCCACGAACGCGTTTTAGAATGAATGCGATAAATACTCATTAAAATCCCCTCCCAAATGAAATTAATTAATATACAAATATATAAAAATATATGTTATATTGTTTATTATATCATACGTGTACGGTGTAGGTAAGAGGCGACGCACCGGCAGCGCACAGAGCATGTGAAAAAGGTAACATCTGCGGCACAGAACCTTGTCCCAGAGTGGATAAAACGGCACAAACGGGCAAAAAAAGACATCTGCCGAACAGGACAATTTGGAGTTTTATATATCCTTTCAGATAAATAAAAATGAAAAATAATAGCTTATAGTATAATATTTGATATCATACTCCGCCTTTGGCACAATTTTTTATTATATGATAAAATAAAATATTCTATATTCAATTATTCGATTTATGGCTCTTTGTTTATTTTTAAAATATTGTGTGATATTCTATTTATATTAATTGAGTGCAGAGAGGAGTGATGCAGTATGGCTACGATTCCGCTGCCGGACAACCTGCCCAAAATACCGCTGCATGAAATTCGCGAATGCCCGATAGTAAGACACATTGACGACCTTGGTATATGGCTGCGCTACAATGCCCCATGTATAGATGCGAGCAATATGGTTATGCATATATCGGACACACCTTCCACGATATTTCCTTTTCTGAGGCGCACACTGCACCGCATAAAGCCCGCGTGGATAATTCACACGGGGGATATTGTGGATGATGTGAAGCTGGAAAAAAGGTCCGGCCTGCTGGATCTCTATAAAAAGAAGATGCGCGACCTGCTTTCCATACTCAACGAGGAGGACTACGGTACGATAATAACGCCGGGCAACCACGACAATGTCCCGTCCCTTCTCTCGGAGCGAGCAGGCACTTCCGTGCAGGTGTGGACATCCCCTGGGCGTCTTTCGCTCGGCAATTTCAGTTTCAAGGCGGGGCACACTTTTGAGGATGTAGCTTATGAGCCCGCACAGTACAACCTTTACGGCCACAGCTTTGACCACAAGTCATGCGCGACGGAGGACGGCAGGTATTTTTTGAATGCGATGGAATATATTTACCTCATACATATATACACGGGCGCGGTAATGGCTATAGCCTATCCGCCGGGGACGGGAAGCGCCAGGCTGGATAGAAAATCTTTTTCCATATAACAAAGCGGCGACACTATTACAAAGGGGGCAGGAATCATGATATCACTGGCCAGAACGGGGCCCGAGAGCCTCGTTATGACAGCGGACGCGAAGGTGCAGGAAATCCGCCACAAGCTGAATGTCTGGGGCACTTTGACAAATATGGACGCAGAGATGGCGCTTAGAACATACGGCACGGCACGAAGGCTTATCTTTTTTACGGCAAAGGAAGATAACGTGACAAAGAAGGAAACTTACGTTTCGGAAAATCAGCTTGAGATGCTTCTCATAACTCTGATAAGCAGCCGCATTTCCGACGGACTTTCCGATATTTCCATGCTTCCGGGCTTCATAATGATGCGGCTGATGGGCGACACAGAGAGGGGAATAGAAGCAATCCGCAGAGATATCGGGGGAGAAATTATTGACCGCGACCCGATGTTCAGACCCGATATTCCCGGCACATCTTCGATAATATATTTTACGGAAAGGTCTTTGGCGAAGGCCATTGACGCTGAGAATATCCATACAAAGGCGCTGCTCGTTCACACAAGGTCGAAGGGCGCGCTGGTGCAGTATCTTTCTCTGCACGGAATGGAGTATCTCGGCGACTCGCTCGGAACTCCCGACTGGACGGACGCGGAGATAAAGATATGCGACTCCGACGGCTTTTTCAATCTGCATAGGGAGCGCCTTCTCACTGTTGTGCGCGGAATGCAGGTGGGAATGGTGCTGGAGGAGAAGTGGGAACGAGAGCAGGCTCTTACAAAACGCACTATTCCTGTCTATATGATGAAGCTCTATTCGCCGCTGCGTCTGCAGGATATTAAGAAACTCACAATGGGGCTTGAATACAACGCCGAAGGCAGCAGGTTTGTCGACTTTGACCTCTACTGCGGTGACAGAAAAATATCCGCCTTTACGGAGCTTGAAAGAAATCCCGGGGAGACGCGCAACCGGATAGGCATGAAGAATCGAAACGAAATCATGAAAAACCTGGATATGGACTCAATCTCGGAGCTTCTCCGCCTCGAACGTGCGATAGCGGAGCTGAAGCAGAAGAGCAGAACCCACAGCGAATAACAACCGTTTTGTGCATAAAATCTGATAACAGAACAACGTCAGCACAAAAAAGCCGCCTTTAGGAGCGTTACGGATCTTTTCTTCTCGTCACCATTATAAATACCTCCAAGTCAGTGCTCTCTATTTTGCACCTTCTTGGAGGTTTATATAATTTGCGGGATTGGCTCGCATGGTCATTTTATCTCTTTATTGAATTATATATCTCAAGTTTTAGTACCTCATCAGAATCATATGTATCATTCAAAATGGCGGTCATAATTTTTTGCAATAAATCTTTATCTATCTTGCTTGAGGCAACATTTAGGCTAATGTTCTCTGTTTTAGCCAAAAATGTTTGGGCTATTCGCAAATATCCGTTTTGGAGCAAGAACAATGTTGATAATGTAATGGCAAGGCGTTTGTTTCCATCTGCAAAGCAATGAAACTGGCAGGTACAAAAGAATAGATGCGTTAATTTATCAACAAAAGTAGGATACCAATCATCATTTTGAATATTGCACAACACGCTTTCAAGTTTTCCAAAATCAAGTTCCTCCAGAGTACCCCCACCGCTGTATTCTATTGTTTTTGCGTGTGTTATTTTTGCCTGTTCGGGAGTGATATAAATAATATCATTCATTATTCACTCTCCTTTAGGCGTTGTAACACATCTTGATTTTCAGCCATCAAGCGCTCCAATTCATCGCCGACTGTCCCCAGAAATTTCTCGTATTCACTTTTGTCCATAGGTTTAATATATTCTTTGAGCTGATAATGAAACGCATCTCTTAAAGCCATATCTCTACTAGCCATTTTAGTTCTAGCCTGAATGATTAGTGGCTTCCAAAGCGGCAATGACTCAAATCCGGTAAATAAATCTGTTAATTCCCAATTGTTAAGTTTTCTCTCCAATTGTTCTGATTGTTGCTTTATCATTTCAGCCAGGCCGCATTCATAGGATGAAATTAATGTCAGCACTTCCGAGTAGAGGGTATCCCTTACTCGGTCTTTATCAGATAATTTTAGCACTTGCTTATATTCTTTTGCTTTTTCACGGAATATACTTTGATATATTTTATCTGTATAGATGCCATATTTTGCATTGCCCATATCAACATAATCTCTAAGAGCATCCGTAAATTCTCTGCGATAATTTTCTTCTTGAAGAAACGCCCCTATAAATTCACTGTCTCTTTGATTTATATATTTTGTTTTTCCGCCTGATTTTTGGTTGATATAATCAATGACAATATCCAACATGACCTGACGAAGACTGCGAGCGATCGGACTCTCTGCCAATAGCATTGCAATATTTAAAAATGCGCGAAAATCAAAAATTGATAATTGCGGCGTGCGATTGCTGATGTTACCGACATCAATGTCGGGAACATCTTGCTCATTAACACACACCAAGAACGCTTTTAATCTTTTCCCCTTTAAAATCTCATATCCATTAGCAGCAATTTCATCTTGAAATTCACGAACATATCTTTCAAGCGTTCTTGTTTCTATTTCAAAATAAGTTGCCACCATAGATTTTGTAAAGCAAATTTTGTTTTCAAAAAATATGCCTTGAATCTTAGTTTGATTTTGAATTTCGCCAAGTGCCATATCGTTATTTAAAATATTTTGACGGTCAATTTTAGAAACCGTTAAGTCTTTATCCATTATAGCAAGCACCTCCTTCTATATTTCATTTAGTGCTTCGAAATGCAGCAAGCATAGTCTGTATTATCTGTGAATTCAGATATTGCTCCTTGATTACATCCATATTGTAGCATTCAATTTCCTCTAAATTTGCGAGCAAGCAAGAAAAAACGGCATAGCCTATATTCACGACGATACCGAATTTTTCAAGGAAATAAAATACCTTAGTAACCTGCTCTTTGCAGGGCGGCTTTTTTGTGTGCAATATATCCGAATGTTTTAGGAATATAAT
>CAZNYN010000038.1:0-19538 GCA_964577295.1 uncultured Synergistaceae bacterium | reverse complement strand
GGGATATTTTCTATATTCCATGGATGAAAGCTATTTTTCGTTCTCATGCCTCATTATCATTTCAAGCACTCCGCCCGCTATTGCCAAGGCTTTGTCTGTTATTGTGAAACAGTGGGCGACTTCTCCCCTCGGGTCTACGTCTCCTATTTTTGTTCCTTTTTTTACTGGGACACTCGGATGTATCATGCCTCTTAAAATTCCGTCGAGCTTTGAAAGCACGGGGATATCTCCCACAAAGGCAGCCACATCGCCCTCCGAGACAGAGTCTCCTATCATCCTATCCGTCGTTACAAATCCCGCGCAGGGAGAGTACAGAACCCTCTCCGTAGTATAGCCGCGTACCATCCCAGGTATTCCTGTGTTGGGTATCGCGGAGCCGGATGTGATGACTCTTCCCAAGGTGTGTCCTCTTTTTGTCTCTATAACGGCATGAACATCGTCGGGAGCGGTAAAGCCCGGCCCTATTCCTATAACAAGAGGCGCCATATCCTTTGCCGTGCCTTCGTTGCGCTTTGCCATTATTGCATCGACAAGCACATCGGGATGCAGCGCGCTTATCGAAGTGCCGTTCGGGTCAACGAGGACTGCGACATCTTTTCCGCTCATGCGGCGGAACTCCTCAACTGATTTTATGCAAACGGCGCGCATATCCTCTATCGTTATCTCGCCGTCATAAACACTCGATGCCACAGATACCGTTCTGCGAACCATGCTTGGCTTCTCAGCCTCAAGAGAGAGAACTTTATAGCCTACCTTCCAGAGCCTATAAATAATCCCCGTAGCCAAGTCGCCGCCGCCTCTGACGATAGCGAGTTTCCTGTCCCCCATACAGATCACCGCTTCCGAGTAAAATTTTACTAGAGCCTGCCGATTTTCAACACATCACACCTCAAACAGCGCCCGGCTTCTCTTTTGACTTGTTCTTCAGTAAATCCCTTTTCTGTCTCACAGAAGCTTTTGCGGCATTCCGAGAGACACTCCGAAGACATTATCTCACGCTCGCACGGAGATTCGTCAATAGGCTTTGTCTTTTCTCTTGGAGAAGTTCCCCTAATCATTGCAAAACACAGAAACAGAAGCCCTATCTCCTATATCTTGTAAAAACTTTTAACCCCGGCAGCTATATGCGGTAAAAGTATCAACAGTGTGTCTAGGACGCAGGAAATATTTTACACAGGTTCTTTTGTGTCAACATAAGTACAATTATTTATTTTTGTTTTGCATATTGACATTGTTGAATTTTGAACCTATTATATATTTTACAATATGGCGAATAGATTTCATATTGTGGAAGAATTCTTATTATAACTATCACTTGTGATATCTTACGCCATAAATCAAAGGGGGTCATAAACATGAGTTTTCCTGCAATGAAAAAAGCACTTTGTGTAGCAGTCGCAATTGCAGCAATAGCGACAGGAGCAACAATAGCAAGAGCGGATAGTTTCGCAAGAATCGGCACAAGTTCGGTAGGCGGAGGCTTCTACCTCATCGGAAACACCATCGCCCAGTTGGGAAATTCCGCGAAAAATGGAATTAGCTATTCGGCAGTAACCGGAGGTTCAGCAAAGAACGCCATCTCACTTGCAAAGGGCGACATTGAATTTGGAATGATTCAATCCGCAACTATCGATGAAGCATGGAACGGAAAAGGTACATTCAAGTCGCCCATTAAGAGCCTACGTTTTGTAACAGCTATATATCCCATGCCCTGCCATGTTTTGGCAAACGGTAAAGATATTAAAAGTATTGCCGACTTTAAGGGGAAGAACATTGACTACGGAGCAATAGGTGCAGGAATTGAAACATATTGCCGCATAATCCTCGGTGCTTACAATATTAATGACAGCGATGTCAAAATAGACCGCTACGGAAAGTCAGAGAGTGTGGAAGCAATTCAGAACGGAAGTGTACAGGGAAACTTCTGGACAACAACCGTTCCAAATGCACAGGTAACGGAAATGCTTACAAAAAATGTCCGTCTGCTTCCGATTGACTCAGCCCAGCGTAAAAAGATACTTGCTGAAAACAAATTCTTCTCAGCGAGCGTTATAAAGGGCGGTTCCTATGACGGCTACCCAAAAGATATACCGACAATAGCCGCGGTCGGAGTTCTTGTTACCGATGAAAAGGTGTCAGAGGAAGTTGTTTACAAGACACTAAAGGCAATGTACGGTAACACGAAGTTCCTAAAGCAGCGTCTCCCTAACTATTTCGCCGATTTCAGTCTTGAAACAGCACTTAACGGAAATTCCATTGAACTCCACCCAGGGGCAAAAAAGTACTTTAAGGAAGCCGGAGTACTTAAGTAATATTAAACAGTAAATTATTGAGCCGGGACGCTTCTCTGCGTCCCGGAAATCTTAAGGAGGTATCGCACGATGTCTTCGACAGCAGAACAGGAAAAACAGGTTACGCAACCTGAAAAAAAGGGAAAAAGGCGTATATTGACCGGGTGGATGGGCATGACCATTACGGTACTGGCGGTAATATTAGCTTTATTTCAGCTTTCTACGGCTTTTTTCGGCGTACTGCCTACAATGCAGCAAAGAAGCTTTCATGTTGCTTTTATAATGACATTAATTTTTCTCCTGTATCCATCATCAAAAAAATGCAGTTTTATTAAAATCCCGTTTTATGATTGGATATTGGCAGTTTTGTCGGCAGCCTGCTCACTCTATGTCTTTGTCTTTTATGAAGATATAGCCGGACGTGCCGGAATGTATTACGAATACGAAATATGGATTGGAGCCGTATTCACGTTACTGGTTTTTGAAGCAGGCAGAAGAGTTCTTGGGTATGCACTTCCAATCTTTTGCTCACTGTTTCTGCTTTTTGGCTATTTTGGACGTTATATGCCCGGTCCAGTACAACACTCCGGCATGTCAGTCACTAGGATCATAGAAGAACTTTATCTCACTACGGACGGGTTGTTCGGTCTTGTAACAGGAGTATCAGCAACATATATTTTCCTGTTCGTCCTCTTTGGAGCGTTTCTGTCTTCAACCAAAACGTCAGATTTTTTTAACGATTTGGCGATGGCTTTGACGGGACACCTGAAAGGCGGTCCTGCAAAAATAGCAGTTGTATCAAGTGCTCTGATGGGGACAATCAGCGGCAGCACATCCGCTAATGTAGCTACAACAGGCGCATTTACAATTCCTCTTATGAAAAAGATAGGCTACAAACCATACTTCGCAGGTGCTGTTGAAGCGGCGGCATCCACGGGAGGGCAGATAATGCCTCCTGTCATGGGAGCAGCAGCTTTCATCATAGCAGACACTGTAGGAGTCAAATATTCTCTTGTCTTGTTGGCTGCCATTGTACCGGCGCTGCTCTATTTCTGGGGTATATGGTGTTCTCTTAGTTTGGAAGCGTCAAAGCTGGGTCTTGAGGGACTGCCAAAAGATTCTTTGCCCAAAACATGGAGTGTAATACGTAAAAGAGGTTATAAATCCATACCGCTATTGGTAATAATTTACTTCCTCGTCAGCGGATATAACCCGCTTTACTCAGGATGTTGGGGCATCGCCTCTGCTGTAGTACTTAGCTTTGTAAAAAAATCTGACCGTATGAGTCTCAAAGATCTCATAGCGACGTTAAAGGATGGTTCCATGAGTGCACTGCCTGTTGCTATGGCATGTATTATAGTCGGTATTGTTATAGGAATCATGGGTGCAACAGGAGTGGCATTACGTATAGGCGATGCTGTTCTTTCGCTTACAGCGGGGAATATGATAGCAACGATGGTAGTAACTATGATAATTGCTATGCTGCTGGGAATGGGGATGCCTACAACAGCAAGCTATGTTATGGCAAGCGCGGTTGCTGTACCCGCTCTTGCCCTTCTGGGGACAAAGTTATTGGACGCTCACATGTTTGTATTTTTCTATGCCGTTCTTTCCTCAGTTACTCCTCCGGTATGCGTGGGTGCTTACACAGCGGCAGGAATAGCCGGTTCGGATCCCAACAAAACCGCATTCCAATCCGTCAAGCTGGCACTTTCGGGATTCATTATTCCGTTTATTTTCCTGCTTGCGCCGGAAATACTGCTGACTAACGTAACAAGCTGGTTTGTGACAATACAGGCTTTGATATCAGCCATTCTGGGCGTTTTCATGCTTTCTGTCGCAACAGAAAACTATTTCATGGACAAACTCAAAGTATATGAAAGAATAGCAACTCTTGTCGGAGCTCTGGTACTTATTTTCCCCGGTACAGTTACCGACATAGCGGGACTTGCAATATTCGCAATTCTATTTTTCGTAACGCGTCAGAGAAACAAACTGCAGCACAAAGGTGAATAGTTGAAAAATGAACAAAGCACGGAGAAATTACAGAAACAAGAGAGGATGATCTCTATGAGGCCAATGACTGTTGTGCAAAAGATATTAAGTTCACACCTATGCAAAGAACCTGGCAGATATGTGAATAAGGGCGAGATCGTCTTCTGCACTATAGATATGATGATGCTTACGGATGCGGCTGCCCCGCTTGCTCTGAAAGCATTCAAAAAACTTGGCGGAACAAAAGTCAAGTACCCTGAAAAAATCGCCGTCGTTATGGATCACTGCTCTCCTCCTCCGAATGAAAAACTCGCAAACGGTCTGAAAGAGCTGAGGGAGTTCGCAAAAGCGCAGCACGTCAACCTGATGGACGTAGGCGAGGGCGTATGCCATCAGTTGCTGATTGAGAAAAAGTTTGTAAAACCCGGACAAATAGTAATAGGAAGCGACAGCCACACCTGCACATACGGAGCTGTGGCGGCGCTTGCCTGCGGAGTTGGAGCAACAGACTTGACAGCCGCTTTTATCTGCGGCAAAACATGGTTTAAATGCCCCGAAACCGTGCGCATCAACCTTAAAGGAGCACTGCTACCATTCTGCACGGCAAAGGACATCATCCTTACTCTTATAGGGCGCATCGGAGCTGACGGCGGCAACTACAAAGCGTTTGAATTCTACGGTGACTTCATTGAGAAATGTCCTCAGGCAGACAGAATGACCATGGCCAATATGATTGTCGAAACAGGAGGAAAAGCCGGGTTTATGTGCAACAAAGAACTTGGCATTTTCGCCGATGAGGGTGCGGAGTACGAAGACATCATTGAAATGGATCTTGCGGAAATAGTTCCATGCACAGCTCTTCCTCACACGGTGGACAACTGGGCACCGGTAAGTGAAAAAGAGGGGCTGGTGTTTCAGTACGCATATCTCGGCACATGCACAAACGGCAGAATCGAAGATCTGCGCATAGCCGCAGATATTCTGAGAGGCAAAAAGATTGCCGACAATGTAAGACTGCAGGTAACCCCAGCTTCTTCCGCGGTTCTTCTTAAAGCAGCGTCTGAAGGGGTACTGGAAACTCTATGCGCAGCAGGAGCCTACATAATGACTCCCGGATGCGCCGCATGTGTAGGCACACACGGAGGAGCACCTGCTGACGGAGAGGTTGTGCTTTCCACAGCCAACAGAAATTTTAAAGGCAGAATGGGCAATAATAAGGCATCAATATATTTAGTCTCACCAGCTACGCTTGCTGCCTCATGCCTGACAGGAAAACTGACCGACCCTAGAAGTCTGTTATAAGGAGATGCGGATATGACTGCAATCAGAAAAAAAGCCATAAAATACGGCGATGACATAAGCACAGATCTGATAATCGCCGGCAAATATACAAAGACAAACTCTCTTGAAGAGCACAGGCTTCACTGCATGGAAGACCTAGACCCCGACTTCTTAAAGAAAACCGAAGGAGGAGCATTTGTAGTAGCGGGAAAATATTTTGGGTGCGGTTCATCCCGCGAAGGAGCCCCAGTTGCATTAAAGGCCGCCGGAGTCTCCGGCGTTGTAGCCAAATCATTTGCCCGTATTTTTTTTCGCAACGCGGTCAACGTTGGACTGCCTGTTATCGAGTGCGACACAGATCATATTTCGGATAATGATATTCTTGAATATTCATTGGGCGATGACCATATAAAGAATATTACGACAGGCAAAGACATCCCTGTCGGCGCACTTCCCGATATCATGGTAAAAATATTTCAATGCGGGGATTTATACAATTATTTTGCTGAGACTGGCGGCTTTTAGATTTTAATTAAATAAGTAAACTAGTGTTAGAAAGACCGCCAAACTTGTGTTAGAATGCATTCACAATGTTTATGATAGCGAGGCGGGGTATGGTGGCTGAAAAGACAGAAGGGGCTTCGTCAATACGAAAAGCTCTTGCGGTGCTTAATTCATTTAATCCAGAGAGAACGGTTCAGACTCTGACTCAGATAGCGACATCCATATCGTATCCGCTGTCTACAGTTTCACGAATCGTATCTGTTCTCTGTGAAGAGGGGTTTCTGGAAAAACGAGAAAACACCTTTAGACTTGGGTGGCAGTGCTGCCGTTTGGGCGGTGTATTTGCAAAGGCTGACCCTGTTGTACAACTGGCTCTTCCCGTCCTATACAGGTTACGTGATGAACTAAATGAGACAGCCAGTTTATATCTGCGCAACGGTCTCTACCGTGTCTGTGCGGAACAAGTTCAGAGTCGTCATATGCTCAAAATATCAACATTAGGAATAACGTGTCCTATTTGGATAGGGGCATCGGGTAAAGCCTTTCTTGCTTTTGTAGCGGAAAAAGAACTTATGGCGATTTTGGATATGGCATCACCCGAGATAAAAGAAAGAATACCCAACATAATGCACGAGCTCCAGTTAATTAGAAAATACGGCTTCGCAACAAGCCTTGGAGAACGTGAACAAAACGTGTCCTCCGTAGCAGTACCGGTCTTTGGTACTCTTGGACAGCAGAGGGCAGCACTTGTAATATCAGGCCCCAGTCAACGATGTACCGAAAATTTGGTAAAAAACATGGTCGATGCCGTTATTGCATCGGGACGTGAGCTGTCACTGGCAATCGGAGCACCTGACTCCTGTATTAATTTTGAACCTGTAGCTGAATATCCTAAGCTGCAATAACAAGAACCTCAATCCAACTCTTTTGACAAAATGAGTAGGATTGAGGCTCTTCTATATAATATATGACAGGGGAAAATGCTCCCGCTGTTAGCTCTTCCGTAAGAAGAATTTGAGACAACGATATATTCAAGCTTAATCCGTAACGTTTTCCTCTTCCCTTTCGGGGACGTACTTCATTTTTGCCTGTAGGATTCTGTGGTTTTGTACTTCTGTGGCTGTTATGTCCCATGGACCGTATATTATGGTCTGTCCCTGCCTCGGGAAGTTGCCTGAGAGTTCGAGCATCATTCCGGCCAGTGTGTCTACTTCTTCAAATGCTGCGTCAAACGGGTAATTCAGGCATTCTGATAGGTCTTCGAGGTTTACCTGACCCTGAGCCACATATACTCCTTCGGACTCCTGAGTTATGTCGGGGGTCTCTGTGTCATATTCGTCCTGTATGTCTCCGACTATTTCTTCGATAAGGTCTTCGAGGGTTACAAGTCCCGCCATTCCGCCGTATTCGTCGACAACTATGGCTATATGTTTCTTTGAGCGCTTCATCATGTCGAGTGCTTCGTCCGTTTTCATCGTCTCGGGAACAAAGAGGGGCTTTCTCATTACTTTGAGTATCGAGATTTCTCTGTTGCCTGCCGCAAGGGGAGCTAAAAGGTCTTTGGCGTAGAGCACTCCTATTACGTCGTCAAGGTCTTCTTTAAATACCGGGATGCGCGAATGCCCGCTTTCCACGAATATTTTGACCGCTTCTTCTGCTGTGCCTTCTTCGTCTATGGCATATACGTCTATTCTAGGAGCCATAACTTCGGAGACACGTGTCTCTTCAAACGCGATAACTCCGTGTATCATTTTGCGTTCGTCCTCTTCAAGAGCGCCTGCCGCGCTTCCCTCAGCCACGATGTGGTCTATTTCCTCACGCGATATGAGAGAGCTGAAGGAGACAAGGTTGAGCCCTGTAATTCTGCCGACAAGTTTCAGTATGACAGTAAGAAACGCGGTTAGCGGTGTCATTATAAAGCTCAGGAACATCATAAACGGCAGACTGAAGAGAAGCACGTTTTCTTTTTTCGCTATTGCGACATTTTTGGGAAGAATTTCGCAGAATACGACTATAAGCACTGTCATTACTGCGACAGCGAGAGCAGGGCCGACTGCGCCGAAGAGCGTTATGCTCACGGATGTTGCAACAGCGCTTGCCCCGATGTTTACGAGGTTGTTGCCTATCAATGTAACATTGATGGCCTTTGCCGTGTTCTCCACGAGCCAGAGAAACCCTTTTTTACGATGCGGGTACTCATCGGATAAAGCTAATAATTTACCTTTGCCTGCTGCCGTAATAGATGTCTCGGTCGCGCTGAAATAGACTGAGAATAGGAGCAATACGGCCAGCAGGATAATACTGCCTGCGATGTCGGAACTCACCAACAATCATCCTCCTTGGATGTTTAAAACAAGTTTGGAGTTATTATAACACAGAGGCGGTGAACAATAACAATAGGGCTAGCGGTAAAATGTCAAGAGGTACAGAGCTAATTGAGCTTCACCCAGCCTTTTTCTTCAGGGTTTGAGGTGTTGCCTTCGTAGCCTTTGTTGGTGTCGGATGTGAACCAGCCGGGATCATTTTTAAAACTGTTGTAGGAATCGCCTTTATACAGTCCGTTTGTTACAATGTAGACAGAACCGTCCCCATATATTATATAAGCGTAAGAGCCCGGCTTTATGAGAAGTGATGAGGCGCTTGCCTTACCGGCTGCGTATGTAATTTTAAAGTCCGACTTCTCACCCTGTATACTATCTGCTCCGAGGGCTTTTAGAATCTCCCATATTTTATTTGCGTTAAGGTTAGGATTTTCTGCCAGAATTTCGTTTACGTCCTTGAGCAATTGCGCCATCAGAGCGGCTTTGTCTGCCGCACTTCCGGATGTCAGTGTTTCTTTATCCTTCACTGTGTACGCATAGCGGCTGTCTTCGGCGGATAGTGTGTGGAGGGAGCATATTACGACATTATGCCCAAAAGTGTCGGAAGAGAGGGTGTATGTACCTTTTTTCGGACATGCAGCATGCTCGTCCTCTATTATTTTGTCTATGCTTACGGGGTTGTGTTCCGCTTTGTAGACATCATAAAGTCTGGATATCTGTTTTCTGTTGGCAAGGCACACTGTCGCCTCGCTTTTGTCTATCGCGGAGGAAGAGGACAAAAGCATCATTCCCGCAAGTATTCCGACTATTATTATGACCATTAAAAGCTCAACCAATGTGAACGCGCTTCGGCGCATATCACTCACCCCATAGGTTTCTTTGATGGTGTAATTGCCAAGAGACCACCGATTATATTAAACCATTGCAAAACTCGGGTCAATATTTCTTTAAATACTAACGTTTGTATTCCGCTCTGTCTTTCTCATCCATTATCTTGTAATAATTTTCTATTTCTGCAAGTATGTATCTGCGTTTTTCTTTTTCCGTCAGTCCTTCGGGGAGGTTCTTAGGGTCTATGGGATCTCCGAATGTGACTGTGACTTTGCGCGGCCTCGGGAATTTCATTGTCCGCGAGAATGCTCTGTACGTGCCGCCAACCCATGTGGGAATTATGGGAGCGCCCGTCTTCATTGCGAGTATTGCGACGCCTCCCTCAAGGGGCTGTAGGTTTCCGTCCTCGGTACGGTGTCCCTCGGGACATATAAATACGTCATTGCCTTCGCTCAAAAAACCTATGACCATTTTTAATAGAGCGGCGGAGCTGTTTTTATTTTCCGGAGATACGGGGACGGAGCCCATTGCGCGAAGAAAAGCTCCGAAGAGAGGGAAGGAGAAGAGCTTGTCCCATGCGACAAATTTCATGCGCCTCGGATATACGGCTATTCCGACAACGGGAGGGTCTAGGTAGCTTGCATGGTTCGGCGCAAATATCACGGGACCGTCTTTGCATATTTTATCTTTTCCTGATACAGTTAATCTGTGATAGAGAGTAAAATATATGGAAGCTATAAAGCGCGTTATATGGTAAAGCATGACAGATTCCCCCTGTGCTTTGTTTTCTGTTAAAGAATACCCCACATGAGGCGGTGTTGACAAGCATAATAGGGTGATTTTGCATCAAGAGTTTATTAATTTTTATGCGGGAGTGGAATGTCGATGTTTGCTTTTATGGGAAGAACTGCCAAAGACCTCTGTCTTGGATGTATAGCGCTTGCGCCTCTTGCTCTTTTTACCTTTGTTTTTTACTACCTTGTTATCTTTTTTGAAAAGATAGGAGCTCTCATATTCGGAATGACAAAGTCGGTGTGGACTTCTTACGCCATCGGCTTCGCTCTCATATTTATTCTCGCCTATACCGGGCGCAAGCTGCGCAGGAAAGAACGCTGGCTGCTGAATATAGTCGAGCAGGGCATAGGAAAGATACCTTTTTTCGGCGGCTGGTACATCACTATCCGCGACATGATTCAGACCTTCACCTCGGGAAGCGGCGCCAAGGGCTATCTGGGCACGGCAAAAGTCCCCTGCGCCACAGGCTATATCATAGGCTTTGTCACGAATAAAATGAAGGAAAAGGACGGGAGCGTTACTGTCACGATATTTGTCCCAACCTCTCCAAACCCTACAACCGGGCTTGTCTTTTTCTTCCCGGAAAAAGATGTCGAGTATATCGACATGACACCGGAAAAGGCTTTTTCCAAGATAATATCTCTCGGCATGAAGTAGCGGGATTTTTATAATTTGCAGCGATATTTTTTTTCAAATTGCTTCAAATGTATCTGCAAACAGAAAATTACAGTGTATAATGTCTAACATGTCTTTTGAATAATACGGGCCAAGCCCGAACCATAAATCAGGGAGGTTTTTACGAAAATGGAACAGATTCGTACACTTGACGCACTACTCGAATACGGCAAAGAAGTCGGCCCCAAGAAGATAAGCGTTGCATGCGCCGAAGACGCAGAGGTTCTCGAAGCGGTAGAAAACGCGCGCAAAGCCGGCATAGCAACAGCCTACCTTGTCGGAAATGCCGATAAGATCAAAGAAGTCGCAGACAAGCTCGGCGTGGATCTCGCCAACTACGACGTCGTAGACGAGCGCGGCGGAGAAGCGGCTGCAGCACTTGCAGCTGTAGAACTCGTATCGTCGGGCAAGGCTCAGATAGTCATGAAGGGCATGGTCGCTACGGCAAACTTCCTTCGCGGCGTACTCAATAAGGAAAAGGGACTTCGCTCCGGCAAGACACTCTCACACGTCTACATCCACCAGATTAAGGGCTACGACAGAATATTCTTCATTTCAGACCCCGCATTCAACATGTATCCCGAACTCAAGGTCAAAGTCGATATCATAAAGAACGTCGTCGAGCTGGCTCACGCTTTCGGCGTAGCATGCCCGAAGGTTGCGGCTCTTGCGGCAGTAGAAGTAGTCAACCCCGACATGCCCCCGACAATGGACGCTGCAATCCTTACACAGATGAACCGCCGCGGACAGATCAAAGGCTGCCTCATCGACGGACCTTTGGCACTGGACAATGCAGTATCACCCGAATCGGCGCACCACAAGGGAATCAAGTCCGACGTCGCAGGTTATGCCGATATCCTCCACGTTCCCACAATCGAATCCGGCAATATGCTCGCAAAGGCGATAGTCTACTTCTCAGAGAACAAGACAGCAGGCATCGTTCTCGGAGCAAAGGCTCCTATCGTTCTTACAAGCCGCGCGGATTCGGCAGAGGCAAAGCTCCTCTCAATCGCTTCCGCCTGCGCACTCGCAGCGCACCAGGGCAAGTAAAATAAAGAGACAAAGGGCGGGCGAACCCCGCCCTTTTAATTAAGAAGATGGATAACGTTTTGGATTCGGAACTTTATATACTCGAAGGAACGTACGGTGACAGAGAGGTTCACCTCTGTCGCTGCATGCCGAAACATCCGAATGGCATAAATGTCATACTGCTCCACGGAGTTCACAGCAGCGCAAACCTTTCCTACCACAACAAATTCCGCCACCTTGCCGAAATCCTTGCCGAAAACGGGCTCACCCCGTGGCTTGTGGAAACAAGCAGAAAAATAAGGGACAGGCAGGAGTTTAAAGACAATATCACAGCTTGGATAAAGGGCTCTTTCCGAGGAAAGACATTCACGCAGGAGCAGGAAGATGTCTTTGTGGCTCTGCGCAAAGTCATAGAGGAAGCAAAGGATAAATCTCTCTGGCTTTGGGGCTTTTCACTGGGAGGCATCATAGCGCTTTCCGCCGCGGCGGGAGGCATTGTGCGCGAGGGAGTTTCACCCATCTTCGACAGGCTCATTCTTAGCGGCACGGGGCTTATCTCATATCCTCAGGTTGAGGAAAATATGATGAAGCTGCCCATACTCTCAACCCTTCGATCCGTAATTTCTCCCGAAATGCTTGTCAGGACTGCTGCAGGAAAAGTTATTGCCTTCCGCGGAGAACGAGATGAAATATTTTCCAAAGAAAGCTGTCTCGACCTTCTGAAGAAAATAAATATCCCGGAAAGCGACAAATTTTTTCACACCATCGAAAAGGCGGATCACTCGCTTCGTACCAGAGGCGGAGCGGCAGACACATCCATAATGAATGAAATGTTGGACTTTTTGCTGAATATTCGCTAGTTGCTCTGTGTTACAATGTACACCAGCGAATGTACCCGTGCTATGGAGGTTTTTTATGTCCGGCATTTACAGCCATGATATCACTGTCATTACACATAAAGTTCATAATATGATCGGCACATCCCTGATGTTTTCTATTGCGGGATGCCTCTTTTTGTTTGCGCTCCTATCTTTCCCATACATCTCACACGCATCTGTAATTGACTATCAGGAACTTCAGGAAGAACCTCTCGACACAGCATTCCGCAAGCTGACCACAACGGGCGGAATAGAGTGGGAGGACGAGGAGGAAATGATTGTAGGAGGCGCTCCCGATATAATAAAAGGTATGACATGGCCTCTCAAATCCTGCAAGATAGGCGGACTTTTCAACAGAAGCCGCTCCAACGGCAGACGGCGGCACAAGGGCGTCGACCTCTTAGCTCCTAAGGGCACGCCGATATATGCCGCTCTCGGAGGAATTGTCGAAGTCGTTTCAAACGGAGGCAGAGGCTTCAGCGGATATGGAAAAGTCATCATCATAAACCACGGAGACAAGCTCTGGACGCTCTATTCCCACTGCAGTACCATGGGAGTAAAGGTAGGACAGAACGTGAAGCAGGGAGATAAAATAGCTACAGTCGGAAGAACGGGACGAGCTACCGCAAACCACCTTCACTTTGAAGTAAGAAACTCAAGAGGAGCGGCACTCGACCCGATGAAGCACCTGCCAAAATCAGGCGTTATTTTGGATAAGTAAAAATTTTCAAAAACAGATCAGCAAAACTTTTAACAAAGAAGCCCATAAACAGGTCATAACAATCTATCACCGATTACTTCTTAAACTCGGGAAAAACCTCCGTAACCCTGTCCAATATACCGTTCATCGCAGCCGCGGCTATTCCGTAGTTCGTTATCGGAACACCTTCCGCCTGAGCCTTTATGAGCCGCGACATAAGCTGCTTTCTTGTAAACATACAGCCTCCGCAGTGCAGTATGAGAGCATACTGCTTTAAATCCTTCGGGAAATCGAGCCCCGCCGCGATATCAACGGTGAGTCCCTGCCCCACCTTTTCTCTGAGCCAGCGCGGCAGTTTCTCCCGTCCGATATCCTCCGTAAGAGGCGCATGGGTGCAGGCTTCGGCCACAAGCACTTTATCGCTCTCTTTGAGAGTCTCTATGGCATGTGCGCCGTCTGCGAATGTCTTGAGGTCTCCCTTGCTCCGCGCCATAATAATGGAGAACGACGTCAGGGGAACATCACTGTCAAGAATGGCATTGACCTTGCCAAATACCTGAGAGTCCGTTATCACAAGATCGGGCTTTCCATTCAGAGATTCCAGCATCATTGGAAGCATGTCCGTGGTGACTGTGAGAGCGAGGCCTCTGTTGTCGAGGATATCCCTTATCACCTGAACCTGCGGCAGAATAAGGCGTCCCTTCGGAGCCTGTATATCCTGGGGAGCAACCAGCACAACCTTTGCGCCCGGAAATATTATGTCACCCACAAGTGTCGGAGCTTCAAAATCCGTGGGTGCGGCATTCACTATCGCTGAGAGCAGGTCGGGGCGGCAGGATTTGTCCAATGCAGATACCGGCACGAATTTTATTCCCAAAGATGCTTCCAGTTTGTCTTTTAAATATCCGAAAGAGCCGCACGGAGTTCTGTCTATCCTGTTTAACACTCCGACTACCGGTATCTTATGTGATTCAAGTTCCTTGAGCCACTGCCTCTCAAGAGATATATCCGATGCCGTATCGGCAGGGATAACAAGCAGAGCCAAATCCGTCCTGTCCATCATCTCGCGCGACCTTGCTATGCGAAGCTCTCCAAGCTCACCCGCATCGTCGAGCCCCGCCGTGTCGATAACGGCAACAGGCCCCAGAGGAAGAAGCTCCATGCTCTTTATAACAGGATCTGTTGTAGTGCCGGCATATTCCGAGACAAGAGCCGTCTCCTGCCCCGTGACAAGATTTATAAGGCTGGACTTACCTGCGTTTCTTCTTCCGTAAAATCCTATATGAAGCCTGCCCGAGCGCGGTGTTTCCTGCAAATCCATACTATCACCCCTCATAAAATGAATATAAAAACCCCTCGGGCGTATTAGAGCGCGCCCAAGGGGAATACAGTCTACTTTTTGATAATTGAGTTAATGTCAATTTCCTTGCGCTGGAGGCCGTTTTCCATCATAAACTTCTGAGTGCGCGCGAGTTCCGCTATGTCGCTTTTGCGAATTTCTGGCGAGAAATCATACCACGGGAACATCATCGCCACTCCGTCTGAGGGAAGTCCCGTCTCGGCCTGGGTCATCTCCTTAGCCTTCTTCTCATTCTTTGCTATCCACGCAATAGTCTTTTTGTGCGAATCCATGAATGTCGATATCACATTGGGATATTTTTTCATATAACTCTCCGTTGTCGCGATAACTATTGTGGCATCGACCAGACCTTCTCCGTTTTTGAGCATCCTAGATCCGCCCGAGAGAGCTTTGTATGCTGCCGGGCCCGCAAGAAGAGCCGCTTCCACTCCGCCGTTTGCAAGAGCGTTTGCGCCCGATGCCAAGTCCATGTGTACAAACTCTACATCCTTCATTGTCATGCCCTCTTTCGCAAGAGCCGCGGCAAGAAGCTGGTGCAGTATTGTCCCCTTAGGCCCTGCGACGCGCTTGCCCCTAAGATCCTTCATACTCTTTATTGCGGGATTCTTTACCACTATCATAAAAGCCTTTGGCGCGCGCGAATATATCCCCACTATTTTAAGGTCAAGTCCTTCGGATGCGGCAAGAATGGCGGAAGTGGAACCGAGGCAGCTAGCTATGCCAATCTCATCCGCGGCAAGAGCCGCAGTCTGCTTGGGTCCCTCCGTCAGCTCCGGGAAAGAAAGCTCCACTCCGGGGAAAGCTCCCTCAAAAACTTTATTGTACTTCTCAACTATCGAAGGCACGTTAAGAGGCGCTTTGACATAAGTGATGCCGAGCTTTGCCGGCATTTCCGAAGCGAAAGCTCCTGCCGCGCTCATAAGAAACGCCAAGACAAGCGATGCGAATATTTTCTTTTTCATAAAAAACTCTCCTTTTTATTTTAAAAATAAAAACTACTTCTTGGACATTGCGGCTTTAACCGTCACAAACGAAATTTTCCCGAGCTGTCCCGTAAGAGCGCTGATCTCATCGGCACTGCCGTCGAGAATGACAGAGATAACATTCACACCGCGTTCTCTGTAAGGAATCCCCATTCTGCCGACAATAAGCTTGCCGAACTTATGAAGAACCTCGTTGACCTCCCGCGAAGAAGCGACATCCTCCACTATAATCGCGGCAACCCCTATTCTGCTCTCTTCCATAAATATGCCTCCCTAACAAAAAAACCTCCCGCTCAAACGGAAGGTTTTTGATAAATACAAGTCGTACCTTGCAGATATCCCCTCCCCGGACATGGAACATTTCCACGTATACGGATAGATATTCGGTGCGTTAAACTTCAAAAATCTGCCGTATCGGATAGACCGATAGGGAAGATTATGAAATCATTATAAATTGCGAACTCATTATATCTCTGCAGGGAAAAAATGTACAGGAGATTCTTAACAACAAAACTCATATTTGCAACTTCGATGCACCGTAAAAAACAAGTGGAACTGACAATATGCTCTTTTTGAATTTTGCGTAATAATATTTATGCTATATACGCGAGTGTACTTTGCATAACACCCGCATTTTAGGAAAAGAGGCGAACTACGATGGCTTACTCTATACTTGTGCTCAACACCGGTTCCACATCTACAAAGATGGCGGTATATAAAGACAGAGAGAAAGTTCTTCAAAAAGAATACATTCACACAAAACAGTTTCTCGAAAAATATCCATACATGTCCGACCAGCTGCCGATGAGACAACAGATTGCGGAAGAGTTCGCCATGTCGGACGCCAAGGACTTCGCACCTTTTGACGCCATTGTAGCGCGAGGAGGAATTCTCTCTCCCATACACTCGGGAGGATATGAGATAAATTATGAGATGGTGGACTATCTGCTCAATGTCTGCGAAGAGGAGCACGCTTCCAATGTCGCAGCCTGCATAGCTTACGAACTCAGCAAGATGCTCCCCATACCGCACGCATATATCTATGACGGCATTTCCACAGATGAGCTTGAGCCTATAGCGCGCATAAGCGGCATAAAGGAAATGCCGAGAGTCTCGGTCACTCACGCTCTGAACATGAGAGCTACGGCTCACAAAGCCGCGGAGGATCTTGGCAAAAAATACAATGAGTGCACCTTCATCATAGCTCACTTAGGCGGAGGCATTTCCATGACACTGCATAAGAACGGGCGTGTCATAGATGTTGTCGGAGATGACGAAGGCCCATTCTCTCCGGAACGCTCTGGAGGACAGCAGCTTGTTCAGCTCATTAAATACATGAGCAAGAGAGAGAGCATGAAGGCTAAGCTGAGAGTCATAAGGGGAGACAGCGGGCTTTTCAGCTATTTCGGCACAAGCGATGCCCGCGAGGTCGAAAAGATGATAGCGGAAGGAGACGAAAATGCAAAGCTCGTCTACGACGCTATGGCCTACCAAATTGCAAAATCTATTGCAACTTTAGCCACAGTGGTCAGCGGCAAGGTTGACTGTATAGCTCTGACGGGCGGGCTTGCGTACTCAAAGATGGTTACGGAGCAGGTTGCCGACCGCACCGCCTTTATCGCTCCCATGCGCCTCTACCCGGGGGAAAATGAGATGGAGTCTTTGGCCTTCGGTGCTTACAGGATTCTCTGCGGAGAAGAAAAAGCTCAGACCTTTCACTACACGCCCAAATAAATGATTTGATATGCAAAAGCGGCACGCTGTAACGGCGTGCCGCTTTTATAATGTCTTATTCGTTATACGGCGGAAAAGAAATTCTTCATATCATCGGGCATGGGAGCAGATACTGTCAAGCCGCGCAGCGATTCCGGAAGAGCGGAATCGTTAGGAAAAGAGACGGAAAAAGCGTGCAGCAGAGGCCGTTTTGCCCCCTTGCCGCTTCCGTACTTGCAGTCACCCAGGATAGGATGTCCTATCGCCGACAGATGCACTCGCGCCTGATGCGGACGCCCTGTGACAAGTTCGACTTCCACAGTGCTTCCGAACTTTCCCAAAGAGAGCCGCCTGTAGCGGGTCAAGGCATTCTGTCCTTTCGCATCGACTTTAACCGTGTTGCTCTCCGAATCTTTAAGCAGAGGAAGGTTTATCTCTCCCCTCTCCTCCGTCTCGCCTGATACCACTGCTCTGTAGATTTTTTTTATCTTTCTCTCTCTGATAAATTCGGACAAAGTTCTCTGAGACTCGCCGCACAGCGCTATTATCACGACTCCCGATGTGTTGCGGTCAAGCCTCTGAACGGTGGAGGGATGAAAGTCAAGCCTCGTCCACTCAAGCTCCGCCAGAGCGCGCGTAATAAGGGAATCTCCGCCCTTTGTGTCGGGCTGAGTCAGCAGTCCCGCCGGCTTATTCACTATCCAGAGATAATCGTCTTTATACAAAGTCTCAAGAGGAGGATACTTTGCGGAAGAAGCGGAATTTTGAGCCATCGCTCCCAAAGGCGCGTCGTCGCTCCACGGAACTTGGAGGAACTGCCCCTCCTCAAGCCTCGTGTCGGCGGAAACCTTCTTCGCATCCAGCCGAACTTCACCTTTGCGCAGAGCTTTCATAATAGCTCCCAAGGGAACCTGCGGCCACATAGTACGCAAAAGCCTGTCGACTCTGCGCCCCTCCTGATCTTTTGTTATATAAAATTCCTTCGGCACGTCAGATGCCTTCCTAGCGATTCCAGAAACGGCGGCCCGTCCCGTTGTGCCACTGAGATATCGGCTGGTCGTCGGACAAATCCTTCACACTGTCATTCCAACAGAACATGCGGAAATCCAGTTCGTCTGCGGCCGAGACAATCATAGCTTCGGGCGTCGCGGGAACGACGGGAGAACCAAACTCCCTCTGACCGTGGTGGCTGAGAAGAATGTGAGCCAAGTGCAGCTTGAGCTTTGAATCAAGTCCCGCTCTCTCCGCCAGCTCCATAAATTTAAGATATCCCTGAGCTACATGGTCAAGCACCGCGCCCTCTATCGTCATTTCCGGGATAGATGTCATGCAGTAAGAATCAATCTTGCCTATATCGTGCAGCAAAGCTCCGGCAACAGCCACATCAACATCGATATCGTAGCCGGAGTCTCTCATAGACAGAGCCATAGACTTAGCGCAGTCAGCGACAGAGAGAGTATGCTCCAAAAGACCGTTGGCATAAGCGTGGTGGTGGCTCACAGCAGCGGGCCAGTCGCGGAACTTGCGCCACATATCGCCGCTGAAAACGCCATTCAAAAAGCCCGCAATCTCGGGACGGCATCCGCGGACAAGAGCTTCATATCTCGCCGTCAGCTTATCTATAGGAATCGGAGAACGGGGAAGGTACTGAGCGGCGGGAAACCTCTCCTGATTAAGCAGTGTCAGCTTATTAAAATTAAACTGCACCTGACCTCTGTACTCTGCCGTCTTGCCGTCAACACCCATAGTATTTCCCGCAAGTCCCTTAATCCTCTCCTCCGAAAGCTTCTTCGCCGGAGCTGTAGGGTCAAGCTCGGAATCAGAACGGTCAAACCATGCCGCATCAGACCAAATTTTCGCATCTATAGTCCCTGTAGAGTCCGAAACCGAAATCTCATAATAGGGCTTGCCGTTTTTGTCCGTCTTCTGAAATATCGAAGTAACGACAAATATCGCCTTAAACATACTCCCTGCCGGGAGCTTCTTCAATTCCTGTATATTCTGAAGCTGTGTTCCTGCCATAATAAAATCTTCCTTCCGCTGCAATCACATTGTACTGAAAATCATAAAGCCATAATCACGGCACATTATAATCATGCCCCTATAATATCCTCTACTATGTGATAATGTCAAAAAAAGAGGCAGGGAATCCCCGCCTCTTTTCTGATGTTTTAACTGAACT
>CAZNYN010000037.1:2331-19682 GCA_964577295.1 uncultured Synergistaceae bacterium | reverse complement strand
TGATACCGGCAAAAAGCATCTTAATGGGATGGTCTGATCTGCACTTTCTCACACCTCGTATATTTGCCATCATACATTATCCTGCAATCGCAGCAAGTATTTTGGGCTTCGGTTTTCTCTTCACATCGTTAAAATATATCCCAGCGTCCCTCACCAGCATGATTCTCACCCTTGAAATAGTCGTAGCTCTGACACTGACTCCGATACTGCTTCATCAAGTTCCGACTCCGCACGAGATAGCGGGCTGTGCTGTCATACTGGCATCGGTGCTCTGTTCCATATTAAGCAGAAGAAAGGGCTCATAAGAAAAACGCACCTCCCGATTATTTTGGGAGGTGCGTTTTTTCGTCTTATCCTGCTATATCTGTGTAGCTATTTCCCGACACATTTTTTGTATTTTGGGTACTATGGCATGTCCCTCTTCCTCCGTAAAGCGCAGCGAAGGCCCTGCGACGGAAAATGAATATTCTATATCTCCGCGCCTGTTGAATATTGGCACGGCAACGGAAAAAATGCCCTCTTCCCTGTCACCGTAGCTGACAGCATAACCCAAAGAGCGTATCTTCAGAATCTCTTCTCTGAAAAGTACAGGGTCGCACAGAGTTGTCTGAGTTATCGGGTGAGCTTTTGCAATCTCTCTTTCGATAATCTCCTCTCCCATGAAAGCAAGCAGAGCTCTGCCGCCGGCGCCGGTCCAAAGAGGCATTCTGTCCCCGACTCTCATTACGCATCTCATGCTCAATAAGCTGTCCACATGCTCGAAGCAGACGCGGTAATCCTCCACAACTCCGTAAAGGGAGACCGCTTCCTTTGTCTCTTCGCGCACCTGTTTCATGTACGGATATATTATCTGCTGAGGACGGAAATTGACCTTTGCTATGCTGCCCAGCAAATAGAGCTGGTTGCCCAAAGAGTAGCAGCGGTCACTGTGTCTGTGAAGCATGTTCATATTCTCCAGCGTGCCTGCAAGTCTTAAAGTTGTAGTTATCGGCAGCCCGATTCTGTTTGCAAGTTCGCTCAGAGACAGTTTGTAGTCATCCCTGGTAAAGGCTTTTAATATAGAAAAAGCTCGTTCTACAGAACGCACTGAATCTTCTTTCATACGGCTGCACCCCTTGTTTTCCAATAAGTGGAATAATTGTCCATTCAATGGGATATATAATACCTTTAATGTTCAAATTTTGCAAATGTCTTTTACCTTGTTTTTACATGGTTTGGCGATTTATTTACTGCGGCGTTGAAGGTGTAAAGACCAAGAGCGGCCCAGATGAAGGCAAAGGCTGCGAGGCGTGACGGCGGCATTGCTTCATGGTATATGAAGTTGCCTATTATGAATGTTATGGACGGGGAAAGGTACTGTACAAAACCTACAGTAGTAAGAGGCACATGCCTCATCGCCACTGCGAAGAGAGCCAGAGGTATTGTTGTGATTATACCTGTGCCGGCAAGCAACAGAGTTGTTGAGGCTGAGTAGGGAAACGAGGCAAGCCCAGACGTCTGCAGGTGTATAAGCCATAAGAGGGCGGGAGGTGTGACTGTGAGAGTTTCTATGAGCAGTCCGGCCATCGGATCTATGGCTATCGTTTTTTTCAGTACGGAATAGAGCCCGAACGAGAAGGCCAGTCCTAATGATACGAAGGGCGGAACTCCCGCGGAGATGACTTCGACCGCAACACCGCCACAGACGAGGACAACAGCTCCGTACTGCAGACGCGACAGTTTTTCACCGAAGCAGAACATTCCGAACATCATGCTGACAAGAGGGTTGATAAAGTAGCCGAGGCTTGTTTCGAGGATACGTCCGTCGTTTACGGCCCATATATAGAGCCACCAGTTGAATGAGATGAGGACTCCTCCCGCCATAAGTTTAAAAGTACCTATTTTTTGGCTGCGGACAAAGTTCACAACCATGTGCCACTGACCTTTGCATATTGTGTAGATGAGGGCTGCAGCAGCCGACCATAATATCCTGTGAGCAAGTATTTCTATGGAACCGAGCGCCCCCAGCGCTTTCCAATATATAGGCAGCACTCCCCACATGAAATATGCCGCAAAGAGCATTATTATTCCTTTTTTGACATTACTCATAAGTTATCCGCCGGCTTTCCCCTTCACATTTTCTCCCCCATTATATTACATTCCTCTTTTGCCTGTACGATTTTATTGTATTTTTAAAAATTATAAATTAATTTATCTATCATTCTGTGATTTATGGTAAACTTAGCAGATATTCATATGCCATGTTTTGGCGGAACGGAAGGAAGTACTCTATATGTCTGATCAATTGAAGGCATCAAACCTGGGAGCGCAGCTCCTTGCAGAGACGGAAAGTATAAATTTTGAAATGCTGGATTGGCGCAGGGATTTTCACCAATTCCCTGAGATTGCCTTTGAGGAAAATATAACGGCATCCAAAATTACACGGGTTCTCAAATCAATTGACGGAATGAAGGTTATCTCTGGCTTTGCCATGCAGACCTGCATTATCGGCATACTGGGCGAGGATATTCCCGGTCCTGCACTGCTTATGCGCGCCAGTATGGATGCCCTTGCAGTTGAGGAAGGTACCGGGCTTGCGTTTACTTCCTGCATGCCGGGCCTTATGCACGCCTGCGGACATGACGCACATATGGCGTCTCTTCTGGGAGCAGCAAAGGTTCTTTCCATGCACAGGAGCGAACTAAAACAGCGAATCGTTTTCCTTTTCCAGCCTGCCGCGGAGGGACGCGGCGGAGCAAAAACACTTATAGAGAACCGTTTCCTCGAAAGTTTTGACATAGGCAGGTGTATAGCTCTTCACTGGTGGCCCGAGCTTCCTTACGGAGAGCTTTACATGAGAAAGGGAGTTCTCACCGCCCTTTCCGACAGGATTCACATAGATATCAGGGGAGTTGCGGGACACGCAGCCGAACCTCACATGGCAGTAGATCCGATAACAATTTCCGCCCACTTGATAATAGCCATTCAGACAATGCTTTCACGAGATGTAGACCCAAGAGACCCTGTTGTGGTATCATTCGGCCAGGTTGAGGCCGGCTTCGCATATAATGCGATTCCCGAACAGGCCAATCTGTGGGGAACTCTCAGAGCTTTCAACCCAAAGACCAGAGATTTTATACAAAGCAGGATAGAGACCATGGCTCCGGCCATTGCAAAGGCTTTCCGCGGTCTCGCCTCTGTGGAATATACGAGAAATTATGCACAGGTTGAAAATGACCCTGCATTAATCGATATTATTACAAAAATAGGAATTCCGTTTTTCGGTGAAGACGGCATAAACACCTTGGAGCAGCCGCTGCTTTCCGGCGAGGATTTTTCTTTCTTCAGCAGCTGTGTTCCTTCTGTCTTTATGCTCATGGGCACGGGATTGGAATATCCTCTGCACCATCCGGCATACGATATACCGGAGAGCATGCTTCCTTTCTCCGCGGCTTGGGAAGCTTATATGGCTCTTTCTTTACAGCAGATTTCGCACTAACGCACAAGCCGTCACTTATTCTTTGGAGGGGATGTTTTGAGTCCCAGACTGGATAGAGCAATAACAGAGACTTTAGAAAATTTGCAGGCCGAACCTTTTATTTGCTGGCAGCATACATGGTGGTCGCGCGGAGCATTTCTTGAGCTTGTAGAGGAATGCGAGAGCAGGCTTATGGCAAGCCAGTTTAAGGCAGGACACAGAATAGCCCTGCTACTTCCCAATTCGCCGATACTCCTTGCCGTTGCGGTTGCAGTATGGAGGCTCGGCGGTACTGTGGTGCCAATCGACTACAGAGGCGGATATGTCACATTGATAAAGCAGCTCAAGCATGCGGATGTCTTTGCCTCTATAACATTCAGAGGATGTGCAAACATTGTCCCCCTCATCTCCGAAGAGGGTATACCTTGTATTATTACGGATCTTGATGCCCCCGGGCCTATCATCGCAGGGCGTCTTTCTGAGGAAGAATCCTCCGACACCGCGGTCATTTTCTACACGTCGGGAACAACGGGCGAGCCTAAAGCCGTTCCCCTTACACATGAAAATCTGCTGAGCATTATCGATGCCTGCGTAGAACATATAGACACTCTTACGGACGATGACGTATTCCTCAACGCTCTGCCTAACTTCAACTCTCTGGGCTTTGTCTGCGGAGCTCTTATCGCTCTTGTAAAGGGAGCAAGACAGGTTATTCTTCAGTCTTTTATGCCTCCAGAAGGAGCGCTGAACTCTATGAGAAACGCCTCCGTCACGATAGTCCCAGCCGTCCCAACCATGATATCACTGCTTTTGGGCGCAGCGGCAAGAGGGGTAACACCGCCACACACACTGAGATATATTTTGTCGGGCGGAGATAGGCTCCCCCACGACTTCGACAAACGTTCCAGAGAGATATTGGGCGCGCCCGTAATAGAGGGCTACGGGCTTACGGAGGCATCTTCCGTTGTAAGCCTTCCTCCATCCACAGACAAGAGAAAGAACGGAACTGTGGGAACTCTGCTCTCTTCCGTAGAAGCTCAGATAAGGAGCGACGAGGGTGAGGTTCTGCCTACTGGTTCGGAAGGACATTTATGGATAAGAGGAGCAAGCGTGACTTCATGCTACTACCGCAACCCCGAGCTTACAAAAGAACGTTTTGTGGATGGGTGGTTCAACACCTGCGACATAGCGAAGTTTGACGCGGACGGATATCTGTCGCTTGTAGGAAGAACAAGCGACGTAATGTTTGTGGGCGGCTTTAAAGTTTATGCTCAGGAGATTGAAAAAGTTCTGCTTGAGCATCCTTCCGTCGCAGAAGCTGCCGTAATAGGAGTGCCCCGCTCCATAACGGGCGAGATAGTAAAGGCCTTTGTCGTCCTTAAAACGGGAGAAAAAGTGACATCACGAGAGCTTTTGGACTCATGCAAAAAGAAGCTCTCATACTATAAAGTTCCGCGCATCATAGAATTTGTCGATAAGATGCCCCGTTCCAGCATAGGCGAGATTCTGAAAAGGAAATTGGAAAAGGATTAAATAAAATGTTCGGTTTTGAGTGCCGCACGGCAAAAAAACTCCTGCCTTATGAAAAAGAGGCCGTCTGTGAGCTTTTGCGCGTTCACGGCCTCATATACGAGGGGAATCCAGATGCGACTGTTATGGTTGAGGATTCTTCCGAGAATCTTGCCGCAACAGCAAGCATAGAGGGCAATGTCATCAAGATGGTAGCATCTGACCCTATGTATCAAGAGGCGGGGCTTGCCGGGACTGTTGTTTCCGCTGTTATACAGCATGCGCGGGATAATGGCATTTTCCACCTCTTTCTCTATACAAAGCCCGATATGGCTGAAAAGTTCTCTTACTTGGGCTTTTCGGAGCTGGCAAGGACAGGAAGTGCCGTTCTCATGGAATCGGGACTTCCGTCTTCATCCGATTATATTAAAAGTCTGGACAAGTATAAAAGCGATTCTGCTCCTTTCGGGGCCATTGTTATGAACTGCAACCCCTTCACAAAAGGACACAGATATCTGATAGAGCAGGCTGCCTCAAAATGCGCCACTCTCTATGTTATAGCAGTCGAGGAGGATATCTCCGACTTTCCCTTCAAAGACAGGATAGATCTTATAAGAGCCGGTGTGTGCGGTTTGAATAATGTAAAAGTTATCCCGAGCGGCGGATACGCAGTCTCGCGCGCCACGTTTCCCTCGTACTTTTTAAAAGACAGGGGATGCGACTCTGTCTCGTCGGTTCAGGCGGAGCTTGATGTCAATCTATTTGCGAGTCTATTCGTGCCCGCTCTTAAAATTACACAGCGTTTTGTAGGGACAGAACCTTTCTGCGGCACGACAAGAATTTACAATGAGAAAATGAAGGAAATTCTGCCGGCGAAGGGTGTCGAAGTGACGGAGATAGAGAGAATTTCGGACGGAGGCGGACTTCCCATCTCAGCATCCCGCGTCCGAGAAGCGATAAAAAGCGGCGACAATGTCGTTTTAGATGAACTTCTGCCCAAAACTACTTTGGATTACCTCTCGTCAGAGAGAGGGCAGGAAGTCATAAAAAAGATGCGGAGCAAAATATGATGCTGCCTCTCGAATCTGTTCTGAACGGACGCGAGGAGCGTGCCTCAAAGCAGAGAGAGCTGCTTTCAACCGTGCACGAAAGTCTTTCCGCCATGGATAATGATTCCGGCTTCGTCTGCCAGATAGCTCTTAATGTGCCGGGCTATCCCAAGAGGATTCCCAATGATGAGGAGGCTGTATGCCACTTCATAAAGCTTTTTATCGATGAGTTTGAAGAACCTTTTATAAAGGATGCTTACCTGATAAACGGCGCGGGATACTGCTGGCTCGGAGTCTTTGAAGGAGACGAAAACGAGGCGCGCAGGGCAAAAATGTGCGCTGTAGAGCTTGAAGAGAGGCTCAAAGCGGGACGGGTATTTGACATAGACATCATAACCCCTGACGGTTCTGTATCAAGAAAGGATCTCGGCCTGCCGCCAAGGAAGTGTTTCTTCTGCGGCAATGACGCCAAGATATGTTCAAAAGAAAGAACTCACTACCTGCCCGCACTGAGAAACCACGTAGTGCTGGCTCTTCTCGAAATATAAAAAGCGGAGCCGAAGTCAGCTCCGCACTTTTATATTATTTTATTGATTTAAAAAATATTAGCCGCTTTTAAGGCAGCCAACGCGAGCATTGCAGCTCCCCGTGATATGACGTCATCGTTGACAGTGAATTTCGGGTGGTGCTGTCCGAAGTTTGTCCCTTTGGCTTCGTCTCCGAGCCCCAGGAAGAAGAGAGCTCCGGGGATGATGTCCGTGTAGAGGGAAAAGTCCTCGCCGACCATGACCGGAGGAACTGTTACGTAAGAATCTTCCCCGAACATTTCCTCCGCGGATTTTTTTATTATGTCAACGGCTCTCGCGTCGTTGCGAACAGAGTCATGCCCCCTTTTGAAGGAGAAGCTGCATGTACATCTCATTCCTTCGCATGTGCATGAGGCTATCTTTTCCATTCTCTTTGCCGCGAAATCCAAGGTCTCTTTGCTCAAAGTTCTGCATGTTCCCTCCATAAAGGCCTTTGACGGAATTATGTTGTACTGAGTTCCCGCCTCTATTTTGCCTATTGTGAGGACAAGAGAGTCTATCGCGTCAACCTCTCTGCTCACTATCTGCTGCCAGAGAGATGCTACATTGCATGATGTCATGATAGGGTCTATCGCAAAATGTGGCTGAGCACCGTGTCCGCCGCGGCCGTTCACTTCAAGGCTGAAAGATGCGACTGCCGATGTGACAGGCCCTTTTGCACAGCATATTTTGCCTGCGGGGTAATCTCCCCAGACATGGAGGCCGAATATAGCTCCCACTCCGTCAAGAGCGCCGCTCTCGCGAACGAAAGCCGCTCCCGACTTGAATTCCGCACCCGGGACGGAGCGTTCCTCGGCAGGCTGGAATATAAGGCGAACGGGGCTTTTGAGCTCAGCCTTCATCTCCGACAATATAGAGGCGGCGGCCAGCAGAATCGCCGTGTGAGCATCGTGCCCGCATGAGTGAGAGATGCCGTCTCTGCATGAGCGCCACTCGTGATTTGTCTCTTCATGGATGGGAAGTGCGTCTATATCAGCGCGCAGAGCCACAGCAGGGCCGGGAAGAGAACTTCCTATCTCCGCAGTGAGCCCCGTACTTATAGGGCCGAAACCTATTTTTATGTTCTCACAGCCAAACTCCCTGAGTTTTTCGGCGATGAATGAGGTTGTCTCATACTCTTCAAACGAGAGTTCGGGATTGCGGTGCAATGTTCTGCGCCACGATACCATCTCCGATTCCAGCTTTTTTGCAAGCAAGAGCACTTTTTTTTCCATAACGTGCCTCCGTCCCCGAATGTTATTTGCCGTCCTTTTCCGGTGCGGCTTTCATAATATTGAAAATTGTAAGAGCAAGGCGTCCCTTTGTCAGCGGCTTATCCTCATCCGTCATATAGTCTATTATATCCTCGTAATTTTTTATGTCCTTCTTATAGAGCTCACGAAGCCATGTCTTGAACTCTCCAACCGTCAGAGGAGCGGTAAGATCCCTTTCGGGAAATTTCTTTGTGTGAAGAGCCCTTTTGAATGCGTCCTTGACCTCTATCCAGTGCATCTCGTTGTAGACGCCGTATATGTTTTCCGAATCAGCGTCCATATAGCCGTAAAGCATTGATGCTTCAACCCCCGGCCATGATGTCGAGTAGTCTGGCACATCTTCAAATTTTCGAAGGGAGAGCTGCGACTTCGCTTTAAGCAGTGCCGCCTGTACATCGATAACTCTGACCTTGCGCGGCTCTGTTTTTTTCTGAACGGAAAGTGCCGCAAGGGCGCCGACAGCCTGCCCTGTCAGCATTGTGACGGGCTGGAGGCGAGTTGAGCCGTTGACTATGCGCGATACGGATATATTCTTTTCCGCGGCAAGAAGTCCGTCCAGCTTTGCGGGAATGAGTGCCCCCATGGGAATCTGGAACAGACCGCCCTCTCCCTGCCAGTCTGTGGGGATATCCTCCGCCCTCTCCGCCAAATCTTTATCAAGATACTTTATAGCCTGTGCGCCGTGAATATCTATGGGATACTCGCCCAATGCTATGGAGTCGGATATTGACTTCCGCGTGCGCTTGAGTTCATCGTCTCTGATAATGTCTGTTACTACCATGGATTTAACTCCGACAATCCTGCGGCTCTCCCTCACGTAGGGGTATGGGGGAAAGTGCTTCAATACAGCTCCGTAGCGTTCAGGCATCTCGTCCCACTCCTGCCACTTGTTTGTAAAGTACGAACCGTAGCCCTCTCTGTTGTCGACAGACCAGTCTTTCATGCCGAGCTCGTTCTGCATATAGTATATAAAGCAGAGAGTCTTTGCCATTGCCGCTCTCTCGATATCGCGGCGGTACGCAGGACTTTCGAGGAATTGGACGGATAAGCCGCCCATCTCATTTTTTTTGCCAGGGTAGTCGTTGGCCCAGTTTATGGATGTCTTTGTGATGAGAGTCCACGTATCTGGGTTGCCTCCGTCTATAACCGCACTGTTGGATGGATCGGGAACGGCTCTGTATGCATTGTGGGATGGAACGTTGAAGGGATACTCTCCCGGCCACATGTTTCCGTCAATGCGGAACATCGCACGAAAGTCAAAGAGGTAATCGGAATATCCGGGAGGGGGTGTTGTCACCTTGAGCTCTTCGGGAAGGCCGTCAGGATACTTTCGGATTACGGCGACATAAGTTATATCCTGAATGACGCTCTGCTTGTCAATCTTTGGAGATATGCTGTTTCCCGAGCGGTATTTTGCACCCGTAAGAGGAATAAAATCTCCGCACTCCGTTGCGTCGATAAATACGGAAGCGGATACAGTAAATTCTTTGCCGTTTGAGACAAATACAGCGGATTGCAGTTTGCCTGAGGATACCTTTGCTGAGACCGGTTTTGTGTTCTGGTAAAAGACTATATTGCCGCTCTTTGAAATCATGTCGAGAAGAATTTTTCTGCCCGCCCATGGTTCAAACGCTATAGTATCGCTTCCCCAGTAGCAGACATTGACATTACGTCCCCACACAGAGTAGAAATCGCGGACATTTCCTATGAACTCTCCGTATATGCCTGTACGCGTAAAAGTTTTGTCATCCATTGTGCTGACTGCGGCGGCTGTCATCTGACCTCCGAGCCAATCTGTCTCGTCAATAAGAGCAACGGAAGCTCCCATGCGCGCCGCCTGAATGGCTGCGGCGCAGCCCCCCGAGCCTGCTCCTACCACAGCAACATCAAAACGCACTGTATCTGCAGACGCGCTTCCTGTAGAAAAGAAAAATACGCAAATAATTATCAAACAAAATTTGACTCTGTTTAGCAAAATACTTCCCCCGATTAAGAAATTGACATCCGAGTAATTGTATATCATTTCCTCAAAAATGGGGGAAATTTTTTGTAAATATATTTAGGAACAAAGCACATTAAAAAAGCCGCTCACCGACATTGCGGGGCGGCTTTTATTCTATTTTGATAGGGTTATCTTAAATCCGTCTTTGTTTTCCTCGAAAGTGCCCTTCCAGCCTGCGTTTTCCGCAAATCTCAGGACATTTTCTCTTGATGTTACGGTATCTACAAGCACTTCGACTTTACCGCTTTTGAGTTTGTCGAGAACTCTTTTTGTCTCGACTATGGGCTGGGGACATGATAGTCCTCTGGCATCAACTGTTTTAATATCCATTGTTTCGTCCCTCCTACTCTACTTTGTTAAGGAAGAGCCCGCCTACCGCAAAGCAGAAGACAAGGCCTATAATCGTGGCGGGAATCCCGAAAGCTCCGACTCCCGCGCCCGAACTGGCAAGGCTGAAGTTGTGCGCAAAGGCCGCTCCGACAAGCATTCCCATTATGAATACACCCGCATCCGCGTCTCCCTCGCCCGACATTATAAACATGCGTCCCGGGCATCCGCCGGCAAGTGTGAAGGCAAGGCCGGAAAGTACCATTCCGAGGAAGTTCCAGAGCTGCATGGTATGAGCTATGGGCTGATTTTCAAAACCGGGCTTGAACTGACCCAATACCATGTTTGTCACAAACGCCGCAGCCGTGAAGGCGACGATACCTTTAAAGAGGTGAGCGTCTTTGAGCATGATAAGGTCACGGATGGCTCCGACTGTGCAGAAGCGGCTTCTCTGAGCAAGGTATCCAACTATGAGCCCCACGCCCAAAGATATGAAAAGCGGCGCATGCATAGAACCCGGGCCTTTTTCGGAGAAGAATATCGGCCCCGCTCCCTCAGCTCCGAAGAGAGGCTTTATTATAAGCAGAGCAAGCATGGCAAGAACTATTACAGGCATGATAAAGCCGGCCGCTTTGGGGTTCTGGCGGGCAGCTCCGAGGCTGAAGCCGCGGTAGAGGAAAGCTATGCCTATGGCAACACCGACGATAAGACCCGCAATACCCGCAAAGGCGTTGAAGTCCCCGCCGGCAAGGCGGAGATACGCGCGCCACGGGCAGCCGAGAAATACAAGAGCTCCGATCATGGCAAAGAAGCCGAGGCCGAAGCGGACCATGGGAGACGAGCCTCCGCGCGGACGATATTCTTTGAATAAAAGAGCAGATGCGAAAGAGCCGAGTACAAAGCCCGCAAGTTCGGGGCGAAGGTACTGAACAACGGCGGCGCGGTGAAGTCCGAGAGCTCCCGCGACATCGCGCGTGAAGCACGCTACACAGACACCCATATTGCCGGGGTTGCCGAAACGGACAAGAAGAGCGGCCATAACACCTATTATCAGCCCCGCTATGGCAGGGCCGTTTTTGGACATAAGCAGACGATTCATGTGAAACCTCCTCAAATTTTTAAAGCTTCAGGCAGTGCAAAACTCACAATATGCGTGAAAGCCTTCAATCTGCAAAGAGGAGTGAGGGAGAAGTGATAAAGCCGGGACAGATTAGTCCCTAAGCTCCGATTCCGAAAGAAGGCATATGGCAGAAGCCCGATACACGAGCCGATACCTGTCAAATCACGCCATAGACCTTTCCTCCCTTCGGATGTTTGATTTATCGTTATGCAAAACAGCACAAGACCAACATTACGATTATATCCAACCGCAATGTATTATGCAACTATATTCTATTTTTTCAATGATATAAATTGCAAATATGTTATAGATTTTTCCTCTAAAAATTCAGCCGCGAGCACTTAACGAATTTGCCGTACCCTCTCTCACCGAGAAATATACCGTCCTTGAATACTAGCCTTCCTCTGCTGTAAACCTCTGTCGGATATCCTTTGAGCTTTGTGTCCTCCCATATTGTGTGATCGCTGTTTCCGTGCATATTTTCGTTTTTCACAGTCACATCTTTATATAGGTCATATATCACGATATCTGCGTCATGTCCCGGGGCTAAGGAACCTTTGACATTGTCACAGCCGAATATTTCGGCAGGGTTTGACGAGCAGAGTTCAACGGCCTTGCAGAAGCTGATTACGCCCCTGTTCGCCTGGCTCAGCATGTAGGGGTACATATTCTCGATTCCCGCACAGCCGTTCGGTGTTTTTGTAAAGTCTTTGCTGCCCCACTGTTTTTCAAAGCTCTGAACGGGGCAGTGGTCTGTGGCCACTGTCTGTATATCGCCGCGCTTTATCCCCGCCCACACCGCATTCTGCGAATCCTGCCCCTTAATGGAGGGGGAACAGACAAAATTGCATCCGTCCGCACGCTTGTAAACTTCGTTTGTAAAGTTTAAGTAATGAGGGCATGTTTCCGCAAATACAGCCTGTCCCTTTGCTCTGGCGGCCGTGACACTCTCCATCGAGCCTTTGGATGAGAGGTGAACTATATAGAGGGGGGCGCCTGCCGCTTCCGCTATTTTTATCGCACGCACCACAGCTTCCTCTTCCGTGAATTCGGGACGGGACATGTAGTGATACCATGGATCTGTCTTGCCGCACGAGAGGCATTCTTTTATTCTTTCACCGATAATATATTTATTTTCCGCATGAACCGCCACAAGACAGCCGCACTCTTTCGACTTTTCAAGCAGTCTCATAAGCTCTCCGTCGTTCAGGCTGAAGTCGTATGTCATGTATGCCTTGAATGACGTCACTCCCAGCGAGGCGCACTCTTCCATGCCTTCAAGTATCCCTTTTGATATGTCCGTAACACCGAGGTGAAATGAGTAATCGGTGCATGCGTCTTTCTCTGCCATAGCGTTGCGCCTTTTAAGACAATCCGCAAAGCTCTCGCCGCTCTCCTGGCCGGCAAAGTCAAATACGGTCGTAGTTCCTCCGCATAAGGCAGCCCTTGTGCCTGTAAAGTAGTCATCCGCCGAAATTGTGCCGCTGTACGGCATGGCAAGGTGGGTATGAACATCTATCGCTCCCGGAAGCACGAGCCTGCCTTCCGCATCAGTCACGGACGCACCCTCATATTCGATATCCGTGCCTATGGCGCATATCTTTCCGTTTTTTACCGCTATGTCCGCGCGGATGATCTCACCCGCAAAGACGAGATTTCCGTTTTTTATTATCATGTCCATATTTTTCGCCCCAATCCATACTTTTATATATGTTATAAAAACCTGCCGAGCTAATAAGTAAAATTTATAGGTATGATAAAATTATATGATTGGATTTTACCATTCGGCAGGGATAGAATCAATTCGAAACATACACAGCCCATCCTGCTTTGACAATCGGAGATGGCGCAAGTCGGAGGCATAATAATATGGGAAATTTCTTTGAAAAAACCGTAAGCGACATCAAATTCTGGTACATAACGGCTCTGATTCTCTCCGTGCTGACGGACAACCCGGCAGTCGGGCTGGCACTCGGTGCTTTTATCGGTCTGACCGTCGGCAACCCCGTCTCCGCATCAACCGGAAAGGCGTCCAAAAAGCTCCTTCAGGCTGCCGTCATAATGCTTGGCTTCGGAATGCAGCTCGATGTCGTGCTGAAGGTGGGGCTATCCTCAGTCTGGCTGACTATGATTTCCATAAGCGCAACAGTATGCCTCGGAATGCTTTTGGCAAAGAGCCTGAGCGTCGAAAAGAATCTCGCGGTTCTGATAAGTTCCGGCACGGCAATATGCGGAGGCAGCGCAATAGCGGCAATGTCTCCTTCAATCGGAGCGGGACAGACGGAGACAGCGGTCGCTATGGCAGTAGTCTTTCTGCTGAACGGTGCGGGGCTTATTATTTTTCCTCCGATCGGACACGCCATAGGAATGACCCAGGGTGAGTTCGGCCTCTGGTCGGCTCTTGCGATACATGATACAAGCAGTGTTGTCGGAGCAGCCGCTATATTCGGCTCTCAGGCCCTTGCGATAGCAACTACAGTAAAGCTCACACGCGCCCTCTGGATACTGCCTCTCGCATTTATAGGAGGCAAAATTTACAAGACGGGGACAAAAGCACCGTTTCAGTGGTTCTTGGTGGGATTTCTTGCGGCGGCCGCTCTGCGCATGGCTCTGCCGCACTTTGAGAGCGTGTTTAATATGGGAGCTCTCGTAGGCAAACATATGATGACAGGGACTCTCTTTTTGATAGGAGGAGGGCTGTCGCGCCAGGGACTTAAGAAGATTGGAATAAGACCTCTGATAATGGCTCTTTCTCTCTGGATTGTCGTTTCGGCTGCGGCAGCGTTTCTCATAAAGAACGGAATTGTCACAGTGCCTATGATGTAATTGAGCTCATCCGAGGCTTAGTTAAAAAGAGAAAGAGGCGCGAAGGTATCTCTCCTTCGCGCCTCTTTTTATGCCGTAAGTAAATTATTTACATGAAAGCTCTGTTGAGGATGAAGAGCACGCAGAGAACGTACATAATCCAGTGAACATCTTTTGTCTTGCCTGTCAGAACCTTGAGGATGACAAAGCTGACTACTCCGAACTCGATTCCCGCCGCGATGCTGTAAGCGAAGGGCATCATGAAGAAGGACATCATTGCAGGGAAGAACTCTGTCCAGTCGTCAAACTTCATATCTTTAAAGCCCATCATCATAAATCCTCCGACCATGATAAGAGCCGGTGCGGTGGCGCATGAGGGGACTATTGAGATAATGGGGTTGAAGAACATGGCAAGGAGGAAGAGGACTGCTACGACAAGAGCCGTAAGACCGGTGCGTCCGCCCTGTTCGACTCCGCTTGCGCTTTCAACAAATGTAGTTACAGTTGATGTTCCGAATGCGGCTCCTGCGACAGTTCCGACTGCGTCCGACATAAGTGCGGCGCTTGCTTTGGGAAGGCGTCCTTTGCTGTCGAGCATGCCTGCTCTGCTTGAAACTCCGACGAGTGTTCCGACTGTGTCAAAGAAGTCTACAAAGAAGAATGTGAGCACTATTACCCAGAAGTTGGGGTTCATTATGCTTGAGAAGTCCATTTTCCAGAATATGGGGCTCAGTGACGGAGGCATTGCAACTATTCCCGAGGGAATTTTTGTAATTCCGAAAGGTATACCCAAAATTGTGACAGCGATTATTCCTATGAGGATTCCGCCTCGTACCTTCTTGACTTCGAGCACGACCATGAGCATAAGGCCTATAAGAGCGAGCAGTGCCGGTATATGAGAGCGGAAGCTGTTCAGCCCAACAAGTACGGCATCATTGTTCACTACGATGCCTGCGCCCTGAAGGCCGATGAAGGTGATGAAGAGCCCTATACCTGCCGAGATACCTATCTTAAGAGTCGTAGGTATGGAATTAACGACATCTTCGCGGACCTTTGTCAGAGTAAGAGCTATGAATATGAGCCCTTCGATAAAGACTGCCGCAAGAGCCGTCTGCCAGCTTATCTTCATACCCAGCACAACAGTGAAGGCGAAGAAGGCGTTTAGCCCCATTCCCGGAGCAAGAGCAAACGGATAGTTTGCCAAAAACGCCATTAGGAACGTTGCGAGGGCCGCGCCCAAGCAAGTGGCAACAAGGAGGCTGCCGAAGGGCATGCCCGTTGCGGAGAGTATTCCGGGGTTGACGAATATAATATAAGCCATCGTCATAAATGTTGTAATACCTGCAAGTACTTCTGTCTTCACATCTGTGTTGTGTTCGCGCAGCTTAAACTGCTTTTCAAACCAAGACATAAAAAGACCTCCTTAATTTATTTGACAAAAAAGTCGGTGTGTCAGGCTTATTTTACAGCTTAAAGTGTAAAAAGTCAGTATGTAAAGTACATTCCTCCATTTGGCGTTTCACAGGAAACATATTTACGCATCTCTGTCTTTATTGAGATTTTCTCGGTTTAACAGCGTAATATATTTCAATGCCGCCTATTTTACAATTGTAATAGAATCTTCTCTGTGTTAAGCTCTGAATAAATTCGCGGCTTGTCCGCTGTAATAAATTTTGTCTTATTTAGTATGCAAGGGAGGAATCGCAATGCTTTCTGAAAAAATGCTCGGGCTTGGCAATAAGCGTTCCGAGATACGCGAAATTTTTGAATACGGCAAGAAGAGGGCAAAGGAAATAGGAACGGAGAATATCTTCGACTTCAGCATAGGAAACCCTAACGTTCCCGCGCCGGCGTGCGTGAAGGAAGCTCTGATATCGCTTCTGGATAACGCAAACCCGGTATTGCTCCACGGCTACACCTCGGCTCAAGGCGATGCCGATGTGAGAGAGACCATAGCGGCACACATAAGAAATACTTTCGGAGCCAAGGTATCTGCCGAAAATATTTACATGACATCGGGAGCGGCCGCAGCACTTACAATAGCGGCAAAGGCCATCACCGTGCCTGACGGAGGCGACGAATTTATAACCTTCGCGCCATACTTCCCCGAGTACAAAGTATTTGTCGAAGCTGCGGGAGCAAAGCTCACCGTCCTGCCGCCGGATACGGAACATTTTCAGATAGACATCGAGCTCTTGCGCAAATCGCTGAACCCTTCCGTAAAAGCAGTCATCATAAACTCCCCCAACAACCCGTCGGGAACCGTCTATTCCGTTGCCACAATCGCATCACTCTGCGCCCTTCTGGACGAGAAGTCTGACGAATACGGACATCCCATATACCTGATTTCGGATGAACCCTACAGAGAGCTGGTCTATGACAAAGATACCGTTGTGCCCTACCTTATGAATTACTACAAAAACACATTGGTATGCTACTCATACAGCAAGTCCCTCTCTCTTCCCGGCGAACGCGTCGGATACCTTGCCGTCTCTCCGAAAATGGAAGACTGGAAAGATATGTACGCCGCCGTATGCGGAGCGGGACGAGCATTGGGCTATGTCTGCGCCCCCAGCCTCTTCCAGCTCGTGGCTGCAAAATGCGTCGACAAAACGGCGGATATTTCGATTTACAAGAAAAATCGCGACATACTCTACGAAGCTTTAACGGAATACGGCTACAAATGCGCCAAACCTGACGGAGCTTTTTACCTCTTCGTCAAAGCACTCGAAGCAAACGCTCCCGCTTTCTGCGAAAGAGCAAAAAAATACGAACTGCTCTTAGTGCCGGGAGACGGCTTCGGCTGCCCCGGATATGTTCGAATTTCCTACTGCGTCAGAACGGATCAAATAGAAAACTCTCTGCCTGCTTTTAAGAAACTAGCCGAGGAATATGCGGAACAAAAATAAGAGATAAAAAAAGAGAGGACAAACTCCTCTCTTTTTCTTTGTCTTTAACACCGCCTAAGCACTGCACGGAGGCGGACAATAGAACAGCACACCAACCAAGCCGAAGCACATTGCAGAAGTTAAAATCCTCACCGTGCATCGGCGAGGACAATAAGGCATAAAAAATCAAGCCTCCGTGCAGTGCGGATTTTTGTTCTCACATGGCTGTGGAATGTCCCGCAAGCACCTAAGGCATAAATTACCAAAGACTACTGCAAAAACAAACTCTAGACCCTTAGAAGCGAACGTTGTGAGAACGAAAAGCCGCACTGCACGGAGGCGGACAATAGAACA
>CAZNYN010000037.1:0-2231 GCA_964577295.1 uncultured Synergistaceae bacterium | reverse complement strand
AAGCGAACGTTGTGAGAACGAAAAGCCGCACTGCACGGAGGCGGACAATAGAACAGCACACCAACCAAGCCGAAGCACATTGCAGAAGTTAAAATCCTCACCGTGCATCGGCGAGGACAATAAGGCATAAAAAATCAAGCCTCCGTGCAGTGCGGATTTTTGTTCTCACATGGCTGTGGAATGTCCCGCAAGCACCTAAGGCATAAATTACCAAAGACTACTGCAAAAACAAACTCTAGACCCTTAGAAGCGAACGTTGTGAGAACGAAAAGCCGCACTGCACGGAGGCGGACAATAGAACAATACACCAACCAAGCCGATGCACTGTGCGGATTTTAACTTTCACATGGCTTTGGAATGTCCCGCAAACAACCATGGCACAAAATACAAAAAAACCTCCGCTCAGCGCGGAGGCAGATATTTATTTTGCGGTAATTTTTTATTCTATAGAGAACATATCAGAGACATTTTCCTCGTGCTGTATGTCTATCTGTCCGCAGACAACTGCGCCTTTTTCGATAGATACGCTCTTCGCGGCAACATTGCCTATGACAAAAGCGCTCTTTTTGAGGAATACATCCGTATTGGAGGTAATGTCTCCCTTGAGCCTGCCGTCAACCGTCACGCTCTCGCCTCCAAGTGCGCCTATCACTTCTGTACCTGTGTCCATCTCTATTACTCCCGTTGAGTAGACATCTCCGAGCACGGAACAAGCCTTAAGCTCTATGTTGCTGCCCTTGATATTGCCCTTGATAACGCCGCTGACGCTGACATTTCCCTTTGCCGTAAGGTCACCCTCGACGCGCCCCAGCATAAGTACGTGTCCGTTTGAAACTATCTGACCTACGATCGTTGTATCTTTTGATATAACCGAGCACTCATCGTAGACGGATTCTGCCTTCTTAGGACGCTGTACGGGCGCCGAATAGCGTTCTTCCGCAGGTGCGGCAAGCTGAACCTTCTGCTTCGGTTTTTCCTGCGGTGCAGGGTTCTGAGCTGTTTTCTCCCTCGGAATACCGGGGTTCTCACCCACTCCGAATACTTCATATAGGGCAACTTTAAAGTTTTCCTTATAACCCAAATCTATCCACTCCTTTTTAAATTTTACAAATCATTATTAATAGAATGTTATCGGCGCAACAGAGGCTGATATGCTTTCAAATGCCAGCCCTTTTGACTTTATCGAGGCGATTACTCCCTCCAATGCGCTAAGTGTCACATGCGACGTGTCGTGCATAAGAACTATATTCTGAGCTTTTCTGCTCACTCCGTTGACGATACTGTTGTGGACGGATTGGCTTGTAGCTCCGCGCACGGCGTCCGAGGCCGATACATTCCAATCGTAAAATTTAAATCCGCGGCGCGTCATCTCTGCGACAAGAGGGCTGTATATTTTCCTGTTGTGTGCGTTTATGCTTCCGCCGGGGAATCTGAATATCTGTGGTTTCTGCCCAGTTACTTTGTATATTTTGTCGTATGTCATGGCAAAGTCGCGCAGATAGTCATCGACAGACGCATATATGCCGGAGTAGACGTGGCTGTATGTGTGGATGCCTATCGTATGACCTTCACGAGCTATCCTCTTGAGTGTTTCTTCATTGCCGTTTATCAATTTTCCTACGACAAAGAATGTTGCCTTTATGTTGTGTTTTGCCAGTACGTCCAGATATTTTCCCGTAAGGCGCGACGGCCCGTCGTCAAAGGTAAAGTAGACAGAGCCCTCTTTGCGCACTTCCTCTGTGAGAGGGGCGGAAACATAGAGCTGCGGATATTTTTTCTGATAAGGGAAGGATTTTCCTCCCGTATTTTCTGAAGGCAAAGAAGCCGGGATGGGAGTTCTCCTCATCGATTGTCTCATAAGTTCGATATTTGACGAAAGTGCGGCATTCTCATGTCGGAGAACTTTTGTGTAGCCTAAAAGAGAAAAGAAGCCCATGGCAAATAAGATAAATCCCGCCAATAGGGCGAATATGATTAACTGTTTGAAGAAAAGGACACTGCCAACGTAGCCGCCTTTAGCGGCATTACTTTCGTGCCCCGAACGATACGGGTGGCATGTCTTTTCAAAATTCGGGGTTCGCTCGTTAAGCGGCACCCGATAGGTCTCATTCATATTAGTAACCTCTGCCTCTCCTATTGTTCAAGTGAGCTGCTGTGCACAGCAACATTGCCGCACAACTTATTCCTAACGTTTATATTATATGCGTTTCAAACAAATTAAGCCATAGCAT
>CAZNYN010000036.1:0-20569 GCA_964577295.1 uncultured Synergistaceae bacterium | reverse complement strand
TCATCCGAGCAGGGGGAATTTTGATTTTTGAGCAGAGAGATTCGGAAGTTTATCCTGTCTGCGGCCATACGTATATGGGCAAGAATACAGGAGGTTTTATATATTGAATAATATAACTGCCCAAAGCTGCACAAGAAAATCTAAAATTCATAATGTGTCCACATGCTTATAATCTTAACGATTTTTTCTTCCTCTATTATTTCATAAACCAGCCGATGTTTAATGTTAATACGCCTCGAATATGCTCCATACAAGCTGCCTTGCAATTTCTCGTATGACGGGGGATTTTGATAAGGATTCTCACGGAGAATTTCTATAAGTGCTTTTGCCTTTGAGTCCAATTTCGCAGCCTTTAGCTTTGGAATGTCGGCAGCAGCTCCCTTTGTGTAAACGATTGAATATATCACCATACGACCTTACTTTCAGGCAAACAATCCTGGGTTGGTGTATTTAGTCCATCGATAATCATTTCCTTCATTCCCGGCAAAGAGCAAAGGAACAAGGATTCCATTAAACCGTTGTAATCTTCCTCGCTTATAAGTATGGCAGTGCCGTCTTTTGTTGTTATACTGACAGGCTCGTTATACTTTATTGTTTGTTCTAACATGCTAAAAATGTTTTTTCTAAAACTTGTCGCATTTGCACTCTGCATGTGAATCACCTCCGCTTTTATATGTACATTATAGCGTACATCTTTAAAATATGTAAATATCTTACTTGCTCTCACCCGGCTGTGGCTGCCGTGCTCAAGCAGCATGTGTATTATTGCTCGCACACCGGCTCGAATGCTTTACATACAGAATACATACAGACATAAAAAAGAGTTCGGCGAAAAATCGCCGAACTCTTGATATGACTGGTCGGGATGGTCGGATTCGAACCGACGACCCCCTGCTCCCAAAGCAGGTGCGCTAACCAGGCTGCGCTACATCCCGTGACTGAGAGATTATAACATGAGTTTCTGAAAAAAAGTAGTGATTGTCACCTTATTTCTTAAATTTAAAAAATTTAAGGGTGTTGTCGGGAATTTGTGCTGCCACTACAGAGACAAAAAGAATGGTACAGCCGATTGATTCTCGCAGTGTCAAACTTTCGCCCAGAATCAGTATCGCCGAAATCAAAGCAAAGAGGGTTTCCGTCGTAAGGAGGAGCGACGTTTCAACGGAGCTTAGATTTTTCTGACCTATCATTTGGAATGTGTATGCGACACCCGTGCACATTATGCCGGCATAGGCAGTGGGAATAATTGACGCGCGTATAGCAGATAATGTGACGGTTTCAAATGCAAGTGCGCCGGTAGTGGCTATTGCCGCCGATGCGGCGAACTGTATTGCGGATAGCTTTATAGGATCTCTGCCCTTGGAAAATTTATCACAGCTTATTATATGCAGAGCCCAGAACAAAGTTCCTGCCAGAACCATAATATCTCCCTTATTGATGCTTAGACTGTCTGTGATTGAGAGTATGTAAATGCCTGCCACAGCCGAAAGAGAGGTTATCCATGTTTTTGCCCCGAAGCGCTTTCCGGAAGCCATTTCGATGACGGGAACTATTATTATATACATAGCCGTAATAAATGCCGCTTTGCCTGCCTGGGTGTACTGCAGTCCTGTCTGCTGGAGGCATGAGCCCGCAAAGAGGAACGTGCCGCACACTATGCCGCCTCGTACCGAGTCCGTCCACTCTCGTTTTTTTATAGCCGCATTCTCCTTTTTTGAGACACTCTGCGAAGGGCGCCTCATATCGATTAAGAATGCCATAATAAAGACGGAGAGTGTGCCTATGATGTACCTAACGGATATAAAGGAGAGAGGCCCCAAGTGTTCCATGCCCACGACCTGCGCGACAAACGAAGACCCCCATATAAGTGCGGATATAAGAATAAACAGCCTGGAAACGAAGAGCTTTCCCATAATTACTACCCCTAAAATATTATTTCAAACGAAACAGAATTTTACACGATAAAGAAGATTAAAACAAGCATTATCATTTTAGTAATTTTCGACGAGCGATATCTCCGACGGCGTGAGTTTATAGAGCTGAAAGACCAAGCTGTTCAATTCCCGCTCAGCTTTTAGCCTCTCTGGGGCAAAAATGGCAGATTTTTTTGAAGGACAATTTTTATATATTGCGCAAAGTTCTTTTGCCGCGGAGGCAATCTCGTCTCTAAGCCTGACTTGACGGGAATTAGTAGGGCTTACCGAGCGTATCGGAATCTTCCCCAAAATTCCCGGCTTAAGCTCAAAGTGGTCGTTAAGCAGCTCATTTGCCGATTTTCTGAAATAGAAATCGGCAAGAGAGGAATTAAGCACACCCAGAAGGAAAATGTCCTCACTGCCTATTATAAGTGTCTTATCGTTTGAATAAAGCCCATCCTCGTCCATTGTGGCGGAGAGATGCTTAACTATTGAAGGGCAGATTATCTTCGTATTCTCAAATTCATCATAGTATTTACATGAACGAAGCTCCCACCAATATGTTCCCTTATCGCTGCGCTTAGATGCAGTATCCTCGTATTGCGAAAGGTGCAGAGCTATCTCCCTGTGAGTCATGGCAAGCCATTCCAGAGGAGGTGTTATGCCGCGCATTTTGTCTGTGTAGCCTTTTGGTATAAATATTAAATACTGTTTAATTTCAGGTTTTGCAAAGCGCTTTACATCCCGCCCCGATAGGAATGGACGCAATATCTGCCTGTTATTGCTGTTTTTGTCGATGAAAGTTTTTGCCGTGGCCTCGTCGACAATAAAGGCCTTGTTAAGGCCGGTAAGTATGCCTCTGTAAACCCTTCCCGATACATACTGAGAAAGAGGAACGGAAAGAGCCTCTATCTTGCATATTAAGTCGGACGTAAGATCGCTGTTGAAAATCCATTTCTCCGAATTCAAATCTGCGATATCTATCTGTTTTGAGTGCTCTGCCGCATACAAAGAGAGATCACTTATATCCTTTTCATCTGCAGTTACAAAGCTGAACTTGTGAGGCCTGCTTTCCGCTTTTCCTGCTGTTATGACCGAAATAGAGGTATTAAATTCATTTATAGGAGCTGCGCTGGCGTAATCTACAATGCTGAGCAAGTCGGCAGAGGAGAGCAGCTCTCTTACCGGAGCTCCGTATGATGAACGCATCCACCTGTTTGATGTGATGAGAGACATTGTGCCTCTGTCATTTAACATCGACATTGCCCTTTCGATGTAGTAGCAGTAAAGGTCGGACGAAGTTTCGGCAGATTTATACTCCTTAAGCAGCGGTTTCTGCTGTGAAAAGAGCTCCTGTCTCATGTGCGGAGGAGCTGAGACTATGATGTCAAACATCATCCCGTTAAACAGATTTTCCGTAAGAATGCTTCCCTGCATGAAATGTCCGTCTTTGACAAGGCATTTGTCCGAGGTAAGGTAAAGCTCCGTCCTCAGTGTATCAAGAGCACCTACAGATGAGTCTGATGCGTAAAGAGAATTTTCGATAAAATTTTTAGCAAACGAACTCTCGCTTCTATCCTCGTTATGCTCAAGATATTTATTAAGCGACATTCTGACAGAGGCGACTTTTGAGCACATAGCTTTTGCTGCAGCTCCCGAAGAAGCTGCTATATCGCAGAATTTTAAGTCACTCAGAGCCTTGTCTATTGCCCTTGCCTTATTTTTTATAACACTGTCATCATAGAGGAGATAAGTCGGAGAAAAATATCCGTCAAGTGCGGATTTTGTAAGCGAACATGAGAGACGCAGATAATTTTTAATCGACTCGGTGCACATAAAAGAAAGTATGTCTTCAGGCACAGAGAAGGAAGCGAATCGCGGAGAGCGGAGCATCAGCAGCATATACCCATCCTCACCCAAAGAAGTAAAGACTGCCGCGGCGGCGTCGGCTCTGCTGTGCAGGAGATAGTCGCAGATAAAGGAGACGCATTCCTTCTCCATGCTTTCCAGCTTTACTCCGACCTGTCCTTTGACTGCCAGAACTTCTGTCACAGAGCCGCCTGCGGAACGGCACGTAGCCTGCAGTCTGTATGAGGATATTATATTCTTATATTTAGCCGGTATATGTATGCCTGAACGTATCCAAGTATGAGACATATCCGGCTCTGAGCAGAGCAGGGAAAAATCTTTGATGTATTCGCCAATGCTGAATGTGCCGGGGAAGTGTTCCTTATGTATAATGCAGCGCTCAGAAAAATTTTTCATTATAACGCCTCCGTAACTATCCGCTTCAGATAAAGTATATAGCAACTTGTGCTTTTATCCAAGGAGAGAATTTAAGCGATTGTCGTATTACTGAATTTGTTCTTCCGCATTTTATAAACCTTAAATACGAACATCCCTAAAGCGGCGTAACAAGAAAATATTCCTATACTTTTCAAGAGTTGTTCATATGGACAGATATTTTAATTTATAATATACTGGCAAAAGTAAAAATTAAATATGAGCAGTGGTTCCTGCCGCCGGGTAGGAGCATAATTCCAGCACTTGATTTCCATACCGTTAGGCCCTTGAAGGTATGAAAATTAGGTGCTTTTTTATTTGGAGGGATTACTGTGTTTAAAAACACCAACGTTTTTTATCCGTTTGCAAAACTTGTATCTTTAAACATCATGGGTATGATAGGGCTTTCCTGCTATATCCTTGCCGACACTTATTTCGTTTCAAACGGGCTTGGCACAAAAGGTCTGGCGGCTCTGAACCTTGCTATTGTCATATACAGCTTTATACAGTCGGTGGGGCTTATGATAGGCATAGGCGGCGCTACTAAATTTACAGTATTGAAGACTCATGGAAAAGATGCAAAGGCTGAGGAAATTTTTACTCATTGCATTGCTGCATCGACGGTCATTGGTCTGTTATGCGCGATTTCGGGGATACTCTTCTCATCGGAGATAAGTGTAATGTTGGGGGCAAATGATGAAACATTGGCAATGACCTCTGTATACATCAAAACAATAATGTGTTTTGCCCCGTTTTTTATTCTTAACACCGTACTTATAGCCTTTCTAAGGAATGACGGTGCTCCGAAATTGGCAATGTTTTGCATGCTTTCGGGGAGCTTTGCCAACATAATACTTGACTACATATTTATATTTCCGTTGGAAATGGGGATGTTTGGTGCCGCTTTCGCCACCGGTATAGCTCCTATATTGAGTATATCTCTTATGTACAGCCACTTTTCAAGCGTTAAGAACAACCTTAGACTGCGCCGCTGCGGTGCAGAAATCTCCTCTCTGCTGGATGTAGCCTCTCTTGGTCTATCCGCGTTTATTACGGAAATGTCGTTTGGTGTGATCCTTATGACCTTTAACCTTGTAATACTTAGCATATCTGGAAATATCGGCGTCGCTGCTTACGGGATTATCGCCAATATAGCATTTGTGGCAAACTCGATATTTGTAGGGATAGGACAGGGATTACAGCCGCTTGCCAGCAGGGCTCATGCGAAAGGAGACGGAAAGATGCTGCGAACGATACTTATATATGCTGTTTTGCTTTCCGCAATTGTTTGGGCATCAATCTACTTGGGTATAATGCTATGTACCGACACTATTGTCTCGCTCTTTAACAGCGAAAATGACTCTCTTCTTAGAAGCTATGCGGTTACGGGACTATTCATATACTTTATCGGATTTGCGGCCGCCGGCGCCAACGCTTCTGTCAGTGCGTTTTTAAGTGCGGTGGAGAATCCGCGCGCCTCATTCATAATATCTATGATGAGAGGGCTCGTTGTAATACTTCCGCTTGCGGCACTTTTACCGTCCCTCTTCGGAATGGTTGGAGTTTGGCTTGCATTTCCCGCGGCAGAGGCTGTTACGGCAGTGGTATCTGCAATGTCACTCTTTGCCGTCAGGAGAAAGACGGCAAAAAATAGAGTTTAAGATACCTAATTTTTATTGCACACTATTTTGCAATAATCGGACATAAAATTTATAAATAAAAAGGGTTGACGTATTTGGAATCATAGCGTAAAATCTTTCGTCGGAAGGGTGGTGCGTGCCATGAGTGTTAAGATAAACCTAGATGATTGTATAGGTTGTGGCGTATGCGCTCAGCTCTGTCCCGAAGTCTTCAAGCTGGATGAAAATGAAGGAAAAGCGATGGTAATATCGCAGGAAAATTTAGGTCTGGCAAAAGAAGCAGTCGACAGCTGCCCCGTTTCCGCAATCACCGCCGAGTAACACAAGCGGGCCCATAGCTCAATTGGTTAGAGCTCCCGGCTCATAACCGGATGGTTTCAGGTTCGATTCCTGATGGGCCCACCATCGAAAACTCACCCCGTCTGATAAGACGGGGTTTTTTGTTGTTTTTGCCTATGCAGCAGTTAAAACGGAGGACAGATTTTTCTGCTGTCCTCCGTCTTTTTGTAATTATAATTTGTCTTAAAATTCGGGCGATTTTATTATCGCTTCCGCCGCTTTGATTATTTCATCCTCGTCTGCCGTTGTCGATTCCAGTGTCAGAGTTCCCTTTTTTGTTATTTTTACTGTAAGGCTCAGCCCTGTTATCGGATGTTTTTCCAGCAGAGCACTGTTTCCCGATATTTCAAAAATTTTGGAGGATATTTCGTTTAAGCGGACGGAGTCATCGGATGAAGCTGTTTTTTTGCTTATATCCCAGCCCTTTTCACCTGAGCCTTCCATCCATACTGCGTGAAAAAAAGTTCCTTCCGCGGTTCTGTAATCTCTTTCAAGCCATATTCCTCTGTTTCCCGATACCGTTTTAAGTTCTGTCTTTCTTACCTCTCCGTTGTTCCATCCTGATATGTCCGGCAGAGACGCCGAGGCGCAGGAGCAAAATATTAATATTGTTGCCATGCAAAAACAGAGAACCGATATTTTCTTCATTACATACACCTCCATACTCTGTTATTATACAATATGGGTGGAAAGTTTTGCGTTATGCACATATAATTCTACCCATAAAGTCAGAACAAAGGGGATACTTACTTGCATAAATTTGCCATAAGAGTTTTTGGTTGTCAGATGAATTCATACGACGGTGACAGGCTTCGTACAGCTATGAAGCATAAAGGATGGGAAGAGTGCTCCGATGAGAGCGCGGATGTGGTAATACTTGTCACTTGCAGTATAAGAGAAAAGGCGGAACAAAAAGTCGCAAGCGAAATAGGCCGCTATGATGTGAGATACAGAAAAAATTCATCGCCTGCGGTGGTATTGGTAGGCTGTATGGCTCAGAGAATAGGCTGTGATATGGCAAAGAAGTTTTCCTGTGTCCGCCTTGTCTCTGGGCCTCGCCATCTTGGGCTTGTTCCTCAGGGAATTGAGGACGTTATGTCTGACGGAGTTCAGCGTTTCTTTATGGATGATGACCCCCGCGCTCTTACGGATCTGGAAGTTGTGCCGACAGAGAGACTTAACCCGTTTAAGGCTTATGTGACCATAACATACGGATGCGACAGGTTCTGCTCCTACTGCATAGTACCTCATGTGAGAGGGCGTCTGCAGTCACGCGCTCACGAGGAAATTTTAAACGAAGTAAAGACTCTTGTCGCAAACGGAGTCTCGGAGATAACTTTGCTCGGTCAGAACGTTGACGCTTACGGCAAGGATAAAAACGACGGCTACAGATTTTCATCACTGCTGAAGGATGTTTCCATGGTAGACGGAATAAAGCGTCTGCGCTTCGCCACGTCACACCCCAAAGATTTTGACGAGGATATACTTGAGGTTATGGCCTCCACTCCCTCCATATGCCGCGCGATAAACTTGCCTGTTCAGTCAGGCAGCGACAGAATATTGCAGGAGATGAACAGAGGCTATACTTCCGCTCAGTATCTCGCCTTGGTGGAGAGAATAAGAAAAGTTCTCCCTGATGTAAGTCTCACGACAGACCTTATAGTAGGTTTCCCCGGGGAGACAGACGAGGAATTCAGAGATTCGTACAACTTGCTTAAAAACGTCGGATTTGACATAGTTCACACGGCCGCATACTCACCGCGCGAAGGCACAAGGGCAGCCGTTATGGACAATCAAATCGAAAACAGAGTAAAGGCTGCGCGCCTTAACGAGATAAATGACATGCAGTCCATGCTTGCCAGAAGTTTTAACGAAGGCTACGAGGGGCGAGAGCTTGAAATATTGATAGACGGACCTGCTCCGCGCGGCGAAGGGCTTCTGCAGGGACGCACCGACACGGATAAGGTTGTTATTGTGCCGGGAAGCCCGGATGACATAGGCAAATTTTTTAAAGTGCGTATTACAAGGGGAAGCCACTGGTCACTCGAGGGTGAAAAAATAGATACGGAGGCGTGATATGTACGACAATCGCAAGGTTAATATTCTGCTGGTAGCAGGCGGTCTCTTCTGTTTTCTGCTTGCGGCGGTTCTTCTCACCTCGTTTAAGGGCAAATTCGGACAGGATACTGCCTCGGTCTCATCTGTTCCCGTTATGGAAGATACAATAGATGTTTCTTCCAAGAACAGCGGCGCGGCGGAGCCGCAAGCGAGTTCGGGCACTCCCGCTCAGAGGCTTGCATCCGCTCCGCAGGAGTCGGCACCGTCATCATGGGTTGTCTATATTACAGGTGCCGTCAAAAAACCGGGTGTCTATACAATCCCCGCAGGGGCGAGGGTCTATCAGGCTCTTGAATATGCTGGGGGCTTTGCTTCAAATTCCGACCAAGAGGCGGTCAACCTTGCCGCGCCCCTTGAAGACGGAGCTCACATAAGATTTCCCAAAATAGGGGAGAGTTCGCCCGCTCCATCCGCGGCAGGCGCAGCTCAGGGCACGGCGGCAAATCGACAGTCTGTGAGCACAAAGAGCTCTTCTGCTCAAAATGGGGCGATTAATATAAACAAGGCCTCACAGCAGGAGCTTGAATCCCTGCCGGGCATAGGGCCAAAAACCGCACTGGCGATAATAGCCTACCGCGACTCAAACGGAGCTTTTGCAAGAACGGAAGATCTCATGCTCGTGAAAGGCATAGGCCCTAAAAAATATGAGGCAATAAAAACTCTTGTCCGTACGGGAAATTAGAGGCGGCCCTTCCGTCTCGGCCCCCGCTTTTGCCATATTGCTCCCCGTCGTATTCGCAATATTTGCGGATTCGAGGGGAGTTTCTCTGTATTTAACGGCATCACTTACTCTTCTCATAGCACTTGCGTGGATTTTTTTAGCGACTCCGAATATCGTTCGTTCCTGGGGCAGTGTGACAATACTCATAATAGTACTGGCCTCGGCTCTATCCGCACTCTCTCTATGGCGCATACACAGAGCGGAGAGCCTTCCTTCATCAATAGAGACAAATGGCAAAGTCACAATGAAAAGGGATTGGGGCAAGGTCAAAGCTCTGCTCATAAAGACGGAGTTAGGCAATTTCGTATCATACATCCACCCTGAGAATGCTCCGTCTGCGGGCAGTTCCGTCTATGTCAGAGGCGCTCTTTTTCCCTTTAAAAGGGCTGACGCGAAGAGCCGCGGCTTTGATGAATACCTCTTCTGGAGGGGAAAATCCGCAGCCGCAAAGCTTGTGCCGTTTGAGATAAAGGAAATTTCGCCTCCTTCGGGAATTTACCTTTGGAAATCCGCGGTACGCTCACGCATAACCGAGACTCTGCCAAAGCACATGGCGGGCTACATGCTGGCTCTGACAGTAGGGGAAAGCGACAAAGAGCTTGCTGCTCTGCACAGAAGTGCGGGGACGGTACACCTGCTTTCCGTATCGGGCTTTCATGTCGGTGTGCTGGTATTCATGCTCTCCCTATTCTTTAAAAAGGGCTTTATAAAATTTTTATCCGTATCTATTATCATGTGGCTCTATTTAATCTTTGCGGGACTGCCTGCGGGAGGAATCAGAGCGGGAATAATGGTGCAGATATACCTTTTGGGGCTTGCCCTAGGCAAACCGTCAACGGCATTTAACAGCGTCTCCGCCGCGGCGCTTCTCATGCTGCTTTGGAATCCGTGGTATTTTTTCGATGTCGGCTGGCAGCTCTCCGTTACGGCATCGTTGTTCCTGTCGTCATTCTTGTCCGTAAGAAGAGAGCACAAGACAGCCCTCATTGCGGCCTCGGTGCTGGTATGGTTTGTAACTGCCCCGATAGTGGCTGCTGTGTTTAAGGAAGTACCGATTGCCGGTATCTTTATAAACATCATTGCAGTTCCGCTCTTTTCCTTTATATTTCCCTGTGTCATAGCGGCATCTCTGCCTGCTTTGTTGCACATTCAGGGCGGAGCTTTCGTGGCTTGGGTTATGGAAAGCATACTTGTTTTATGGGCTGTGCTTTCGGAATTTCTGACATCTATTCTCCCATGGAGTGCGGTTAACACCTATCAGATGACAGTGATGGGGATTTTTGTATTCCTTTCCGCGTCGCTATTTGCTTCTGGAGCTCCTTATAAGAGAATAATTCCGATTGCCTCACTTTTTACACTGCTTCTCCTATTTTTTGCATAAATGTTGTAAAATAGATAAGATGTTCGATTTATATCTGAAAAGAAAAAGGCGCTTCCTGCTTTGACACGGAATTTTAAAAATGCGGGAAATCTTTTGACGGAGGATAATATAGATGCTTCTTGTACTGGATGTAGGAAATACAAACACCGTAATGGGCATATACAAAGGCGAGAAACTTCTGCAGCACTGGCGTCTCACGTCAAAAAGACAGACGGTTGACGAAGTCGGGTTTATGATACAGGGGCTGCTGGAATCATATTCGATAAACAGAAATGATATAAAAGCGGCAATGTATGCCAGTGTTGTTCCGTCTCTCGACGAAATGTTCATGCAGGGTGTCAGAGAGTATATAAAAGTACCTGTAAAAAAAGTGACGACGAATTTAGACACAGGGCTCACGATAAAAATTAACAACCCGTCAGGTCTCGGAGCGGACAGACTGCTGAATGCAGTGGCAGGCATCAGTAAATACGGAGCGCCTCTTGTGATAGTAGATTTGGGCACAGCCATAACTCTTGATGTCATTGCTTCCGACGGATCATACATAGGAGGCACGATATCTCCGGGTATGGAGCTTGGTATGGAATCTCTCTTCTCCCGTACAGCAAAACTGCCCCAGATAGCCCTCGAAGCTCCCGGACACTACATAGGTGTTGACACTACGGAAGCCATACAGTCAGGCATAGTCTACGGAACGGCAGGGATGGTGGATACTCTCCTGCGAGGTGTCTTCCGCGAGCTGGGCGGAGAGTGCAGAGTCGTCGCCACTGGCGGGCACGCCCAGATTATGACCGAGTACTCCGAAATAATCAAAGAGGCAGACCAGTGGCTTACACTTGACGGACTGAGGATACTTTACGATAAAAACAGATAAATACGCGCAGGAAAGGTTTTGACGTTTTGCAGGAAATAGAATCATGCGAAATCAGCATTAAAAACAACACTGTTCCGGGCTATCCAAGGAAAATCGGCGGAATAACGGTAAACAATCCGATATGGCTCGCACCACTTGCCGGAATAACCTTCGGCTCTCTGCGCAAATTTTATAAAGATTTGGGAGCGGGGCTTGTACATACAGAAATGGTAAGTGCCGTAGGGCTTTGCCACAGAGGCAGAAAGACAAAGGAACTCTTAAACGGAGACGAGTCGGAACACCCTGTAGTGCTGCAGCTTTTCGGCCCTAAGGCAGAAGAGATTATAAAAGGAGCGGAAGTCGCTCTTTCTATACGCAAGTTTGACGGAATAGAGATAAACATGGCATGCCCTATGCCAAAAGTTACAAAAAAGGGAAGCGGCTCAAAGCTCATGGAAGACACGGCGGAAGCGGCGGCTATGATGAAAATATTAAAGCCTCTGGGACTGCCTGTCTGGTCAAAAGTAAGAATAATGCCGGAGTGGAACGATATTGACACAATACGATTCTGCGAAATACTCTTTGAAGCCGGTGCGGATTTCATCTTTGTCCACGGAAGAACTCCGGTGCAGAGATATGAAGGGCGTGCTTCAAGAGACGCGGTGGAGGCAATAGCCTCGCGATTTCCCGGAATGATAGGAGGCAGCGGAGACTGCTACGAACCCTCCGATTTCGCCGACTACATAGATAGGGGCTGTTCCGCAGTTTTGGCTGGGCGCGGAATATTGAGGGATGTATTTATAATCCCCAAGACACTTAAAGCGATGGGCGGAGATATTCCCGATATCTTCACGGAGCCCGACTCGGAGCTGCAGTCGCGCCTTCTCAGAGAGCTTGGCAGGAATATTTGCAAAGCTGAATGCGAGTCTCTTGCTCTTATGATAGCGCGGAGGATGCTTGCGGCTCTTTTTAAGGGATTTCCGGGAGCGGCTCAGCTAAGAAGACGCGGTGCTATGGCTCGCACGTGGCAGGAGATGGAGGAACTTCTGATAAACTGGAAGGACGTTCCGTCCATGCCCGAACTGGAACTTACAAAAGAGAATTTCCCAAGGGGAGTAATAGGCGAGAAAGGGCCGTGCTTTTAAGGACGACCGACGGCAAAAATTGAGTAAAACAGAAGGAATTTCGCATAATGTGAAACTCCTTCGCAAAATTACATAAAACAACAAGGGGACGTGGTTTAGTTGGCAGAGGATATGATGAATGAAGGTCAGGCACAGCAGAAGAACATAATGCCCGAGGAGGAAATTTTCCGTCAGCGCAAGGACAAGCTGATGAGGCTTCGCACGGAAGAGGGCTATGACCCATTCCAGCAGGATCACTGGGAAGTTAAATGCACACTCGGCTATGTTAAAGAGCACTACGACTCACTGAAAGACGAAGAGTGGGCGCAGGACGAAATACAGACGGCAGGCAGGGTTATGGTACTGCGCCGCCACGGAAAGACAGCCTTTGCGACCTTTGAGGACGAGGATACAAGGCTTCAGCTCTGCTTCCAGTTTGACGTGCTCGGCGAGGAGAAATATACCTTCTTCAAAAAATGGATTGACGCGGGCGATTTCCTCGGAATTATAGGCGTTCCCTTCCGTACACAGAGGGGCGAGCTCACAATATCAGTCAAAGACTTCACCCTTCTTTCAAAGGCTCTGCGCCCAATGCCCGAAAAGTGGCACGGACTTAAAGATATGGAAGTCCGCTACCGTCAGCGCTATGCCGACATGATAGCCAACCCCGAAGTCCGCGATACCTTCCGCAAGAGGACAAAGATATTCCAGACCTTCCGCAGAGTGCTTGACTCTCACGGATCTTTGGAAGTTCAGACTCCTATTCTCTCCACAATAGCGGGAGGAGCAAATGCGCGTCCCTTCATCACTCACCACAATACCCTTGATATCGACATGTACATGCGTATAGCCACAGAGCTCTACCTCAAGCGCCTTGTCGTTGGAATGCTCGGCAGAGTCTACGAAATAGGAGCTCAGTTCCGCAACGAGGGAATGGATCAGCGCCACAACCCCGAGTTCTCTACTCTTGAAGTCTACTGGCCCTATGCGAACTATGTTGACATGATGAACCTTGCCGAGGAGATACTCGTAGCATGCGCCGACGCAGTCGGAGAGAGCAGAGTCATCGACTACCAGGGAACGGAAATTGACTTGAACCCGCCCTTCCGCCGCGCAACAATGACGGAACTTGTGGAAGAGCATGTCGGCATCGACTTTGCCTCCATAACAGACGAAGAAGCCAGAAGACAGGCCGCTCTGCGCGGACTTGAAGTCAAGCCCTCAGACGGACGCTACGACATACTTCCTCTCTTCTTTGAAGAATATGTCGAAGACAAACTCATACAGCCGACATTTGTAATTGGGCATCCGACAGTAATATCGCCTCTCTCAAAGCGCAACAAAGAGAACCCCGATATTACCGACAGATTTGAACTCTTCATCAACGGCTGGGAATTTGCAAACGCATTCAGCGAGCTTAACGACCCTCTCGACCAGAGAGAGAGATTCCTTGACCAGGCTAAGAAGAAGGCCGAGGGAGACGATGAATCTCACCCGTTCGACGAGGACTTCATCAACGCTCTTGAATACGGCCTGCCCCCGACGGGCGGAATGGGAATAGGCATGGACAGAACAGTAATGCTTCTGACAAATTCAAAGAGCATAAGAGACGTCATACTCTTCCCGACTATGAAGCCAAAGGATTAGCAATGGCCGCACCCGAAAGTCTGAAGAAAAGAGCAGAAGAGCTTCGCGCGGAGTTAAATCGCCACGCGGAGCTTTACTACGTTCAAGACAGCCCGGAAATAAGCGATTTTGAATATGACACACTTCTGCGCGAACTTATCAATATAGAAAAAGAGTACCCTGAACTTTTGACATCCGACTCGCCTACACACAGAGTCGGAGGCTCGGTCAGAGAGGGCTTTTCAAAGGTGTCTCACGAAATACCCATGATGAGCCTCGACAACGCCCTCAACAGAGAGGAACTCCGGTCATTCTATACAAAACTCTCATCGTCTCTGGGCAGCGGTGATGCAGTTGTCCTATGCGAACCCAAAATAGACGGGCTTGCCGTATCTCTTATATATGAAGACGGAATTTTCAAAAGCGGAGCGACAAGAGGAGACGGCAAGGTCGGAGAGGACGTAACAGCAAACCTGCGTACAATAAAGACAATGCCTCTGCGTCTAAAAGGTATAACAGACGGGACACTTGAAGTCCGCGGAGAAATTTGCATGGACAAAAAGAGCTTCGCCTCCTTGAACGAAGCAAGAGAAGAAGCGGGAGAGCCCCTCTTTGCCAACCCCAGAAACGCCGCGGCAGGCAGCATCAGACAGCTTGATTCAAAAGTTACGGCTTCAAGAAATCTTAATATATACCTGTACCAGATAATGGAACCCGAAAGACACGGAATAAAAACTCAGCACGAAGCCCTAAACAAGCTCCGTGAATGGGGACTTCCCGTGCAGGGCGCGGAAAAACTGTGCGTCTCGCAGGAAGATATAGAATCATATCTTGATGTCTGGACCGAGGAACGTTTCAGACACATGATAGACACAGACGGAGTAGTCGTTAAGCTTGACGACATATTGGCAAGAGATCTGCTGGGAGCCACGTCCAAAGCTCCGAGATGGGCTATAGCCTACAAATTTCCGCCTGAGGAAAAACTTACTCTGATAAAAGACATTGAGATAACAGTAGGCAGAACGGGAACTCTTACACCTACGGCAGTGCTTGAACCTGTTCACCTGTCGGGTACGACAGTTCAGCGCGCCAATCTGCACAATCAAGATGATATCGACAGAAAAGACATCAGAATAGGCGACATGGCTTGGGTGCGCAAAGCGGGAGAGATAATACCCGAAGTAGTAAAAATAGAGCCGTCCATGCGCAAAGAAGGCTCCGCACCATACATAATACCTGACATATGCCCTGTGTGCGGCTCAAAAGCAGAGCGTTTTCACGGAGAAGCCGCGGTAAAGTGTCCCAACAAATCCTGTCCCGCTCAGATAAAAGAAGGAATAGCGCACTTCGCTTCGCGCGCGGCTATGGACATAAGAGGGCTTGGAGATAAAATAGTGGCACAGCTTGTGGAAAGCGGCAGGGTAGCCAATGTTGCCGACCTCTACTGCTTGACAGAGGATATTCTCGTACCTATGGAGCGCATGGGCGAGAAATCGGCTCAGAATATAGTGGAATCCATAAGAAAATCCAAAGAGAGACCCCTTTCCGCTCTCATAAACGCTCTCGGAATACGCAATGTCGGAGAAAAGACGGCTGAGGACTTGGCGGAGCGCTTCCGCTCTATGGAGAGGCTTCAGCATACCTCGGTCGATAACGTGGCTGAGCTTGAACTGACGGACGGAATAGGCCCTATAGTCGCCGAGTCGCTTCACTCCTTCTTTTGCGAACCTCACAATGCCAAAGTCATAGAACGCTTAAAAGAGGCTGGAGTCAACTTCGCGGCAAAAGAGAGCATTCAAAGAGAGGGACTGCCCTTTGAAGGACTTAAATTCGTCCTGACAGGCGAACTTTCGTCAATGACAAGGCAGGAAGCATCGGAAAAGATAAAGCTCCTCGGAGGTCAAACTTCTGATTCCGTAAGCAAAAAAACAAGCTATGTGGTATCGGGAGGAAAGCCGGGCAGCAAATATATAAAGGCTCAGTCTCTCGGAGTTCCGATAGTGGATGAAGAATCTTTCATAAAAATGCTTGAAGATAACAGCGAAGTTTAAAGTTTAAGGAGGAATTCATCATGATAAAAAAAATGGTAGTTGATGATGAACGGTTAAGAGAAGTTCTCTCCCTTTCCAGGATAGGGCTTCCCGAGGAAGAATTTCCTCAGGTGCTTGACCGTGTAAACGCAGTCCTTCGCATGTGCGACGAGATGCAGGAACTGGACCATGAAAACGTCGAACCTTTTGAATGGGACATAAAAAAAGCGCCGGAACGCAGAAACGACGAGCCGATACTTTGGAGCGGGCGAGATGAATTTTTGGCTCAGGCGCCGGTAAGAGACGGAGACTTCTTCAAAGTGCCGCGCATAATAGCCAAAGAAGACGATTCCGAGAGCGAGGAGGAGTAAATTATGGATTTCTGCAAACTTTCCGCTCACGAAATAGCTTCGGGCGTTCTTTCAAAAAAATGGAGCGCCGAAGAAGTCCTCAATGCGCACCTTGCACGCATCAAAAAACATGACGGCAAAATTAACTCCATAGTTACTCTCTGCGAAGAAGATGCACTTAGAGACGCTCGTGCGATAGACGCTAAAATTGCCTTGGGAGAAAACCCCGGAGTATTGTCCGGCGTGCCCTTCTTGGCAAAAGACAACTTCTGCACTGACGGAGTGGAGACCACCTGCTGCAGCAAAATGCTCAAAGGCTGGGTTCCGCGCTATGACGCCACAGCGGTCAAGCTTATGAAAGAAGCCGGCGCGGTTCTCATGGGCAAAACCAACATGGATGAATTTGCAATGGGAAGCACAACTGAGAGCTCAATCTTCGGCCCGACCTCCAACCCGCGCGACATGTCCCGAGTCCCCGGCGGAAGCTCCGGCGGAAGCGCGGCTGCCGTGGCTGCCGGTTTCTGCCCCGTGGCATTGGGAAGCGACACAGGAGGCTCCGTGCGCCAGCCCTCGGCCTTCTGCGGAGTGCAGGGAATGAAGCCGTCCTACGGTCAGATCAGCCGCTACGGAATAGTCGCATACGCATCGTCGCTCGACCAGGTAGGGCCTATAGCAAGAGACATGGAAGACATAGCTCTCCTCATGGACGTTATGGCAAAGGCCGACCCCAACGACAGCACCTGTGACGGATACGACAGACCCTCATTTACGGATTCACTCTCGAAAACAGACTTGAAAGGCAAAAAAATAGCCATTCTCGGAGGCTTTGATAAAAACAGCATAGACAAGCCTCTTGCCGATGCGATAGACAAGGCGGCAGAATTTTGCCGTGAGGCGGGAGCGGAAATAGTAAGCGCGGAACTTCCCGTGACGAAAAAGTTCAGCGTCGCATGCTACTACATGGCGGCTCTCGGCGACGCAAGCTCAAAGCTTGCCTGCTACGACGGAATGCGCTACGGATACCACGCCGACGGCAAAAACCTCTCCGAAATGTATAAAAAGAGCCGCAATCAGGGCTTCGGCAAAGAAGTCCGCCACAGAATACTCATAGGTACATGTATTTTGACACGGGGCTTCTACGATAACTACTATGTCCCTGCCACAAGAGTGCGCCAGATGATAGCCGATGAACTTGCCGCAATGTTCAAGGGAGCCGACGCTCTTATAATGCCGATATCTCCCGCATTGGCCTACAAAAAAGGCCTTGTCGAAGAAGATCCTGTCAGAATCTACCTGGGAGACGCATTCTCAACGATAGCCAACCTTGCGGGTCTCCCCAGCATAAGCCTTAATACAGGATTCACCGAAGAAGGACTGCCTGCAAACGTTCAGCTCTTGGGGCCAAGATTCGGCGACGATGCCCTCATATCGATAGCGGCGGCAATAGAAAAAGCGGCTGGAGCTCCGCAGGTCGCAGAGCTTGAGTCGGAAGGAGGCTGCTAAAATGAAAAGACAAGTTGTAATAGGACTTGAAATACATCTTCAGCTAAAGACAAAGAGCAAAATATTCTGCTCCTGCTCAACGGACTACATAGGAGCGACACCGAATACAAATGTCTGCCCGGTATGCCTCGCAGTCCCTGGGACACTGCCAGTGCTCAACGAACATGCGGTATCCTTGGCAGTAAGAATGGGACTAGGACTGCACTGCGACATAAAAGACAACACACGCTTCCACAGAAAGCACTACTTCTACGCAGACCTGCCGAAAGCCTACCAGGTCACTCAATACGAGCATGCCATAGCTCAGGGCGGATATCTTGACATAATAGCGGACGGCAAGACAAAACGCGTTCACTTAGACCACCTCCACCTTGAGGAAGACGCCGGCAAACTTGTCCACCCGACTGCCGACGGACGTCTTGCAGGTGCATCATACTCCTTCGTAGACTACAACAGAGGCGGAATGCCCCTTTCCGAAATAGTCTCAATGCCTGACATGAACTCCGCGGCGGAGGCTGTAGCTTACGTCATGCAGATAAGACAGCTCGCAAGATATCTCGAAGTCTCCGACGGAGAAATGGAATCAGGCTCTCTCAGAGTTGACGTAAACGTATCCTTGTCAAACCCCGACGGAAGTCTCGGAACAAGAGTCGAGCTAAAGAACATAAACTCGCTGAAATCCATAGAAAGAGCCTTGGAATACGAAATAGCGCGCCAGAACAGAGTCCTTGACGATGGCGGAACACTCGTTCAGGAGACAAGAATGTGGGACGACGCATCGGGCGTCACTCGCTCCATGAGAAGCAAAGAGGGAGCGAGAGACTACCGCTACTACCTTGAGATGGACCTTGCCCCGATAGAGGCAAAACCGGAGTATGTTGAAAAAGTCCGCAAAAATCTTCCCGAAATGCCCTGGGACAAGAGGGACAGATTCGTAAGCCAATACGGATTATCCCTTGAGGACAGCATACAGCTCACGGAACAGAGAGAGATGGGAGACTACTGCGAAGATTGCATCAAAGCCGGAGCATCCCCCGCAAAGACCGCAAACTGGATAAAGACAGAAATTCAGAGAATACTCAACGAAAGCGGCACAGACATAAAGAACTTCCCGATAAAAGCGGAAGAGCTCGGCAAACTGATTGCGAAAACGGAGAAGAAAGAAGTCTCCAACACACAGGCCAAAGACGTAATAGCGGCAATGCTCGGCGACAAAATATCCCTCGAAGAAGCGCTCAAAAAGTGCGGCGCATCCGGAGGCAGACTTACCGGTGCGGCTCTTGAGGCGGTAATAGCCAAAGTCTTTGCCGAACAGCCCGAAGCTGTGGAGACTGTGCGTTCGGGCGCGGACAAAAAAGGCGCCAAAGCGAAATTCCTCCAAGGGCTTGTAATGCGCGACGCCCGCGGCAGCGCCGACCCGGCGGAAGTAGCAAAAACAGTTGCGGAAATGCTGAAATAGGCTCGCCTTTTACAAAACGACAAAATAAAACAGCCGCCGATTCATCAGGGAATCGGCGGCTGTAAATTTATCTCTCTGTGAGCCAATCGTCCTCGTGTCCCGTTCCGATTGCTTCAAGCTCAAACGGGGTGTTCTGGTAGACGAAATAGTTGAGCCAATTCATAAACATAAGGTTCGCGCTGCTCCTCCAAGATACGAAAGGTTCGCGCGAGTCATCATTGTCCGGGTAATAATTTTTCGGAACATCGATTGGAAGCCCCGCGTTCTTGTCCCTCAGATACTCTTTCGCAAGTGTGTCAGAGTCATACTCAGAATGTCCCATAACAAAGAACTGCTTTCCCTTTTCCGTCTTCACGGCATAGACACCCGCTTCATCGGACGAAGCAAGTATCTGCAGTTCGGGAACACACTCTATATCGCTGCGCTTTACCGTAGTATGGCGCGAATGCGGAGCCATAAAAGCATCGTCAAAGCCTCGGAAAAGCATAGAATTTTTATATTCGATATCGTGTCTGAAAACTCCGAAGAGCTTCTCATCAAGAGGATATTTTTTGACCCCGTAGTGGTAGTAAAGTGCAGCCTGAGCGCCCCAGCATATATGCATCGTGCTGTACACGTGAGTCTTGCTCCACTCCATAATAGAACAGAGCTCATCCCAATATTCGACGTCAGTAAAATCCATCTGCTCGACAGGAGCGCCTGTAATGACAAGTCCGTCAAACTTCCTGTACTTCACTTCGTCAAAAGTATTGTAAAAAGAAAGAAGATGCTCTTTGCTTGTATTCTTTGATTCATAAGTGGCAGTCTGCAGCAGAGTAAGCTCCACCTGCAGAGGACTGTTGCCGAGCAGACGGGCGAACTGAGTCTCAGTCACGACCTTTGTAGGCATCAGATTGAGCAGAGCCACCTGCAGAGGGCGAATATCCTGCTTCGCGGCACGCACCTCATGCATAACAAAAATATTCTCACTGCTCAGAATATGTTCAGCCGGCAGGCCGTCAGGTATCTTAATCGGCATTTACATTCCCACTTTCTTTAGAAAAATCGCAAAACAGCACTCCCAAGGACGCGCCGGTTCTCAATTTCCGGTATTTTTGCTGTGCCGACTATAATAACCCATGAAAATAGATTACGCAAATATAGCAGAGTGTGGGTTATATGAGAGAGAAAATTTAGAATAATAAATCAGGAATCAGCGCAGGACAATGGGCGAGCAGTTGGCAAAC
>CAZNYN010000035.1:0-20671 GCA_964577295.1 uncultured Synergistaceae bacterium | reverse complement strand
GAGCTAAAATTGTTCCGAGGATGCTATCAAGTATGCAAAAAGCGGACTGCCTCTGCTATGTCAATCTGCCCTTATTTTGTATGGCCGCAGCGGCAGACAGTCGCTGCCGAAGCGCAGAAGATAACGGAAATCAGGCAGGAGCAGCCGAACAAAAGGGCACTCCTGCCTGATCTTTAAATTACTAAAAATTTTTAAAATATCAGAAGAATTTTAGAAAACGATTCTGCTTTATATATAGCTTATTTTTCTGAATATGGAAGAGAATTTGACATTTGTGTTATTGCTATATAAAAGGAATCAGTTCCGGGTGCGGGTTGGGTATTACCATAGAGCTTGTGATTGAGCCGCTCTCACCAAGTTCCGAGATACAAGCGGATAGAGCCTGTGTTACAGAGCCTGTATCTCCTGTGAAGAGTACGTAGCTCTTGCCTCCGAGGCCGCGTGCGACACGTATTTCAACAAGGTCTACCTGTGCCGCTTTTGCTATTATGTCTCCTGCAATTATGGATTCAAGCGCGCTCATGGATTCGATACCGCCAAGCGCCTGTATTTTTTCATATGACGCGGTGCCGGTAATTGCTGGGCATACGTCCTCATGAACATTAGGGATAACTTGTGACTCTATAAGCATAACGCCGCCTGTGGATTCGCCTGCGCTTACAGCGCTTTTTACAGCGGCAACGTCACCTGTGATGATTATTATGTATTTGCCCGGACATACTGGATTTGCCGTAACGAGAGATACTTCTCCCGCTTTGAGCATAGCGTCCGCAGTCTCTATGCCTATGGGAACGGATTTCAGTTCTACAAGTCCTATAGCTCTGTTCATTTGCAGACCTCCTGTAATTTTATGCGGATTGCCATGTCTGTTATCGATTCAACTGTTCCTGATACCGAAGCATGCAGGGTACTGCCAAGAGAATTCTCCTGTATTTCCGCTATTATGTCACCCGCGGAGACTGTGTCGCCTTCGGATATTACAGGTTTTGAGGGAGCTCCCGCTGACTGTTTAAGCAAAAGCGTGACAAATATTGGTTTTGCAGTCAGCTTTTCATCATACGGGGCATCTCTGTCGTAAGCGGCAAGCCCCAGCATGCGTGTAAGTTTAGGAATGGGAAATTTTCTGTATTCGCGGAATGGATGAGCTGAGGCCGGTGCTTCGTGTCTTGGGTTTTTTATGCCCTTAGCCGCAAGTTTCGATTTGAGTTCTTTATTTAGTTTCCAAGGCTGGAGCCCCATTATGCACGCCTGTTCACAGAGACCGCACTCGCAGCAGAGAAATGCTTCGGTTATATCGGCCGAGTTATCACAGACATCTCCATATGATGCTATTCTCATTATTTTATCGGGATGCAGAGTGTGCCCCAAAAGCGCACGCGGACATACTTCCGTACATAACATACAGTGGCAGCAGGCGCTTTTTACAAGTTTCATCATTGCGTCCATTTTTTTTGCCTTGGAAGATATAAGAGGATGGTCGGAGGGTAGGACGATAATCCCTTTCGTTGTTTTTGTGACAACGGAAGATTCCGCTTCGACAAGTTTTCCCATCATGGGGCCGCCGTCAATAACAGCGAAGTCTCTTACAGAAGCCCCGCCGCATAGGGATATAACTTCCGTAAATGAAACCCCGAGCGGAACTTTTACCGTCGCCGGATTTTTTACCGCTCCGGTGACTGTGATGTATTTTTCTGTGACAGCCTCGCCTTTGAAAATTGCTCCGTAAATGTTAAGTAGTGTCTCTGTGTTAATGACGACGCACTTTACTGCAAGAGGAATACCGCCTTCCGGGACAATACGCCCTGTAACTTCGTATACCAGAACTTGTTCGTCCCCGGCAGGATATACATTTGGCAGAAGGTGAAGCGAGACAGACGGAAAGTTTTTGATTCCCGACGACAATGCCGATACAGCTTCATGATATTTTTGCTTCAGAGCGTATACGGCATGCTCCGCTCCCATCTCTTTTGCTAAAAAGGAGAGAGCTGTAAGAAGCTCTTTTGCATAAAGTGCTCCGATTTGTCTGTCGACACGCAGCAGAGGCTCGCATTCGGCTCCATTTACTATTATGTATTCAGGTTTTGCCGCAAGTTTTATATGCGAGGGAAACCCCGCTCCGCCCGCCCCGACTATTCCGGCCTCTTTTATTTTTTCCGTAAGTTCCATAACGTCACCTCTATGCTCCGAATATCAGGGTTTTTACGACGACAGGTATTACTCTGCCGCCTGCCATCGGTCTTCCTATATCTATATAATCGCCGTCTCCGACCGAGATTCCGTCTATACTGACGATTTTTATTTTCTTTTTGATAATTTCCGAAAGTCTGTTGCCGAGAGCTTTTCCCATGTCCTCTTCAAGAACTATTATCAATGTGTCCCATTGCTCTATCGCATTTTCCAGCCCTTTTACTAGGTAGTCTGCAAGCTCCGATAGTTCGGAATATGACGGTGATTTTATGCCTTTTAGCCCGACTGCTGCCTGCTCCATGTGCCCGTCTTCCATGAACATTTCTGCTTTGCGTGCAAGCATTCTCTCAGCTTCACCCCGCTCCGCTTTGAACCCATACTGGGCTTTTATGACAGGTATATTTTTAAGGGGGAATATTTCTTCGTTAGAGTAATTTATCGTACTGCCGCTGACTCCGACGGTGTAGCTGCCCGCTCCTATCACGGTTGCGTTTATAGTCTCGCGCGCTTTCAATGTCTTTATATTTCTGAAAACGGAGCACTCTCTTACGGATTGCCCCAGCAATATGCCGATGTCCCCGAATTTGAAAAGTTCTTTCTCTTCGTACTCTCCGTATATGCAGTCCGCAACTCCGCCCGAAAATACTGCATTGTCTATCTTAGCCTCTCCGCTCAGTCTGTGAGAAGTTATAAATCCTGCCAGCTCTTCACTTTCAGGTACGAAGGATGTTATTTCGTCTATAAATGAAGCCATTCTCCTTGCCAGCCTGCGCAGTTCCGCCGTCTCGGCTTTTTCTCCCGTACGCAGAGAGAGTCCCATGCGCGAGGCAAGCGCCTCTATTTTGGGAGCCATATACAGTATTCTCATATCTGCCGGCTCCACTCTGACAAGTCTGCCGCCGATATCAAGGCAAGTTGTGTCTTTAAGGGTTCCGTTTTCAAAAAGCGCTATGTTTGTTGTCCCTCCGCCAATGTCAAAATTAGCTGCGGTGCAGTTTTTCTCTTTAGAGAAGGATGCCGCTCCCGATCCTTGGGCTGCTATCGCACTTTCAAGATCAGAACCCGCGGTAGCTACGACAAAGTCTCCGATGTAGTCGCTGAGGCTGTGAAGAAGTCTTTTCGCATTCTCTTTTCTGGCAGTCTCTCCCGTGATTATGACAGCGCCGACTCCGATTTCTTCCGATGAAACGCCTGCTTTTTGATATTCAAGGACAACAATTTTTCGCACTTCGTCTCCGTCGATAAGGTCATTGCCGATAAGAGGCGTAAAATATATTTTGCTTCTGTAGAAAACTTCGCGTTTTGTTATGACAAAGCGCGGAACGGCAAACGCTCCGTTCTTGTTTTCTATTTCTATACGGCTGAAAACAAGCTGCGTTGTCGTTGTCCCTATATCTATTCCGACACTTTTTAGAGTCTCTTTCAATTTTCCGTCCTATATGCCGCTCGGCTTAACTATGCAGTTTTTCGGGAGATGAGCCAATATCATTATGTAAAAATAGCTGCTCAGACGATTCAGAGCTTCGATAATATCCGTGCGTTCCGCAGTCTCACTCTCTTCACCGTAAAAAGCGCGAAATGCAGATATTTCCGTTTCGCGTGTAAGTGTCCGAAGAGAGTTAAGAGCTGCAGCACATTCGCCCATCGAATAATCTATCATTACGTGGGGAGTGCCGTAATATTTCTGCGGGTTGTGAGAGCGGATATGTATTTCTTCAAGCGTCATTCCGTTTATCCTGCAATCCCTCATAGGCTCTTCCGTAACCTCCGATCTCAGCAGCATGCGGACATAGTCCAGCGCGGACTGAAGCTCTTCCGCAAGATCCGCGGCGTCACACCGCACGGCAAGAACCTGAGTCTCTATAATTTTTGACTGAAGGCTGTCCAGACGGCCGCGCAGCACGATTCTCGGATGATCTTTCGGAACAAGCAGAGCTCCATGCAAGTGTGTCATATGTTCCGGTTTTTTATCATAGCCGCGCCCGCTTGTGTCTTTAAATTTTGCATTTGTGCGGCTTTGAGAAGCAATAAGCCTTACCTTCCTATCCAGCAGAAATTCCTTTGCGGCGGGAGTTATTATAGTTCCTCCGGCGATACGGAACTCTTTCATTGCGCCGCGGCACAATTCATATGCTTCTCTTACGTCGCTTTCCGTTATAAGAGAAGTTTTTTTTGAAATATGCGTCGCTTTATCGGGCTCTTCTTTGCATGCATAGTCATCTCCGAGAGATGCAAGTGTTTCCTTAATTATGGCTGCGACAGCACCGTTCACTGTTTTTTTGTCAAAAACGTCCGCCATCTCAGTTTGTCCACTGTTCTCTGTCGACTTCGAGGGAATCGATAACTCCTACTATGACGGCATCAACAGGCCTCTCACGGTGTTCTTTCGCGTATATCATACGAGCAGAACTTCCCTGGGTCACAAGTACATCGTCGCCTATTCCTGCTCCGACACCCCCATCCACTGCTACAATGGCTTTGGCATCAGGCGCGCCTATCTGTCTGACTACAAAAAATTTCAGCCCTTCCAAGCTTTCATCCTTTTTTGTCGCCCATATATTTCCTATGACTTTGGCTATTATCAAGACCCTGCCTCCTTTCCTCAGACTCTTTCCACAACTGCGCCTCTGTGGAGTATGAAGTCCGCGGCAAGAGGCGTAATGATTGTTTTCTGTGAAACTATGATTTTTTCGCATTTTTCACACTTTGAAAGCAGTTTTTTTGCGTCTTCTTCCGTCATCACACGCAGAGAGGGACAGGCGTGTACGGAGCTTACATTCTGCACAGGTTCTTCGGAAGTGCTTTCAATGTTTATAATATCTGCTTCGCGTATCGGCTTCGCTCCAAACAAGTAGAGCTTTTTCAGATATTCTTCGTAGAGTTTTTTCAGCTCATGTGACACACATCCGTTTTGCCTGAACATTATTCCGTTTTCGAGGATAAATACTTGGTGCCCCGCAATCAAAGCATCAACTATGGGGCGGGCTTCCGCTCCGTAAGGAATGCCAAGAGCCGCCGAGGCAAGCTGTCCTTCGGAGAGCTCGGCTATAAGCAGAAGGTCAAAATCCCGTGCCGTGAGAGCAAAAGCATAGGCATCCTCGCGATTCTGAACAGTGCACATATATTTATCGTTCAGAGCTTTTAAAGCCTCTTCTCCGAGCGAGCCGCAGCGGCCGGTCATTATGAGCAGCCGCTTTTTTCCCGGTTCGTCGGAACGTGAGGAGCTTTGGTTCTCTCTCTCGTTCAGTATCTTCATGACTCTTTCGGCAATAACGCCGGCAAGTTCATTTTCCGTCATCGATATGCGCCTACTTTCCGACAAAGCATTGCTGCTTTATTGTATGGCTAATGCTTTACTATGTTTGCGGTAGTTCCTTTTGAATAACCGCATGCGTTCGCTTCGTCAAAATCAAGATGTATTGCAGTGCTGTAGCTTTCGCTTTCACGGACAAGGACGTCCTCAAAAATAACGGGACGCGCTCCGTTTACCCGCACGCATACATGCTCTCCGTCGCTTACCTTCAGCAGTCGGGCATCGTGCGGAGTGATGTGGAGGTGGCGGAGAGCCACTATAGCTCCTTCTTCGGCATCCATCTTATTTTCTCCCGCAGTAAGAGTAATCGGAGAGCTCGACTTAGTATCCCCCGACTCTCTCAGAGGGGATGGGACTCCCAAAGCTGCCGCATCCGTGAGAGAAAGCTCTATTTGAATGCTCTTTCTGACGGGGCCTAAGACTGCGGCGTTTTTAATTTCGCCCTTAGGCCCTTTTAATGTAACTCTCTCTTCGCAGAGGAACTGTCCCGGTTGAGATAGCTCCCTCTTAAAAGTCAATTTATGTCCGGCTCCGAAGAGTTTTTCAACGGCAGCCTGAGTTAAGTGCACATGTCTGCCGGAGGCCTCCACCGGTATAGGCAGAGTTTCCGGCAGACGTGCTGCAACTTCGTCCGCCAGTTTTTTTATTAAAGCGTCTTTGTTCAAAACGCCTTACCCCTGTTACATTTCCCTTTCGATGTGTGGAAGGATGTTCTCTACATCTCCGTGCGGACGCGGTATGACATGGACTGATACAAGCTCGCCTACGCGCGATGCTGCTGCCGATCCCGCGTCTGTGGCAGCTTTGACAGCGCCTACATCACCTCTTACCATTACTGTTACAAGTCCTCCGCCTACATGAACTTTGCCGATAAGATAGACGTTTGCCGCTTTTACCATTGCGTCAGCCGCTTCTATCGCGCCGACAAGCCCCTTTGTTTCAACCATTCCGAGAGCTGCTATTACTTCTGCCATTTGAATCTCCTCCTTGGGTTTTGTATGTTACTTTTTGTTTCTGACGTCACTGTCAAAACTTTTTTTCTATTCGGCTGAGCACTGCTTCAACAAGTCTCTCTATTGTTTCATCGGAAACTTTCGGTTTTGCTGTTTCTGTATGTCCGTTGTTCTGCTTAGCAGGCATGGTGCTTTGCGCTTTTTCCTCGGTAGGAACAGATGCGCGCAGGTCCGATATATCTTTCAGACCGTATGCAATTCTTCTTATGTTTATCAGGTGCATTGGGCTTACATTGTCGGATGTGGCAGAACCGCCTGCAGCTCCGCAGCCTAAGGTGAGAGCGGGAAATAGTCCTGTCAGACCGCCTACTCCTCCGAGAGACGAGGATGTATTGACTAGGACACGGGAGACAGGTTTTTTGAGTCCAAACTCCATGATGACTTTTTCGTCTGTGCTGTGAAGCGACATAGTGTGCCCGACTCCCTCGTTTTCAAGCAGTTCTATGCAGCGTTCGCAGGCGCGCTCCCAGTTTTCTTCCACGTAAAAACCGAGCACAGTCGTAAGTTTTTCCCGCGAGAACGGGTAGGACATGCCGACCTGAGTCTGCTCCGACAGAAGAACCTTTGTACCGTCGGGAATTGTTATTCCCGCAAAACGTGCAACATAGTCTGCGGGTTTCCCGACAATTTTCGCATTCATTGCACCTCTTGAGTTCATAAGTATTGCGCCCACGCGCTCGGATTCTTCGGGGGTCAGAAAGTAGCCGCCCTGTGCGCGGAATTCTTCCATGACTTTATCCTTTATGCATGACTCCGTAACTACAGACTGCTCCGATGCGCATATTGTGCTGTTGTCGAAAGTTTTGCTAGCTATTATCCTCTCGACCGCCTTCTTTATGTCCGCTGATCTTTCTATATAAGCGGGCGCGTTTCCGGGCCCTACTCCAAGCGCAGGAGTTCCCGAACTGTAAGCCGCGTGAACCATGGCGGGTCCGCCTGTCGCAAGTATGAGATTTGTCTTTTTATTTTTGATTAGGGCATCTGTCCCCTCAATAGAGGGAGATTCAGCACAGGATATAAGTCCTGACGGAGCTCCCGCCGATTCCGCCGCTTCTTTTACAATGCGCACGGCTTCCTTTATAGAGCGTATGGCAGACGGGTGAGGAGAAAAAATTACGGCATTGCCTCCTTTAAGACATATCATCGCCTTGTATATAACTGTCGAGGTCGGATTTGTTGACGGCACAAGAGCGGCAACTACCCCTACAGGGACTGCGATATTTATAACTTTGTTCTCTTTGTCCTCGCTTATAACTCCGACCGTCTTCATATCTTTGACAGCTTCGTAAACATTCTCCGCTGCGAATTTGTTTTTGAGAGTTTTGTCCTGCCACTTTCCAAAGCCTGTTTCCTCATGAGCAAGCTTGCCAAGCTCCTCTGCGTGGGCTGAAGCCTCTTTTGATATGGCTTTAACCACAGAGTTAACCTGCTCTTGAGAAAAGGAGCTGAAAATTTTCTGCGCGGCCGCAGCCTTTTCTACAAGATCTCTTGATTCCTGTATTGAGAGCAAATCTTTATCCCTGAGTTCCATATTCTATTTTCATCTCCCCTGTATTTATTCTCATGGCTTGGCCACTATTTCAGCCCACAAAGCCTTTGTATTCATATTTATAAAATCAGCAGTCTCTCGGCGATGCGGCTACTTCGCAAACCGCCATCGCAAAAGCTTCGCACGCTGCTTTGCATGACGCCTGAGAACCTGCGAGCAGTCCGCCCGAAAAGTTTGTCTCTGACGGAGGCCCGTAAAACATGGCCATACGCACGTCTGCCGATTTGAGAGCCGCGTCAAGTCCGACAATCGCCTCTTCTGGCGGAGCTATCAGATACGCTATCGCCTCTCCCTGCGTACCCGCCATCTCCGAAAGATAGCTTCCGGGACGTGAGACGCAGTGAGCAAAGTAGACTATGGAATCATCCTCGTTGGCAGAAACAAAAGCCGCTCTGTTCTCCGCATAGTCTATAAGGGCGCAGAGTCCGCTCTTTACCTCTTCGGGATCGCTTCCCGCAATTACTCCGATAATTTCTCCGGCAAGCTTGGTGCTGGCGTTCGAAGCTCCCGCATACATCGATTTTGCATATACAACACGCACAGCCGCCTTCTTTGTGGCCTCGTCCAATGCTACATATGTCACATCGTCGCAGTCCGCAGTAACAAGCCCTATACTTCTTTCTCCGTCAAAAAGCCCCAATCTTGCGGCAAGAGCAGTGTCAACATTGGGTATGACTTTTGCGGAGAGTACTTTTGTCTTTACGGGATCCCCTTTCATATTTTTCCCCTACAGCCTAAGCTCTATGCCGCTGCACTTTTTTTCCAGCATTATCGAAACGATATCCGCAATATATGCTCCCGCCTCAACTGAGGGTGTTCCGTTTTTATGAATGTTTGAGACAACAGTGCGTCTGGACTCATCCATACCGACAGAAGCGCGGTAGGCCATGTAGGCAGACATGCTTTCCGCTGTCGCAAGGCCGGGGCGTTCCCCGACAAGCAGGACTACGACTTCCGCACCTGTCAGTTCAGCAATTTCATCCTCTATGGGAACTCTTCCGTATTTGACAAGAAAAGGAGTTCCTACTGATATGCCACGGTTTTTAAGCCCTGCAGTCAGGCTCATATATGTATCTTCTCCGTTTGCGTCTATCGCCGCAGCGGAAAGCCCGTCTGCGAAAAGTACAAGCACTTGGGAAGCACCGTTAAGTTTCTTTACTGCTTCGCGCGATTCAGCCGTGAGTTTTCTGCCAAGATCGGGCCTTGTCAGATACTCATCCTTGTCGCGGCATTCTGTCTGCACAACGGGAAGATTCATCGCGGAGACAAGTCTCTCTGGCATTTCCTTGTGTACCGCGTCGCGCGCCGCGGCATGGTCTGCAAGGAATCGCAGCATTGTCTCTGTCTTGTACCTTGTCCCAGTGCGCCCCACACCTATTCTTGCCGGAGTAGCGGCTTTCATGTTTCTTAGCTGCTCGGGCTTCGCCGGATTAGGCACATAAATTTTTTCGGCGATATTTATCAAAGACATGTCGGGCAGCGTATCCTCGTCGTAAACAGACACATTCCGTTCAATATGCGTCTCCTTGTCGAGCATCTCTTTTATTACGCTCTCTATTAATCCTCTGAGTTCTTTTTTATCAACAGCCATGTAAAATCATCCTCGTTACATGAAGATAGACGCGTCGCCCGCGCGCTTCGTAAGCTTTCCGTCCGCCCAAATTCCCATTTTTTCCAGCCATTTTTCAAAATCGGGAACGGGATGCGCGTTTAGGAGAGCTCTTATTGTGGCGGCCTCGTGAAAACCTGTTGTCTGATAATTAAGCATCACATCATCTCCATGAGGTATGCCCATGAAATAGTTGCATCCCGCCGCGGAAAGCAGTACGGCAAGATTTTCGACATCATTCTGGTCTGCCTCCATGTGGTTCGTGTAGCATGCGTCACAGCCCATGGGAAGCCCTGTCAGCTTTCCCATAAAATGATCCTCAAGCCCTGCCCTTATGACCTGCTTGCTGTTGTAAAGATATTCTGGCCCTATAAAACCTACGACAGTGTTGACGAGGAAAGGCGAATACCTCTTTGCAAAGGCGTAGCAGCGCGCCTCCATCGTCACTTGATCAACGCCGAAATTGGCATCTGCCGAAGTTTCAGCACCCTGTCCGGTCTCCATATACATGAGATTCGGGCCGTTTGCAGTGCCCTTCTCACGGAGCAATGCCAATGCGTCATCCATTAAAGCCATGCTTATGCCGAAAGCCCTATTCCCCTTCTCACTGCCCGCTATGCTTTGAAAGAAAAGGTCGGCGGGCGCGCCGCGTCTGACAGCTTCCATCTGAGTAGTGATATGAGCCAGAGCGCAGGTCTGAGTAGGTATTCCGAACTTATTTTTAATTTCCTCAAAGCGATTCAGAATAGCTATGATATTATCCACGGTATCATCGACGGGATTAATGCCTATCACGGCATCGCCCGCACCGTACGAAAGACCTTCATATATGGATGCCGTTATTCCCTCAAGCTCGTCCGTGGGGTGGTTAGGCTGAAGGCGTATCCCTATCGTCCCGGGCTCACCCAAAGTCGTATTGCAGTGAGTTACCACGCGCACTTTGCGTGCCCCCATCATCAGATCCATATTTGACATAATCTTGGCAACTCCGGCAACAACCTCGGATGTCAGGCCGCGGCTTGCACGGCGGATACTCTCGGGCGTGGCTTCATCGGAAAGTATCCACTCCCTCAGCTCGCCTATCGTAAGATTTTTAATTTCGCCGTATATAGTCTCATTGACCATGTCCTGGTCAATCCTCGTAACCTCGTCTTTTTCATACGGAACGGCGGGGTTATTCCTGAGATCAGCCACGGAGAGGGCAGCAAGCACCTGCTTGGCCGCCACCCTCTCCATCGAACTCTCTGCGCAGACGCCTATCAGCCTGTCCCCGGAACGCTCTTCATTAGCTTTGCCGAGTACATCCTTAACGTCTTTAAAAGCATAAACATGTCCGAAAAGTTTTGTTTTTAAAATCATGAGTCCTCACATTCCAAATATTTTAGGCAGCACCATTTTCGGCAGTGTAAGTGAAAGTGCCGGCCAAAAAGTGGTGACCAACAGAGTGGGAATATACGCGAATATAATCAATATCATTATCGGGCTCAGCATCTTATTTATCTTCGCATTGCAGATACGTCCGCTCAGGTAGAGCATAGGAGCGGTGGGAGGCGTTATATTGCCCATACCAAGGTTAACTCCCAAGATAGCCGCAAAGTGAATAGGGTGAACTCCGAGAGCAGTAACGACAGGAAGAAGTATGGGCGTGCAGAGCAGTATTCCGCTCACGTCATCCATAATCATTCCTATAATTACCATGAAAATATTTACAAGAAGCAGTATAAGCAGCTTATTATCGGTGATACTCAGCAATGCATCAGCTATTCTCTGAGGAACATCCTCCATAACAAGCAGACGGCTCATTATCATGACCATGAAGAACATGACCATTATGACCCCTGTCGTACAGGAGGTATCGACAACAGCTCCTCGTAAATCGCTGTATGTCAGCCCCTTGTAAAAGTAAATTCCTACCGGTATCGCATAAAGTACAGATGTAGCAGCTGCCTCTGTCGGAGTCATAACTCCGCCGTAAATGCTTCCGAGAATGATTACAGGCATAATAAGCGCAGGAATGCCGTATTTAAAGTTTTTAACTGCGTTATGTCTCCACTCTTCCCCTGTCTGTTTCGGAACAACCTTCAGATTCATATGCCTGACCATGACAGCGTTTGTTATGCAAAGCAGTATAGTAAGCAGTATTCCCGGTCCTACTGTTGAGAGAAAACATGCAAGAACAGACTGATTGCTTGACCATGCATAAAGTATTTGAGCTGAGCTCGGAGGAATCAAAAGTCCCAAAGGGCAGGCGGCGGCAAGAAGAGATGCGGTGTAACCCTTGTCATAGCCCGCCGCTGTCATGCGCGGCTCCATCATTGTCCCTATACATGACAGAGTAGCCGAGGCGGAGCCTGAAATTGAGCCGAATATTGCGCACGCTACGACCGCAATCATTCCGAGGCTGCTCTTCATATGCCCCGTAAAAGCCTCTACAACTCCTATAAGCGCAGCTCCTATTTTGCTTTTCTCCATTATCCCGCCGGCAAGTATAAATAGCGGGATAGCTAGCAGGACTATCGAATTCAGCTGGGTATAGCCAGCCGAAAGCAAGAAGTCTGTTTGATAATCCAAAGAAAAGGCAAGCCAGATAAACATAGACGCAAATGAAAATGGTATCGGCATGCCTATGACGAGGCACAAAATCAGTATTCCTATTCCTATCGCAACAAATTCCATGTATTTACCTCCGTCCTCTATCCGTATTACTCGGCCGCTTTAAGAGCTTCCAGCTCGCTTTTGGTAGGTATCGTACAGGCAGGGTCTCTGTCTTTATAATCCTTGGAGAGGTAATCTCCATCGCCCGGGACAGAAAAGTAGCCAAATCTCTTAAAGCATCGGAAATTAGTGAACAGATAGTAAGCGTGATAAAAGAGCATTAAAGAGAGTCCCACAAATATCGCTGCTCTCGGAATGAGAATCGGAATCTTTAATGCAGTTGTCAAAGGGTTCTTCTCAATGGCCCAAAGCATAAATTCGAAAGCCCAAAAAAGCAGAACTCCGTTAACTGCGGTCGTCAATGTCTGAGCCGCAAGGTTGACCATGTCTTTATAGTGCATGTTCTTTATATACATATTCAGCAAATCGGCCTTTATATGGCTGTTCTCGTAGCTTCCGTAGGCGGCTCCGATAAAGTACAGCCAGAAGGCGAAAATTAAAATAATCTCATCCGAACCGTAGAAGTTGCCTTTCAATACATATCTAATAAATACAGCTGCCAATATACACCCGGTAGTAGTGGCGCTGCACACAATCATTACAAACCTCATTGCCTTGACAAGCATTTTCCAAAAAGCTGTATCGCGTAAAGAATGAACAGTTTCCATAATCTTCACCTCTTAAATGAAAGGCGGGGTGCAACGCCTCCTGGCATCAGCACTCCGCTCTCCGAATATATTACTTTACAGAGTTAACGAGCTGATCCAGCGTGTCCTTACCGATGTTCTTTGTAAGCTTAGGCCATGTCTTTGCTTTTACCAGTTCCGCATAAGCTGCGAGCTGCTTGTCTGTCAGAGGCACTATTTTAACTCCGTACTTCTTGAGCCCTTCCATTGCCTCGGCGTCAAGCTTTCCTGCAACTTTGTAGCTGTTAAGCGCTTCCTTCATGAAGGCTTCTTCTACAATCTTCTTATTTTTGGGAGAGAGTTTGTCAAAAGACTTCTTACTCATAAGAAAACCGATGTTTTCGGCGAAAATATTATAAGGAATGTAATACTTTATAATATCTCTGAAATCGGAGTAAGCAAGCTGGGGTGTAAGTCCGATAGCTCCGTCCACAACGCCTGTCTGAAGCGCACTGTAAAGGTCGGCGTATGGAATTGTAGTAGCGTTAAAGCCCATATCCTCAACAACGAGGTTGTAAATTTCTATTGCCGGGGCGCGAACTCTCAGCCCCTTGGCAGCTTTTGGATCTTCATATTTTGGAGGCATTTTTGAAAAAGCTATGCCTATAAGTCCCTCAACATACATGCCAAGCAACTTTACATCCTGCTTTGCGTGAACAGCTCCGTAATTCTTAAAGAAGTACGACTGTGGGCCGAAAACTTTCGGCAGGTCGTTATATGATTTTGCAAGATAGGGAATAAAATTCATCTCAAGCTTAGGATTAAATTCGCTTGGGATTGGAATCAATGCAAAATCAACAGCACCTTTCATCAAATCCTCGTATGTTACGGTATAGTCTCCAAGCTGACTTGATGGGTAAATTTTAATCTTAATGTTGCCATTTGTCTTTGTGTCAATATCCTTTACAATTCTCTGAAGCGCAGCATAGCCTGGATGCTGAGTATTGTAGTGCGTAGCGAGACGATATGTTTTCGCGCTGCAGAAAGCTGGTGTAATGCAAACTCCTAAAAACGCTATAAACATTACTGCTGTGACAAATTGCATCATTCTCTTCATTTTACATGCCCCCTTTGATGTAATTGACTTTGTCTATTTATCTGCACATCTAATTCTTGCTGCCAGTGCGGATATACTTGATAAGCTGATTTTTAGTCATACCGTCAATGCCCATCATTTCCGCGGTAAGGCCTTTTCTGCGCCAATCTGTCTCATGAATTACGTTATAAATATCTATGCAGGAATTAGTCATGGACATGGGAACTCCGAGGATTTTTGCAATCTCTGTCCAAGGCACTAGCCCGAAAGGAGCATCTTCTGTCAGATAACGGTCGAAAATACTGTTGGGGCCCTGAATCGGAGTAAGGGATATTGAACCGTGACCGGCCGCATAAAGCTGCCTCCAGTTAAAGCCATCGGGCATTCCGCTGAAGTCCTCCATCGGACGAAGGTGATAGCCGAGTTCCTGTCCTACGGCTTTGCGTTCCTTGTCAAGCACTATATTGAGTTTACAGGCGGAAGGAGTCCAGCCGTGTTCATAAACATAAAAATCAAACAGAGGATGTTCGATCGATGTTACGGAAAGAAGGCAGGGGCCGGTGTGCCATGCCGGATTAACAATAGAAAGACCGCATTCAAGTACATCGTTGTAAACTTTCTCAAACGGGAACAGATCTTCTCTCATTTGATCGATGAGAGCATCCCCGGCGCTTGCGGGCAAAAATGCGATATTCACTGCGTTTCTTCCGTATATTTCAATTTTTCCGGGGCCTGTTATGCGTGTATCATAAGGCAGGTTATTTACGTCGGCAAGAACGGGGCAGTCCTTATCTCCGAATACTTTGCGAAGCTGCAGAGCCGCAAAAGCTCCAGGGAAAGTAACTATTATCTGGTCTTTCTTTACCTTGTCTTTAAGAAGCTCGGCGTAGTCCGCATGGGCAAAAGCCGGGGTTATAATACAAATATAGTCAGCCCCTTCAATAGCTTTACCTATATCGTCCGTGACCATATTGAGCTTTACGGGCCCTTTAATTTCACCCATGCAGTCAATGGTTTCTGTGTCGAAAACCTTTTGTATCTTGGATTTAAATTTGGGCATTTCATAGAAATTAACAATATGTCCTTTTAGCGTAAAATCTGCAGCCATTGCGTGACCGCCGTTACCGCCGCCTAATATTGCAATCTTTTTATTCGACATAGAATAATTCCTCCTCATTATCCAATGCAAAATCAAATGCTGCTTCATACTGAAAAACTAAGAAAACCGCTGTTTTGCTGCACCATAAACACACTCACAAAATTCTTATCAGACAATTCTCCGGAAAATTATCTGATAATCCTATTTTATATTTGAAGTGCATTTACTAAGTGGGCTTTGTATGAAACAGTATACTGTTTTTGCGGCAGTTTTCTATCGTATGTAGGACAGAAATAAAAAAGCATTCATCGCTTTGCCTTAGTGCATTTGACTGAATAATGGGCTGGAATTATACTTTGCGCTAAAGAAGCATAAAACTTTGGAGGAGTGATAAACATGCCCCACATGATGCAGATGCTCCAAACCATCCTCAAGAATTATGCCCAGACTATCGTAGACAACGTACAAGCCATAATCAATTACGACATTCTGATAACGGACAAGAGCGGAATTGTTATTGCAGCAAGTGACTCAAAACGCCTTGGCTCTCTCCACTCCCACTCAATCACCGTGATGAGCAGAGGGCTTCCCGAATCTATGAACGAAGCAGAGGCTGGAGCCATTGGAATTAAGCAGGGGGTCTGTCTGCCGATACAGATAGAGAATGAAATCATCGGCTCGGCAGGTATAACGGGAGAACCCGCTCTTGTAGAAAAATTCGGGCGCTTTGTTCAAAAAGAAATAGAACTTCTCGTAAGAGAAAAAGCTCTTCAGAATTATTCTTATCTCAGAGAGAGTGCCGTATCAAACTTGATCGATCAGATACTTGCATTTGACCAAAGAGAGGGACACGATACGATTCTTTATTCAAGGGCGAACGAGCTTGGATATTCTTTAACAGGAAGAAAAATCGCAGTCATAATAGATATCATAGAGTTTGAAAAAATCGTCGGTGGCTTTATGTCCGAGGAAAACAGTGCAGGGTCTGCGGAACTTAATGTTCAAATATTTAAAAATTCTATTCTTAGACTGCTCAGAGATAATGTGGAGGGCTGCAAAAATATCGTTACAAATATCACCTCCGATAAATTTCTGATAATCGCCGGAGCGGACGGACTGTCGGATGCGGAAATTAGGCATAATATTTTGCGGTGTGCCGAAAAGACCGCATCCGATATAAAAAACATGAATATCTCGGCTGTTTTCGGTGTTGGCTATGTAGTCGAAAACATAGCCGAGATAAAAGATTCCGTCGACAGTGCATGGAATGCTCTCAGCATAGGCAAATTGGCATATCCCGGTGAGCAAGTCTACTATATCGAAGACTTCGTCCTCGAAAACCTGCTGTTTTCTCTTAAATGGACTCAGGCGAAACGTTATCTGAAAAAGACGGTAGCTCCGCTTTATGAATCCAACGACTGGACTGACGACCTGGAAAAAACAATGCAGGAATGGCTGAAAACTCCGTTCATGCAAAGTGAGGTCGCAAATAGACTTTCAATCCACAGAAACAGCCTCTATTACAGACTGGACAGGATAAAACAGCTCAGCGGCATGGATATGCACAACAACAACGACGTTTTATCCCTTAAGATAGCTGTGATACTGAAAAGTTTCTTTTCTAAGGAATTTGAGGATATTTTGAACCTGCCGCACAGCAAGAGACAAAGTCAGTAAGTATAGGGGGGCATAATGTGCGGCTGATAGAAATAGGAATATTTTTGGATACCGGTATTCGATTTTCAAGGTGCAAGCTGGCTCATGTCTGCTTATTCAAGCAATCAGCATTCGGTAGAGCCTTTTCTGAAACCTCTCTTATAGTTTATGGGTGAAACTCCGGTGGCTATAAAATTCAGCATCTCGGCAAAGTTCATTATGTGGTCGAAAATACGGACAAGGTGAATCAGCATGAGAGCGGCTGTCATACTCTCTCCTTTTCCGCAGCCTTTTTCCGTCACGGATTCACTGAAAACTTCCTGAGTGATTTGGTCTATTGTCAGATTGATATCAGTCCTGACGCTCTTCCACCTCTGGCGTGTAAGATCCGCTATCTCAACACTTTCTTCTATAAAGGCGGACGTCAGAGCCTTAAACATATCAGAAGCTTCAAGTGAGTGCCTGATAAATATCTCCGCATGAGAATCGGAGAGAGTTCTGTCAAGGTCGTGAAGCTTTATGAGCAAATGCGCCATGTTAACGCATTGGTCTCCTATGCGCTCTATATCTGTTATTATCTTCATTACTCCATATACGAACCTCAGGTCGGAATGAAGAGGGTGGCGCATTGCTATGGAGTAGAGGCTTTCCTGGTCTATCTCCTCTTCCAGAATATCAATGGCATCATCGGCATATATGACAGAGTTGGCAAGCTTCAAACTGCGGTTCTGCACTGCCAGTCCTATGTCCTGAAGCATTGACACTGCCATCTCGGACATTTCAGTGACCAGTTTTTTGAGACGTTTTTTGTCAGATTCATACAGGTATGTCTCAAACTGCGGTTTTTTAATATCTTGTTTGTTACTGAACATCTTTCCTCACCCCTTCGTCAATAGCCGTTTCCTCACTGAATGTCATACTGTAAGCGTCAATATAACGTTCCGTGTCGGCAAGCATCTTCGTTATGCTTAAAAAACCCTGCATCTGCGATATCATACGAAGAGAGCGCGAAAGGTCTCTGTCATAATGCTGCTGGGCCTGAAGCTTTGCCATAACCTGCTCGCTTAAAGAATTAAATTCCTTGTCGAGACGCTTAACGTATGCGATAACACCCTGCTCTCCTATGACAAAAGAGCGGAGCGATGCGCGCATAATGCGCCTCGCCATACTGCGCCACTCATCCCAGAGTGTCTCCTGAGCCCAGTCGGCCATTACTATATGAATGGATTTTGACGCAAGCCTTTTTGTCAGTAATATGCATAGGGGCTTTGTCATTGCCCGTAAAATCGATATTGTGTAATTGACTGATGAATAACGAGCCTTTAGGCTAGTGTTTTCGCCGCTGATTTTTATTTTGTAGCAATACTCCTGGCAGCTCTTGCACAAAGAAATAATCTGTTCTGGAAGACGCTCGAAAAGGTCTCTGTCTCTAAGCTCGGGCTCAAGAAGCATCTGAAAATACGCTTCCATCATATTGGCCAGCCTTGTCACTTCACGAGAGAGCAGCTCTACAGCTATCATCGGAATTGCAAGCATCTCATCATCGATGTACTGGGGCTGCTCATCACTTTCATTGCCGGTGATAAGAAGAACGGATAACTTTTCAAGCTGCCCTTGAAACGGATAAAAGACAGCTATATTGAAGCAGGCTATTATAATTTGTCCGTAGACAAGCTGATCCGCAGCAGAGATTGCAAACTTCTCCATCAAACCGTGTATTGGAAGCATTACGGCAAGAAAAAGGATGCCTCCTATCAATTTGTAGAAAAAAGTTATTATCCCAAGGCGTTTTGCCGATATTCTTCCCGAAAAACCTGCCATAAGCACCATTGCGGTAGAACCTATGTGAGCACCCAAAGCGACAGGCAGAGCAGAGGGCGAAGGCAGAACTCCCGCCGCAGCCATTGATATGCCGAGAGCCATTATTGCGGAGCTGCTCTGCAGAATGCCCGCGCAGCAAAAAGCGCAGAATCCTATAAGCCACGGGTTTGCGACTATACTCTCTATGGCAGAACGCACACCATAATCGGAAAATATTTCGGATGTTCCTCTGCTTAAAATCATCATTCCAAGAAAAATTATTGCGATGGACTGAACAAAGCCACAGACGTATTTCACGAGACGTCGCTTTGTTCCCGTACCTATAAAATACGCCAACGCAAATATGAGCGGCGCAAAGGTAAAAATATTTAGATTCAAAAGAAACGAGACAAAAGTTCCTCCTAAGCTCGCACCCATCATAACCACGATGGATCTTGCAAAAGGAAGCAGTCCGCTGTCCGCAAAGCCTACGGCAAAAGTAGTAGCTATGGTGCTGCTCTGAGTAACTGCGGAAAGCATAACTCCGAAGCAGAAAGCCCTCCCGCTGCCGCTTGTGCAGCGTTCCATAAGCTCACGCGAACCTTCCCCCAGATTCTCTCTGAAAAAATCCGTGCTCTGCCTTACTCCGTATAAGAAGAGAGCCAAGCCCCCAAATATATTTATTGCAGAAAAAAAATAGTTCAAGTTTTTCGCCTTTCGCAATTTGTTTTATGTCTGTTCCACAATTATATGCCAACCAATTCCACAGTCAAGCGATTTATTGGCTTTTTTTGCGATATTTATTGCGTTTATATTTGATATCTTGCGTTTTGATGAAACCTATGTCAAAATATAGGCATACTTTTATCTCGCCTCTTTGGACATTCTATGTTATGCTGAGCTAAAATATTGACAGAATAATGAATGGAGGATTTTCGGACATGATAGCAGAAGAACGACGTTCAGCGATAATAGAAAAACTTAACGAAACTGGAATTGTCCGAGCTTCGGAGCTAAAAAAAATATGCGGAGTCTCGGGCGAGACATTAAGAAAAGATTTTGAACTGCTTGAAAAAGAAGGCCTTTTGAAGAGAATACACGGAGGAGCGCGCTCCAACGAACTCATAAATGCTTCAAAAGGAAGAAACGCATTTATCCCATTCGATTTAAGACAATCGCAGAATATTAACAAAAAGCAACAAATCGCAAAAACAGCGGCGTCTCTCGTTCGGGAAGGAAGCTCAATCGGGCTGGACTCAGGAACTACATCGTTTGAAATAGCAAAAATCTTAAAGCAAAATTTTAAAAACCTTACAATTGTGACAAATTCCATCACCACGGCAGCCGAGCTTGTAAATAAAAAGGGATTCTCTGTTATATGCACGGGCGGAGTCCTGACTTACGACGAACACTCCTTTGTATCAGAGCTGGCTACTCTTCTGCTTGACAGAATAAATCTTGATATGATGTTTTTGACAACCTGCGGGATTTCAGCAAAGGCTGGAATTACAGACCAGCGTCTGGAAGAAGTTTTGGTTCATAAAAAAATGGCTAACATTTCAAAGAAGGTAATAGTCGCGGCGGACAGTTCCAAATTCGGAGCCGTATCCCTTGTGAGGGTATGCAGTCTGGACAATATAGATATGATAGTTACAGATTCAAGCATAGAAAAAGAACTTTACGAAACGTATAAAGAGAGCTTCGGCAAAGAGATACTAGTCGCGCCGCAGCAGTAAAAGAATTTTTTAGGAGGTAATTTATTTGACCGCATTTTCTCCGGATGCACTCATTTTCGACGTAGATGGAGTGCTGCTTGACGTAAGAAAATCGTTTCCCGAAATGATACGCAGAACCATAATCACACTATGGGAGAAGCGGGGGGGGGAGGCGGATTCGGAAGGCTATAACTCCAAATACGAATGGGTGCTCAAACGCCACGGATTTTTTAACGACGACTACACAATACCTTGGGTTCTGCTTTGCATGGCAGCTGCCAGCGGCGAAAGAAAACTGTCTTTGGCACTGCCCGCTCCGGACAGGCTTGCAGCTATGATAAGAAATTCCGGCA